>NZ_JBSPKY010000005.1:0-286142 GCF_053848025.1 Mesorhizobium sp. 128a | reverse complement strand
CATCGCGATTCCCTCCGAGCTTCCCACTCACAGAATCACAACCAGCCAATTACGCAACAGGCCCACAGGGGGAGAAGGAAGAAGCCGCATCACCCGCTCAAGAAAACCTAAAGCAGCGTCGACAATTTCTGCATTGCCCGCGCGCTTCATCCGTGGTTTGAGGCCACCTCATCCGAGGATCGCTTCCGCGCCATGCTTCCGCTCATTGCCCTGTTCATTGCCGCCTTCGCTTTCGGCACCACCGAATTCGTCATCGCCGGCGTCTTGCCGCAAGTGGCCGATGGCCTCGGCGTTTCGATCCCGACCTCCGGCTATCTCGTTTCCGGCTATGCTGGCGGCATCGCCCTTGGCGGGCCGCTGCTGGCGCTCGCGACCAAGGGTATCTCCCGCAAAACCCTGCTGCTTGCCCTGACCGTCGCCTTTACGATTGGCCAGGCGGCTTGTGCGCTGGCGCCCGACTTTACCTCGATGCTGCTACTTCGCATCGCGGTTGCCGTCGCGCATGGCGCCTATTTCGGCGTCGCCATGGTGGTGGCTGTCAGCCTGGTGCCGCAGGACAAGCGCGGCATGGCGGTCGCCGTCATCCTTTCCGGCCTCACCGTCTCCAACATCATTGGCGTGCCGGCGGGCACTGCGATCGGCAATCTCTGGGGCTGGCGCGCCACCTTCTGGGTGATGTGCGCGCTTGGCGTGGTCGCATTCGCCGCCATGGCCACCCTGCTGCCCCGCACGGCAGGCGCGTCGACCCCGTCCGCCGGCCTCGGCCGCGAGGTGCGCGTGCTCGCGCGCCAACAGGTCTGGACCTCGCTCATCCTGATGCTGATGCTGATGATCGGCCAGTTCGCCCTGTTCACCTACATCACCCCGACGCTGCTGGAAGTGACGCACCTCGATGAAGGCCTGATCCCCTGGGTGCTTCTGCTCAACGGCGTCGGCGCCACCATCGGCGTATTCCTCGGCGGCAAGCTCTCCGACTGGAAACTGATGCCATCGCTGATCACCATGCTTGCCTTGCAGGCGGTGATGCTTTGCGTGATCTATACGGTCAGCCCCTACCCGCTGCCGATGGTCGTCACTATCGTTATCTGGGGCGGCCTCAACTTCGCCATCGGCACGCCGATCCAGACCCGCATCCTGGCCTGGACGGCGGATGCCTCCAACCTCGCCTCCTCGCTCATTCCCTCGGGCTTCAATGTCGGCATTGCGCTCGCCGCATCGCTGGGCGCCTCCATGCTCAACGCCGGCTTAGGCTATCGCAGCCTGCCGCTGGCCGGCGCCGCGGCGATGCTGGTCGCGGTGGCGGTCGCGCTCGCCTCCTACGTCTGGGAAGGTCGCAGCCGGGCAGCACCGCCGCTGCCAGCTGCAGCGGAATAGGGTCTGGCTACAAGTCTATCCGGAACCGCAGGCTCTCCGCCCCGCCATAGGCCGCGTCTTCAAAGAAGCGCTGAACGAGTCTACCGCCGTTGGCCAGGATCACCTTGTGTGAGGCCGGGTTGTGCGGCTTGGCGGTGATCTCGACAAACTCCAAGCCGACCGCCCTCGCCTCGTCCAGCATCAGCCGCAGCGCCTCCGTCGCATAGCCGCGCCGCCGCTTCCAGGGTACGACGGCATAGCCGATATGGCCGAGCACATGCGAAGGCAGCGCCGAGGTGCCGTTCTGCCAGCGAAAGCCGATGGAGCCTGCCGCTTCGCCGTCCCAGATCCAGCGCCGGAAACCGGGCAGCCGCGGCACTGTCGTGCCGTCTGGCAAGGTGATTGGGCCGCCCTTCGCCTCGGGATCGTCGAGGCTATCGAGGAATGCCACCGGATCCGCGTCGATCGCCGCAAGCTGCTCACGTGTCGCCTCCATCAGCCGGACATTATCCGGCGACCAGCCGCGCTCGAGCGCGACCTTGTAGGATGGCAGGTGTTCGAGCGCCGGTTTTACGATTTCGATCATGAATCCATGCTCTCTGGCAGGCAAAGCAGGCATAGGCTTGACGCTAAATCGCTCAAGTGGTTGCCGACTGTTCCGGCTCAGTGCTCACACCGAGCGGGGTCGCATGGATCGCTATTTCCAGAGAGCTCGCCAGAAAGTGCCGCCTGGCACCCACGCGGATACGGCGGTGGGACCTATTTCGCCTTCGGCATTCCAGGAACTTTTGGCCCGTTGGCTTGGAATTTTGCGAAAGCGTCACGAAATTCCTGCTCGTTCTTTTTGGCGAAGCCTTCAGCACCGTAACGCGCAATTCCGTCGTCCAGCGACTCAGCAACACTAGTTTTGAAAGTCGGGAGTGCTGGCTTCTTCGAAGGCGCCCACTGCCAGAAGCCTACCGCAATCAGTATCGCCAAAGCGGCCGCTAGAAACAGGTTTTTGCTGAATGTCGTTGACATTGTAGGCTCCCTAAAATCCATCAACTGGAAATCTTAGGGGAGTTTTCCTAAAACATAGGCGACAGCGAATACTACAATTTTAGTGATGACTGAGGTCGCGTTCGTCACGCTTCCTCAGGATCTCAAGCTCTCCTCGTCCTTGAAGCGGGGAAGCGCTGCTACTGCAGCAACCCCTTGACGATGCCGCTTGCCTTGCCGAAATCCATCTGGCCGGCATATTTCTGCTTCAGCGCGGCGATCACCTTGCCCATGTCCTTCTGGCTCGCCGCACCGGTTGCAGCGATCGCCTCACGGGCCGCGGCCGTCACCGCGGCGTCGTCCAGTTGCGTCGGCAGGAAGCCGCGGATGATCTCCATCTCGCCGCGCTCCTGCGCGGCCAGTTCCGGCCGCTTGCCATCCTCGAAGGCCTTGGCCGATTCCTCGCGTTGCTTCACCATCTTGGCGAGGATCTGCAGGATCTCCTCGTCGCTGGCGGGCTCCTTGCCCGAACCGCGATTGGCGATGTCGCGGTCGTGGATGGCGGCCTGGATGAGCCGCAGCGTCGGCAGCCGGTGCTTGTCCTGCGCCTTCATCGCGCTCTTCAGGGATTCGGCGATTTTCGCGCGCATGATGCTTTCTCCTTCGAACGGCGCGGACAATAACCGTGGCGAACTCGTAAAGCAAACGCGCCAAGTCCCTGATATTGTTGGACGAAACAAATGCCCGTTGTTTTGGCACCGCATCATTGACCGCTCTGGCGCCTTCCCCTATGTACTCGGCCTTGCATAAGAGAATGAATTTAGGTGCGCAGGCTCGAGAAATCGGCCGCGCCGTTTGCTGCGCAGATGGCCCGCCGTCGAAGCGCGCAGCCTGACAGGAGTGCCGCCATGGCCGAGATGACGCCCGTGTTGACCCCAGCTTGGGTAACCGAAAAGCCGACCGCCCTGCTGGTGCTGGCCGACGGCACCGTCATTGAAGGCCGCGGTCTCGGCGCCACCGGGTCGGCCGTCGCCGAAGTCTGCTTCAACACGGCACTCACCGGCTACCAGGAAATCCTCACCGACCCGTCCTATGCCGGCCAGATCGTCACCTTCACCTTCCCGCATATCGGCAACATCGGCACCAATGACGAGGATATCGAGGACTTGAACCCTGTCGCCCGCGCCGGTGCCGTCGGCGCTGTGTTCAAGGCCGATGTCACCAACCCCTCCAACTATCGCGCCGGCACCGGCCTCGACCAATGGCTGAAGAAGCGCGGCATCGTCGCGCTCTCGGGCATCGACACCCGCGCGCTGACCGCGCTGATCCGTGAAAAGGGCATGCCCAATGCCGTCATCGCCCATGCGCCCGACGGCGGCTTCGACCTCGACGATTTGAAGCTGCGCGCCACCGCATGGTCAGGCCTGATCGGCCTCGATCTTGCCAAGGAAGTCACCTCCGGCCAGTCCTCGGTCTGGCGCGATACCCCTTGGGTCTGGAACGAAGGCTTTGGCGAACAGGCCGAGCCGTCGATGCACGTCGTCGCCATCGACTACGGCGTCAAGCGCAACATATTGCGGCTGCTTTCCGGGCTTGGCGCCAAGGTCACCGTGGTGCCGGCCAGCACAGGTTCGGAAGAGATCCTCGCCATGCAGCCGGATGGCATTTTCCTTTCCAACGGTCCCGGCGACCCGGAAGCCACCGGCGACTATGCCGTGCCGGTCATCCAGGATCTGCTCAAGACCGACATTCCGGTGTTCGGCATCTGCCTCGGACACCAGATGCTGGCGCTGGCGCTGGGCGGCAAGACCGCCAAGATGCACCAGGGCCATCACGGCGCCAACCACCCGGTCAAGGACCACACCACCGGCAAGGTCGAGATCGTCTCGATGAACCACGGGTTTGCCGTCGACGCCGATTCGCTGCCCGAGGGCGTTGAGGAAACCCATGTTTCGCTGTTCGACGGTTCGAACTGTGGCATCGCGCTTACCGGCCGTCCGGTGTTTTCGGTCCAGCACCATCCCGAGGCCTCACCCGGCCCGCAGGATTCCCACTATCTGTTCCGCCGCTTCGTCAACCTGATCCGCGAAAAGCGCGGCGAGGAATTGCTGGCCGAGCGGGTTTGATCTTCCCGCTTGGCATAAGCGATAATATCGCTTAGAAGCGAGCGATAAATATGCGATATTGCATCCGTGAAGACGATCATTCTTTCGGTATCGGCGGCTCGCGATCTCGACAACCTGCCGGCTGATGTCCGCGAGCAGGTCTCCGAAGGCTTGATCACTTATGCTGTCAGCGGACGTGGGGACGTAAAGCGTCTTGCCGGCCGGGATGGTTACAGACTGCGTATCGGTCGCTATCGCGTCATATTTGATGAAGACCGCACCACTGTTCTCGCGATCTATATCGGCAAGCGTGAAACAACGACCTACAGCCGCTCATAGGACAGACATTATGAACGCCCCGCAAATCATCAAGACGCCAACCGGTGAAGAGCTGGTCGTCATCCCGAAGGCCGATTATGAAGCATTGCTGCATGCCGCCGAAGAAGCTCGGGAAGACGCTGCTGATGTGGCGATCTACGACGAACGCAAGGCCGGACTCAAAACGGAAAAGGCCCTGCCTGCAGAGGTGACCATGGATATTTTGCGGGGCTCCAGCCGGCTAAAGGCATTGCGCAATTGGCGCAAGCAAACGCAAGCTGAATTGGCCAATGCCATTGGTGTGAGCCAGGGTTTCCTGTCGGACCTCGAATCCAATCGTCGCAAACCGTCTGCGCAAACCACAGCGCTGCTGGCAAAGGCACTCGACATTCCAGGCGAATGGATCGAGCACTAGATAGCCCTCAATTGGTTGCCATGAACGCGGCACTGAGTGAACTTTCAGGGCTGATTCAGCCCTTCCCCAGATCGTCGGAATAGCCTGCCTCCAGGCGCCCCCATTGGGCGATCGGGCGGCTGCCTTTGCGCATCCGCGCCTTGCCTTGGCCCCAGGGCTGCGGCCAACCCTCCGGCGAGTCTTCCCACTCCTCTTGCCGTCCATAAACGGTGAGGTCGAGCAGGTGGTAATTGTTGTCCATCGCCTCCACGCCGCGGGCGGTCGTCCAATACGTTTCAAAGACGGAGTTCCCCTTACGCACGTAACACACGATGTGCATACGGTTGTGCTGGCGGTCGACAAGCAGCGTATCGAGCGATTTCTCGGCGGAGTACCACGGCATGTCCCAGCCCATGAAATCGCGGTAGCGGATGCTGGGCTCATAGGGCCCTTGGCAGAAGGTGGCGTAGGTGACGTCGCGCGAATTGATGTAGACGCGCTCCCGCACCTGCGAGGTGAACAGAGTGCAGCCCTCGCATTGCTGCGGCGCCGGCTGATCCTTGTGCCACATGAAATAATAGGCGATGAGCAGAGTGCGGCCCTCGAAGGCGTCGAGCAGCGTCACTTGACCCTTGTCACTGATGAGTGGCGTTGCGCCGTCGATCTCGACCATGGGCAGCCGCCGGCGCGCAGCAGCGATGGCATCGCTTTCCCTGGTGTGGGCTTTCTCGCGAACTCGCAGCGCGTTGAGTTCCGTCTCGAACGCAGCCCGGTCGACGATCTTGGGCAGTGCAGATCCGTTCTTCGTCAGATCGTTCATTTCCGTTCTCCCTTGGCTGTTTAATGGAGAGAGCGATCAGCGCGCGTTTTCGCCGGCATGCTTTTCGATCAACGCCGCCACGCCATCCGGATTGTCGGCGACGACATAGTGGCTTGCGTCCGGTATATGTGCCCCCTCGACATGGCTCATGCCCTTGGCGCGATAGCCGTCCAGAAAGGTCGGCAACAGTGCGCTTAAGAAGGATTTCTGGCCGACGGCAATGACCAGCTGCACGGCGTTCGGCGCCGTCTGGGCGGCGTTCCATTCACCGTCGTTGGGGAAGGCGCGATAGATCTCGAACGCGGAATGCAGTTGCGGCGCGCGATATATCCGAAAGTAGTAGCCACGCTCCTGCCGGGTGAATTTTCCGATGTCGAGAAACCAGCCGAGCATGGCGGCTTGCCGACCCGGCACCACTTTTTCGGCGAGGTGGCCGGGCGCCTGGATGAAGCCGATATGCCACGTGCCGGCGATCGCCTTGTCCCACCCATCGATGCCGGGCATCGGCACATCGAGGATCATGGCGCCGCGCAGCGATTCCGGGAACCGCCTGACATAGGCATAGGTGACGATGCCGCCGAGATCGTGCCCGACGACATAGGGCTTTTCCAGATGCAGGGCATCGGCAAGGCCATGGATTTGAGACGCCAGATTTGTGGCCTCATAGTCATCTCGCGGCGGCGCCGAGCGGCCGATGCCGGGAAGGTCGACGGCAACCACCGTGAAGCGCTGCGCCAGCCTCGGCATAATGGCCTGATATTCGGTCCAGTCCTCCGGGAACCCATGCACGAGAATGAGAGCCGGGCCGTTTCCACCCCTGATATAGTGGAGGCTGCTGCCGTTCACCGCTACCTTGGCCGAGGTGAAGCCGGGCGGCGGCTGACCCGGACGCGCCGAAGACGCCGCTTGCGCCATGGCCACAGCAATACAGACAGCGGCGAGCACGAGCACTGCCTGATGAAGCATCCGGTTCAACATGGCGATCTCCTCTCGTTCCAATCCAGCCGTCTCAGGGAAACTAGGGCGCTGCGCTGCCCTGTCAGAGTTACAAATGCGGCGCGATTGCCCTTGGTCTGCGTCTGCAAATTGAAAACCGGTCGACCGGTCTGTTCAACAACCGCGGCATGAAGAAGGTTCCGAGAGAACCAGCCTGGCGGCATTTACCGGCGGGCGGCACTGTCGAGCAGGCGTCAGGCGCCGAACACCAGGCGAGACAGCGACACCCCATCCCTGGTCGGCTTTATGCGGCTGTCATGGCTCATCCCGGCGCTCCATCTTCAGCGACGCCGGTGGCGGCATTTCTCACTGCCGTCGGCCTCGCCACTTTCGTCACAAAGACGATGACCGCCAGCGTCAGGAAACACGCGCCGAGCAGATAAGGCGCACCGCCGAATGTCACCGGCGCTTTCGGCCCCGTGAACCAGGAAAAGATCGCGGTGTAGAGCAGCGGCGTAATGATCGAGGTGATCGAAAAGATCGAGGTCATCGCGCCCTGCAATTCGCCTTGCGCCGAAGGCGGCACCTTGGCGGCGGCAAGGCTTCTCAACGGCGGATCGGCCAATGCTTCGAGGCAGCCGACGACGATCACCGCATAGATCATCCAGCCTTGCGAGGCGAAGGCGTAGCCGAAGGCGCCGGCCGCGGTAAATGTCAGGCCGATCACCGCCGTCCGCCATTCGCCCAGCCTGGGGATCACGCGCGGCAGCACCGTCGCCATGACGATCGCCCCGCACAGGCCAAAGGCGCCGAGCGAGAAGCCGATCTGCTGCTCGCTCCAGCCATAGCGGTAATTGGAGACGAACGACCACACCGCCGGATACATCATGTGGCCAAGCGTCATCAGGAAGAAGGCGAGCCCGATCCAGCCGATGCCCTGGTACTGGCGCATCTGCAGCAGCGTGCCGACCGGGTTGGCGCGTTTCCACTCGAAACGGCGGCGGTGCTTTTCGTCCAGCGTTTCCGGTAGGAAGAACAGCGCGATGAGGAAGTTCACGAAGGCAAGCCCGGCGGCGAAATAGAACGGCACGCGCGGTCCGAAGGTGCCGAGCAGCCCGCCCAGCACCGGACCGATGACGAAGCCGACACCGAAGGCGATGCCGAGCAGGCCGAAATTCTTTGCCCTGTTCTCGTCGTTCGAAATGTCGGCGATGAAGGCCGATGTCGTGGAGTAGCTGGCGCCCGAAATGCCGGCCAGCACACGTCCGATGAACAGCATTGGATAGGACCAGGCGATGGCGCAGATCAAATTGTCGATGGAGAAGGTGAGCACGGAAGCGAGCAGGATCGGCCGCCGCCCGAAGCGGTCGCTCAAGCCGCCCATGATCGGGGCGAAGAAGAACTGCATCGCCGCATAGACGAAGAACAGCCAGCCGCCCTCGATCGCCGCTTCGCTGATGCCGACCCCGCTCAATTCCCTCAGATAGGCCGGCAACACCGGCATGATCATCCCGAAGCCGATAATGTCGAGCAGCAGCGTGGTGAAGACGAGCGCAAGGCCCCGCCTGGCGGTTTTGGGGTCGATCATGATGGCGTCTGCTCCCTAAGCCGCCCTTGAGCGGGCGCCCGTTATAGGCGAGGCGTCATTCTGGAACAATAAGGGAACGGTCGGGAATCGTCGATCCTGACATCCCCTGACGGCAGTTTGGCGGTCGGCCGACGCCGGGAAACGCGGGCCCGAGCAGTCTCGTCAGATCGGACCGGTCAGCGTGTTGCAATCCGAAAGCTTGCCGCTCTTGTAGCCGCGCGCCAGCCACGTCTGCCGCTGCTGCGAGGTGCCGTGGTTGAAGCTTTCCGGCACGACATAGCCCTGCATCTTCTTCTGCAGCGTGTCGTCGCCGATCTGCTTGGCGGCGTTCAGCGCCTCTTCGATGTCGCCCTGTTCCAGGATACCTTTCTGCCCGGTGAAGTGCGCCCAGACACCGGCGAAGCAGTCGGCCTGCAGCTCGATGCGCACCGACATCTGGTTGGCTTCCGCCTCGCCCATGGACTGCCGCATCTGGTTGAACTTGGGCAGGATGCCGGTGAGGTTCTGCACATGGTGACCGACCTCATGCGCGATCACATAGGCCTGGGCGAAATCGCCAGACGCGCCGAACTGCTGGTCGAGCTGCTGGAAGAAGGTGGTGTCGAGATAGACCTTGTGGTCGCCGGGACAATAGAACGGACCGGCTGCCGTCGAGGCGGAGCCGCATGCCGAGCGGATTTGCCCGCTGAACAGCACAAGCTTCGGATCCTCGTATTTCAGGCCCTGTGACTGGAAGATGCCGGTCCACGTCTCTTCGGTCTCGGCGAGCACCGTCGCCACGAACTGCTTCATCTCGTCGGAAGCAGGCGTGCCGGCACCCTCGTCCTGGCCGCCGCTGTTGTCGGTGATCTGGCCGCCGCCGCTGTCGCCGCTGCCCAGGATCTGCGACGGGTCGAAGCCAAAATACCATCCGGCCAGCACCACGAGGATGACGAGCAAGATGCTGCCGCCGCCACCGGTGCGGCCGCCGATCGGGACGCGGAATTGGCCGGGGCTGCCGCCGCCGAAACCACCACCGCCGCTGTCGCTGCGCTCGTCCTCGACATTGTCACTCTGACGGCGGCCCTTCCAGAGCATGGCAACTCCCCGTAATGCAAACTTCCTGGCAGACCTGGCCGATGTCGTGGCCCGGTCCGACCCCAACAAACAATTATCGTAATGGTTGCGCCAAGTCACAGTATTTTTCGTGCCGGCGGCATCGCCGCTCCGCGCTCTGGTCGAGGCGGCACGCGCGCTGTAGCATCCGGTCGAACGGGGGGTAAGGGCTTGCAGACGATCGGCCGATTTCTGTTGCTGCCGGTGCTATGGTGCCTTGGCTCGTGGCCGGCATGTGCCATCACGCTCGATTCCAGCGTCGCCGTGACCGATCCCGACACATTGCAGGCGCTCGAGCGTGGCGGCCTGTCGATCAGCCGCCTGCTCGGTCCGGCGCTGGGTCTCACCCGCGAGGTCGACAATCGCGGCCTATTCTCGGTGCGAGCGCTGACTCCGGTGCGCAATGCCGTCAAGAAGGAGATCGCTGACGAGCCCGCCGGCAGCCCCGATCCCTATGTCGCCGCGCTGGCGAAGACGAAGGACTCCAGCCAGACATTCAACCCGAAATACATCGACGATGACGGCTCGACGCTCGACCTGACCGGCGTCGTCAACCGCATGGACCGCGGCTATCTCGGCCACACCGAATGCGGCGAAATCAGGCTGATCTACCGCTTCCACTATTCGGTGGCGGAGAAGCCGGCGAAGGGGAAGACGGCACAGCGCATTTCGTCGCGCCTGCCATTGACCATGAGCCTGGTCTTCAATGCCATGCCCGGCGAGGCGCGCGCCCGCGCTTCGAGAGACCGTCCAAGCGCCACCGCCGTCTCGTGTGCCGATGTCGCCAAGCGCTGGCTGGCCGCCGGGCAAAAGGACCTTGCGCCCGATCAGCTGGCGGCCTGGCTGCGCTCCGATGAAGGTCCGCTTTCGAACTCCATGCTGAACTCATCGCAGATCATGCGGCTCGAACTCAACATGCAGGTTCTCCGGCTGTCGGCCTCGAGCCGGCGCGATTTCGGCGGCCATGCCGAATATCTCCTCAAGATTTTCAAATGGGACCCGGCGACGTCCACCTTCCAGGAATCGAAGATGGAGAACCAGATCGACAGGAAGATCGTG
This sequence comes from Mesorhizobium sp. 128a, assembly GCF_053848025.1. Taxonomy (NCBI): domain Bacteria; kingdom Pseudomonadati; phylum Pseudomonadota; class Alphaproteobacteria; order Hyphomicrobiales; family Phyllobacteriaceae; genus Mesorhizobium; species Mesorhizobium sp. 128a. Next base: position 275,496 of record NZ_JBSPKY010000005.1, on the reverse strand, counting down.
CTGGCCGACCGGCCGGGCTTCGCCAAATGGCTGCTGACCGATCGCAACATCTACGACCTCGATCGCGGCCGGCTGGTGATATCAGACAATTTCCTGGCGACCAGCGCCGTCTCGGTCGCACCCGGCGGCATGGCCAGATCGCAAAACAACATCGCCTATGGGCTGCTCGACGATGCCGACATCGACAAGGCGCTGAAGGATTATGTCGCGAGGGGCAACGAACTACGCAGCGTGAAATCGGTGGCCGGCTTCAATTTGCGTCTCAACGACATGACCTGCACCGGCTGCCATCAGACGCACGGCATTGCCGGCTTTCACTACACCGGCGCCGACCCGGCTAGCGAGCCGCGCCGCAACGCTGTCTTCGTGCCGGGCTCGGCTGTGTTCTTCGCCGACCTGCCGCGCCGGCGCGCCATCGTCGAGGAATTCGCCGCCGGCAGCCATCCGGATTTCTCCCGCGGCTTCGCCGCCCGTCCCGATGCCAAATACGCCGAGGCGCTGAAAGGCACCGACCTCTACAATGGCTGGGGCTCGATCTGCTACAGCGGCGAGGATGCAAGCTTCAAGGACTGGACCTGCGGCGCCGGCCTGCGCTGCGCCGGCGTCCATGAAAGCGCCATCCATCCGGGCTTTGGCACCTGCGTCAGCGACGGCGGCATCCAGGTCGGCGATCCCGTCGAGTTCGGCGAGATCAAGATGTCGAAATGGGGCAGCGACCAGTATTGCCGCCTTTCGCCGGCCACCGCAAAGGCCTGTGCCATCGATCCGGCGCGCGACAAGAAACCGCCGATAAAACTCGCCGGTTATGGCGCGGCACGCCAGCGCTACGACAATCCCGAGCAGAAGACCGGCGGCTTTCCCGGCGGCATGCTGCGCAAGGCGAGCTGCGAAAAGCTGCCCGACGAGGCGAGTTGCGGACGGCTGGCCAAGACCGGCTTCAACGACTGCATTGCGTCGGGCAAGGACCACAAATTCTGCACCAAGGAATTCACCAAGACCGCCGGCCTGCGCGCCTGCGACAAGGCGCATCCCTGCCGCGAGGACTATATCTGCACCGCCGGCTACGACGATCTGGCCGAGGCCAAGCCCGGCAAGGGCACCTGCATCCCGCCCTATTTCATCTTCCAGTTCCGCGTCGACGGCCATCCGCGCAGCTGGGTGCAGGATGTGAGCGAAGAATAAGCGTTGGCGCTTGCGGCCGAGAGCTCAGCTCTTCTGCTTGGCGCCGGCGCTCTTGCCGTCCGAGCTTTTGGAGCGTTCCTCGAAACGCGCGGCGCCCTTCTTCAGCGGCCGGCCGGTTTCGGCTTCAGTCTTGCGCTCATCCTTTGCAGCCGCCTGCTTTAATCCTCTGGCAGCTTGCTTGCCCTTCGCGGTCGGTGCCTGTTCAACGCCCATGGTTTCCTCCCTTGACGCGCACCAATCGCGCGCGACGTCAGGAGCAACGAGCATGAGGTTCGGAGGTTCCGATGGACTTTGGTCCGAGGCTCGGAAGCCTCAGCGTGGCGCGATCATCGCCTTGCGGAAGGCTTCCAGCGTCTCGGCGCTGACATGATGCTCGATGCCTTCGGCATCGATCCGCGCCGTCTCGGCGCTGACGCCGAGCGAGCGCAAAAAGGCTTCGACCGTCTGGTGGCGGATGCGGCTTTCCTCCGCCACCTTGCGGCCGGCATCGGTCAGGAACACACCGCGATACGGCTTGCGCGAGACGAGCCCGTCGGCGCACAGCCTGGTCAGCATCTTGGCCACCGTCGGCTGGGCGACGCCAAGCCTTGCCGCTATATCGACCTGCCGCGCCTCGTTGCCGTCCTCGATCAGGTCGGCGATCAGCTCGACATAATCCTCGACCAGCGCGCTGCGGCGCGCTTCGCGCGTCTGCCGGAAGCCTTCTGAATGAACGTCGGCATTCGGAAGCGGCTCTTCGCGTCGAACCGGTTTATGCTTCAGCGCCAATACGCGCTCCTTCCTGGCTTTCGACAAATCAATCGCCCTTTGCCATTCATAGCACGGGCTTAACTGTTCCAGCCGTTTATTTGCATTCCATGGCAGGTGCAACCGGCGTTTGCGATCGCTCCCTGCGCGTCCAACCGGCTGCCGCATAAGAAGCATATACAATGAAATATAGCCTATTGCATAATGTTGAGCCCTGACATAGATAGGATGACAACACCAATCCATCCAGTGGAAAGCCCTCCATGTCCGAAGCCGACGCAACCGTGGGATCAGCCTGGCGATTTGACAGGCCGGAGGACAATCCGCCGAGCCTGCGCGAGGTGAATTCCACGATCGCGGTGCCGCAATCCGGCATCTGGTTCCGCCGCCTGTTCGCCTTCATGGGGCCGGGCTACATGGTTTCGGTCGGCTATATGGACCCGGGCAACTGGGCAACCGACCTCGCCGGCGGCGCCCAGTTCGGCTACACGCTTTTGTTCATCATCATGCTGTCCAACCTGATGGCGATCCTGCTGCAGGCGCTCGCCGCACGGCTCGGCATCGCCACCGGCCGCGACCTCGCCCAGGCCTGCCGCGCCTACTATCCGCGTCCCGTCAGTTTCGTGCTGTGGGTCGCCTGCGAACTCGCCATCATCGCCTGCGACCTCGCCGAAGTCATCGGCACGGCGATTGCGCTGCAGCTTCTGTTCGGTATTCCACTGGTCGGCGGCGCCATGCTGACGGCGCTCGACGCCTTCATCGTGCTTTTGTTGATGAACAAGGGGTTCCGCTATCTCGAAGCCTTCGTCATCGCGCTTCTGATCATCATCTTCGGCTGTTTCGCCATCCAGATCTTTGCCGCGGCCCCACCGGTCGGCTCGATCCTGCATTCGATGTTCGTGCCGTCGACGGAGATCGTGACCAACCCGGCCATGCTCTACATCGCCATCGGCATCATCGGAGCCACCGTGATGCCGCACAATCTCTATCTGCACTCCTCGATCGTGCAGACGCGCGCCTATGAACGGACCGAAAAAGGCAAGCGCGACGCCATCAAATGGGCAACGACCGACTCGACCATCGCGCTTGTCCTGGCGCTGTTCGTCAACGCTTCCATCCTGATTGTGTCGGCTGTCGCCTTCCACGGCACCGGCCACCAGGATGTCGCCGAGATCGGCCAGGCCTTCGAACTCCTGTCGCCGCTGCTTGGCCTCGGCATCGCCTCGATCCTGTTTGCAGTGGCGCTGCTGGCCTCGGGCCTCAACTCGACGGTGACGGCGACGCTTGCCGGCCAGATCGTGATGGAAGGCTTCCTGCGCCTGCGCATCCCGCAATGGGCGCGCCGGCTGCTGACACGCGGCATCGCTATCGTCCCGGTGGTGGTCGTCACCGCGCTCTATGGCGAAAAGGGCACCGGCCAGTTGTTGGTCTTCAGCCAGGTGATCCTGTCGATGCAGCTGCCCTTCGCGGTTGTGCCGCTGGTGCAGTTCGTCTCCGACAAGAAGAAGATGGGCAACCTTGCCATTCCGCGCAGCGTGGCGGCACTTGCCTGGGTGGTCGCGGCGATCATCCTGGTGCTCAACTTCAAACTGCTCTACGACACGGTCTTCGGCGTCGGCTGAATTTCCCCTTGCGACCGCGACAAACCGGCAGTTCGCGCTATCTTGTAGCGCATCATGACAAGTGTGGAAGACGCCAGGAAATTCTATGCACAGCTGATGGCCGCAAATGCCGGCTCGGCCGATTCGCGCCTCGAACAGGCGTTCGCCACAGTGCCGCGCGAGGCCTTTCTCGGTCCCGGACCTTGGACGATCGTGGCCGGCAGGGCGCTGATCACCGGCAACGGCAGGATCGTGACGCCGAGCGCCGATCCGGTTCACATCTATCAGGATGTGCTGGTGGCGCTCGATGCCGACAAGGGCATCAACAATGGCGAGCCTTCCCTGCACGCCATGTGGATCGGCAGGATCGCCCCCAGACCGGGTGAGGCCGTCACCCATGCCGGTGCCGGCACCGGCTACTACACCGCCTTGCTGGCGCGGCTGGTTTCGCCGGGCCCTGTGACTGCCTTCGAACTGGAAGCCGATCTTGCGGCCAGAGCGACAAAGAACCTCGAACCCTACCGCAATGCCAGAGTCATCCACGGCGATGCCGTCACAGGCGATCTGCCGCCTTCCGACATCATCTACGTCAATGCCGGTGTCGTGGCGCCGCCGGTTGCCTGGCTACGGGCGCTCAAGCCCGGCGGCCGCATGATCTTTCCCTGGCGCCCCTCCCAGAGTGTCGGCCTTGCCGTAATGGTAACCCGCACCGACAAGGGCTTTGCCTGCGACCCGTTCATGCGCTCCTGGTTCATCCCTTGCGTTGGCGCCTCGGTTGCCAGCTCCGGGGCGAAAATCCCCGACCTCCAGCAAGCGGCCCGCAGCCGCTCGATCTGGCTGGCGGCTGACAGGACGCCCGACCGGACCGCCACCGCTGTCATCGGCGATGTCTGGTTTTCGTCACAGGCTCCTGGCAGCGGGCGAAAGCGGCAATAGGTATCCTTCACCGGGCGGCGGCGGATTTCTTGCCGTTACCTGTCGGAAGGCCACCTGCCCGTCCGTCCTTGGATCGAAATCCGGCCCTGACGGCGCGGATCACCAAAAGGAGAAGCCCAATGAGGAAGATCATCGCCGCCACCTTCGTCAGCCTCGACGGCATCATGCAGGCTCCAGGCGGGCCGGAAGAGGATCCAGTTGGCGGCTTCGAGTTCGGCGGCTGGACCTTCCACTACTTTGACGAAGTGGCAGGCGTGGCAATGGAGGAACTCTTCTCCAAACCCTTCGCCCTGCTGCTCGGCCGCAGAACCTACGACATCTTCGCGGCGTACTGGCCGTATCAGAAAGATCCGATCGGAGATGCCTTCAACCCTGCGACCAAATATGTGGCGACGCATCGGCCGGACTCGCTTACCTGGGAGAACACGCAATGGCTTGGGGAAGATATCATCGCGGCGTTGCGCCGCCTCAGCCAGGAGGATGGACCTGACCTGCTCATCCAGGGTTCGGGCGAACTGATCCAGACCTTGCTGGCCAACGGGCTGATCGACGAAATCCGGCTGATGACGTTCCCGCTGCTGCTGGGCAAGGGCAAGCGGCTGTTCGGCGACAGTGCGATGCCGGCCGCCTTCAGGCTCGTCAAGTCGCAGGCCACCACCACTGGCGTCATCATGGCGACCTACGAACGATCAGGCGAGATCAAGGTCGGGTCGTTTGTCACGCAAGAACCGTCCGAAGCCGAGCTCGAGCGGCGCAAGAACTGGAAGTAGGAGTGGCTCTTTCTCCCCGTCACTATACGGGGAGAAATACCCGGCAGGGCAATGAGGGGCAGCGCTGACCTCGCCAATTGGACGAAACGTCTGTGGATCAGAAAACGGATCGGTTCGCGCCGCCCCTCATCCGCCTGCCGGCACCTTCTCCCCGTATAGTGACGGGGAGAAGGAGCGCACGTTCAAGCCGCCATCGCCCGCCGCCCCAGTCCATCCCTGATAAACCGCGCGAATTCCTGCGCGGCAGGCGCCGCGCCAAACCCTGGCAGATGCAGGTTGATCGAGAAATTCGGCAGCGGTGGCAGCCCGGCATCGAAAGGCAGAATATCTAGGTCGGCCGGCACGGTGGAGGCCAGCCACGTGGTGACGGCGAGATCGGAGCGCACCGTCGCGGTCGTGGCGTCGATGTTGCCGTTTTCGAACACGGTGCGCCACTCCAGACCATGCTCGTTCAGCGCCGACAGCACCACCGGGCGGAAGGCGCAGGTGTCGGCGACAATTGACACCGGCAGCGGCCGCTTGGCGCGGGCAACGCCGCCCTTGGCGCCAACCCAGACCAGCCGGTCGATGGCAAGGCATTCACCGGCCGACGGGCCGACCGGCTCCTCGATAAGGGCTAGATCGATGGTGCCGGCGGCAAGTGCGGCGGCAAGATCCGGCGAGGCAGCGCAGAGCAGCGATATCTCGACCCGTGGATAGGCTTCCGAATAGGCCTTCAGCACCGGCGCCAGCAAGGTGCCGACGAGGTCGTAGGGCACGCCGAGCCGCGCCTGGCCGGCAACCTCCGTGCCCGCCATCTCGGCCCAGATCTCGTCATTGAGGCCGAGCAGCCGCTTTGCCTTGCCGAACAGCCGCTCGCCAGGCCGCGTCAGCCGCAAGCCGCGCCGGTCGCGCTCGAACAGGCTGCAGCCCAGCGCCTCCTCCAGCCGCTTGACCTGCTGGCTGACGGCGCCTTGCGTCAGGTGCAGCGCGTTCGCTGCCGCGGTCATGCTGGCCTTGTCGGCGACGGTGACGAAGGTGCGGATCAGAGCCATGTCGAGGTTTCGGATCATGCATAGCATTATATTCGCTAATGCGAGGCATCGCAAACATTGCATTTACTGAAGCAGGCGGAAGTCTACCATAAGGCCCTCGACGAAGGACGCCCCATGCTCCAGACCATCCTGCCGCTCATCCTGTTTGCCTTCGTGGCCACCGCCACCCCGGGCATCGCCACAACTCTGTCCACCGCTTCGGGCGCGCAGTTCGGCTTTCGCCGCTCCGTGCCGCTGATGGCCGGCAGTGCCGCCGGCCTTGCCACGGTAACGGGTGCCGCCGCCGCCGGGCTCGCCGGCCTGCTGCTGGCCATGCCATCGCTGCAACTGGCGATGAAGATCATCGGCTCGGCCTATCTTGTGTGGCTGGCGATCAAGATCGGCCGCGCCGGGCCGCCCAATCTCGATGTCACGATGGCCAAGCCCAACAGTTTCTTCGGCGGCGCCGGCATTCAGTGGACGAACCCGAAGGGCTGGGCGATGGGCTTGGGTGCCGCGGCCTCGTTCGCGGCCCTTGCCGACGGACCGGGGCAGCTCGCGCTGCTGCTCGGCTCTACCTTCGGCCTCACCGCGGCCATCTCGCTGTCCATCTGGTGCGTGGCCGGCATGGTGCTGGCACGGCTGCTCAAGACCGAATGGCAGTGGCGCGCGCTCAACATCGTGTTGGCGCTGGTGCTCGCAGCGTCGATCATTCCGATGTGGCGGGGGGCTTAGCTCTAGTTCCTCGCCCCCATGGAATGGGGGAGAGGTGGCACGGCGAAGCCGAGACGGAGAGGGGGACTGGCGCGACGACGGTGACCAGACTCCATTAGGCATTCGCCCTAGGAAGGCCCCCTCTCCGTCCGCTTCGCGGCCACCTCTCCCCCGCTTTGCGGGGGGTGAGGAACCCGGGTTCTGTCAGCTCAAGCCGCGTAGCGGGCGGCCGGCTTGTCGGCATGCAGGCTGCCGTAGAAGGCCTGCCTTGCGCCGAGGAAGGTGTCGAGCTTGCCCGCATCGGCGAGCGCCGGCACGGTGACGGCTTCGCCCCTGGCGAGACCGACAAGCGCGGCATCGACCATATCGTCGGCGGTCATGATGATTTCCTTCGGCAACTGGTCGATATCGCTGCCGGCAAGCTCCCAGAAATCGGTGCGGGTCGCGCCCGGCAGTACCGCCTGCACCTTCACATTGGTGCCGGCGACTTCGCGGTGCAGCCCCTCAGTGAAGTTGACGACATAGGCCTTGGTGCCGCTGTAGATGCCGCCGAACGAGGTCTCATAGGCGAGCACGGAGGCGATGTTGACGATGGCGCCGCGGTTGCGCGCCAAAAGCCCCGGCAGCACGGCGCGGGTCAGGCGGGTCAAGGCGATGACATTGACCTTGATCATGCGCTCGGCCTCGTCGGCGTCGGCGGTCGCCACCACGGCTTGGCCGCCGATGCCGGCATTGTTGACCAGCAGCGTGACGCTATCGTCGGCTGCTATCGCCTGCTCGACGCGGCGCACATCATCGTCGTCGGCGAGATCGGCGGATATCACGCTGACCTTGCGCTTATAGGCATAACGCAGCTTTTCAGCCAGTTCCTCGAGCCGGTCGGCGCGCCGCGCAACCAGCACCAGATCATAGCCCTGCCCTGCCAGCCGGTCGGCATAGACCGCGCCGATGCCTGCCGATGCGCCGGTGATCACTGCGGTTCCCTTGTTGTCCTGTCCACTCATTGTCGTGTTCCTTTTTTAGCTTTCCGGCGAGATTGGATGTCCCTCGCCGCCTGATTTCCAATTGGTGGCATATGCCACTATCGGGGAAGTAGGTATATGCCACTATCTTGTCAACGGTGGCGCCAGAAACTATTTCTGCGGCAGGCCGGCAGGCGCTTTTGCCGGGAAGGAATGGTGATGAACAAGACTGCGATGCCGGGATTCAGCCCTTGCAACAACGCCACGCTGCGGCGCGCCGCGCGCAAGCTCAGCCGCTTCTATGACGATGTGATCGCGCCTTCGGGCCTGAAGGGCACACAATACGGCTTGCTGTACCAGATCCATGTCGGCAGCGAGCCGGCGATGGGTACGATTGCAGAAGAGATGGTCATGGATCTGTCGGCGCTCGGCCACACGCTGAAGCCATTGATCCGTGACGGCTATGTCGAAACCTTCGCCGACAAGGGCGATCGCCGCATCAAGCGGGTGCGGCTGACAAGCCAGGGCCTCGCCAAGCTCGAGGAGGCGACGAAATTGTGGAGCATTGCCCAGCAGCGTTTCGAGGACATGGTCGGCGAGCAACGGGCGGCCGACCTGCGTGCCATGCTGGATGAAGTCGCCGCACTGGATTACGAAACGCCGCCGGCCACCCCTTCAAGCTGAAAGAGCGGCCGGCAATCAGATCTGGAAAAGCAATTCCAGGAAAAGTGTGCAGCGGTTTTCCCAGGAAAAGCGCGCAGCGCTTTCCCTTGGGAATTGCGTCAAACCAGTAAGTCTACTCCGCCGGCACGGCGACCGCCCGGCCGGCCCAGCGGCCGGCCAGCACCACGCCAAGCCCGATCAGCGGGAAGATGGCGGCGACCAGGCCGAGATCGGCCGGCACGCCGTAGCGCAGCACGGCACCGCCGACCACTGCACCCAGCGCCACGCCGAGGTAGAGCGCCGAGGCGTTGAGCGACAGAACGATGGGGGCCGCGTCGGGCGCCAGCTTGATGATGCGGCTGGCCTGCGCCGGCGGGAATGCCCAGCCGACCATACCCCACGGCACCATCATGGCCATCAGCACCGGCCCGGCGAGATGCTGCGGCAGGAAGGTCGGGACGACCGAGAGCATGACCAGCATGGCCGCGCTCAGCGCCAGCGACCAACCGACGGTGCGCGTCGCGCCGAACCGGTCGGCCGCCTGGCCGCCGGCTATGTTGCCGATGACGGCGCCGACGCCGAAGGCGAGCAGCATGCCGGGCAGCGCCAGCGGGCTCAGGCCGCCGCTCTGGATGGCCAGCGGTGCGATATAGGAAAACACGGAGAAGGCGCCGATCAGGGCCAGCGCCGTGGTCAAAAGGATCGGCATGACGCCGGGGCGCAACGCCGCGGCCAGCCGCCGCTTGAGCGGCAGCCTGGTGCCGACAATGCCGCGCGGCAGCCGGTACCACAGGATGGCGCCGACCAGCGCGCCGAGCCCGGCGATGGCAAAGAACGTGCCGCGCCAGCCGGCAAAGGCAGCGACCAGCGCACCGAGCGGCGCGCCGAGCGCAACCGCCACCGTGGTGCCGCCGACGACGACAGCAATGGCGCGGGCGCGGTGATGGTCATCGACCAGCGCCACCGCCGTGCCTTGCGCGGTTGCAGCAAACAGGCCGGACGACAGCGCCATGATGATGCGGGCGATCAGCAGCAGTTCGAAGGACGAGCTGACCGCGGCAGCAATATTACCAATGACGAAGAAGGCCAGCGTCCACAGGATGACCCGGCGCCGGTCCCATTCGCCGGTCAGCGTCGCCAGGATCGGCGTGCCGATCGCATAGGCGAGCGCGAAGGCGGTGATCAGCGTGCCGGCGAGCGGAATCGAAATGCCGGCGTCGCCGGCAATGTCAGGCAGCAGGCTGGAAATGACGAAGCCTTCGGTCGAGATCGTGAACGATCCGAGCGCAAGCCAGAAGAGGCGCTTGTCCATGGGGAGGTCCCTTAGTTCAAAAGTTATTGAACAATTGGACATAACAGGGCATGATGTCAATGAAGCCAGGTAAAAATAGCTGAAGCCTGCTGACAGCCCTGTGTCAGGACAGCCGGTGAGCCTGGTCGCGAAACGGAGAAACACTGTGTATGCCCCGCAAAGGATGAACGCGTTGAAATCGCCACCGACTGTGCTTAGGTTCGGGCCATGACCTTGCCGCATCCCAATACAGACCAGATCAGCCTGCCGATCGTGCTTGCCGTGCTTGGCGACCCGACCAGGCTCGCCATCGTGCGCTATCTCGCCAGCAAGGAAGGCGTGGCGCTGAACTGCAGCCAGTTCCTCGACTTCGGCTCGAAGACCAATCTCAGCTATCACCTTGCCAAACTGCGCGAAGCCGGCGTCACCCGCGCCGAAGTGGTCGGCACCAACCGGATGATTACACTGCGCCGCGCCGATCTCGACGCCCGCTTCCCCGGCCTGCTCGACAGCATCATCGCCGCGGCCGGAGACGATCCTGCCCTTCCCGCGGTCGGTGGCCACAACATCGAAGTGCCGGCCTAGGGTCAGGACCTATTAATCTGGCATCAACTGCCAAGAGTCATCGCTTTCGGAATAGGCCACGAACGGCAACTTCCCGCCATTATGAGCTTTGGACCAAGGTCTCAAAAGCGCCAACTTCAGAAATCGGAACCAAAACGTGAGCCCAAGGGACCACGGCAAAAATTTGCTGCATTGACAGGCCGCGACCACCTTCGAAGCACGCTTCCGCTTCCTAAGGAGGTTTGGCCTCACCAAATACCCGGGAGAAGCCGCCATCGGACCCGCGCTGCGTAATCCGAATAGCCCGCAAGCTCCGCGCGAAGAATTCGGTCCTCCGTGATGGTGCGGTAGGCCAGAAACGGCAGGCTGAAGAGCACAACAAGCGCAGCCGCAAGCCACGATCCGAGCGCGGGTCCGCTTGCCGCTATGATCAGAAATCCAGCGGCGTAGCCAGGGTGGCGGACGAAGGCATAAGGCCCCGTGCTGACGACGTCCTGGCCGCGGTCGGCCTGGATGCGGATGACTGAGGAGAAAAAACGGTTCACACGCATAGCCCATAGTGCCAGGGCGTAGCCGGCCGCGACCGTGAACAGGCAAACGCCCTGAAGCCAATCGGGCACGTTGTCGCTCCAATGGAATCGGCCACGGTCAAGCCCGGCAACGATCCAGTGCATGAACAGAACGAGCGAGAAGACCCTCAACGAGAGCGGCGGCTTCTTGCCACCCGGCCGCATACGTTCGCGCAGGAGGTCCGGATCGAGCGCCGCGAACGAAACGATCATGACGACAGCGAAGATTGCGAGATAGGCCCAAAAGCCTGGGACAGCGATCGTGCCGGCCGCTGCGAACAATGCGGCAGCCGCGGCGACTACAAACAAACCTGCCTTGAAGTAAGCCGAGACGGGCATCCGCTACCTTAGCACCTCAAAGGAGAAGCGACGTCCAGTTTACCCCGATGTCTGGCTTGGGCCAACAGGGACGCTGGCATTTGCCATTTGCGGCGTCCTCGACGGATTGATCCAATGGTTGCGCAAGGAGGCGCTGCCATGAGTAATTTGATGCTGTTGCCTGAGACGCAGATGCGCCGCATTAAGCCATACTTTCCATTGTCGCACGGCATGGACGACCGCCGGATCATCAGTGGTGTTGTCTTCGTTATTCCCTAGGGAATTGCGTTAAATCAAAGAGATAGAGCGCGTTTTTGCCGTTTCCGTGAAACGGTGAAAAGCTCTAGCCCGGATCCAAAGTAAAATTCCGTCGATCTAGCGCTGCCAAAAACCGATATGCGGGGCGAGAAGCTCCTCGTCCATCTCGGGGAAAGGACCGTGGACCTCGACCGGCTTCTGCCCGGAGCCAAGCACTGTGCGCGACGACAGGCTCATCGTCGGATTCTCGGCATGGTCGCCAGTCAGCGCGAGAAGCTTGGTCTCCTCGTAGCCATAGACCAGCCGGCCGATATTGGCCCAGTAGAGCGTTCCTGTGCACATCGCACAGGGCTCGCCGGTTGTGACGAGCGTGCAGGACCACAGGAATTCCGGCGGATAGGCGTCCGCGGCACGCCGGGAGAGTTCGGTCTCGGCGTGGCGCACGGTGTTGATGTTGCCCTGCCGCATCAGGATACGATCGTCGGGACCGACGAGCACACAGCCGAAAGGATGATGCCCGTGCGCGGCAGTCTCGCGCGCGACATCATTGGCGGCGCGGAGGTGGGCAACCATCTGGTCGCGGGTCATCGCCTGGTCCTTCCGAGGCTGTCTTGAGCGGATATTCCCCCCAGACGAACTCTGGACGGCGTCGACGCTAGCAGACGGAGTGCTTCTGCGATAGCCAAAGCCTCCCGGCTGTCGCGAACGATCTCAAGGGCTTGATAAAAGGCAGGAGCTTGATAACGAAGGCGGGCCGCAAGCCCCGACGGGCTGCACCAAGGAGCCCGCCGCATGCGCATTGCCGTTCTCGCCGACATCCATGGCAATGTGCTGGCGCTGGAAGCCGTGCTCGCCGATCTCAAGCGGCGCGGCGGTACCGATCTCACCATCAATCTCGGCGATTGCGTCTCCGGCCCGCTGTGGCCGCGCGAGACGTTCGAGCGGCTGGAAGCGCTCGACCTGCCGACCGTGCGCGGCAACCATGACCGCCGCGTCGCCGTTGATCCCGCCGACGACACGATGTGGGCCTCCGACCGCTACGCGCAGGAACGGCTGACGGGGGCGCAGCGCGAGGCCCTGTTCGCCCTGCCCTTCACGCTGGAGATCATTCCCGGCGTGGTCGCCTTCCATGCCCGGCCCGACCATGACGAGAAATATCTGCTCGACGCGATCGTCGATGGCCATCTGGTGCGCGCGCCGCTTGCCGCCATTCAGCGGCGGCTGAAGGGGCTCGCCTGCCGCATCGTGCTGTGCGGACACAGCCACCGCGCGGAGCTGATCCGCATCCCCGGCGGCCCCGTTCTCTTCAACCCCGGCAGCGTCGGCTGCCCCGCCTATGACGATGACACGCCGCCGGCGCATGTTTCGGAGCAGGGCAGCCCGCATGCGCGCTACGGCATCGTCACCCTGGATGACGAAGGGCCGGACCGTTTCGAGACTATCGCCGTCGACTACGACCACGAAGCGGCGGCCATTCAGGCAGAACAGGCGGGCCGGCCGGAATGGGCGCATGCGCTCAGAACCGGCTTTATGCCGAAACCCTCTTGGCAAGGCTCCGCTTGAACGGCACAGCCGTGCCTGCCTCCGCCCTCCCGGCACCAAAGATCGGACGCATTTTCGGACTTACATGGCGGCGCATCGTCCCCTATAAAACCGCCTCCGCATGCGGCTGAACATACCGCGGCAAAGGTACAGAGTATCAGTGCACGGCCAATGATGAGGCGCATCGTTACGCTCCGAACAAGTTTGCATGCGCTGATTGCCGCTCCGCTGCTGATGGCGGCATGGCTAGCCGTTGTCCCGGCCCACGCGGAAGATACGCCCTTCATCTCCATCGTTACGGGACTTGCCCCCGACGATCTGCTCAACATCCGCGCCGAGCCCTCGCCGATGGGCAAGACCGAGGCGCGGGTCGCTGCAGGTGCCAGCGTGCGCAACCTCGGCTGCAACGACATTGACGGACATCCCTGGTGCAAGATTGTTTCAGACAATCCCAAAGTCAGCGGCTGGGCGCCGGCGCGCTATCTGGTGCCCCTCAATCCGGCGACGGTGCCCGACCAGGCGGCGGACGCCGTGGCCACCGAAACCGGTGCGACCCCCGATGCACCCGACCTGACCGCTCGGCTGGGTAGCGCGAGCCAGCCGGCCAGCACCGAAACCATGCCGAAGTCCGCGGCGGAGATCGCCATGCAGGATGCCTATGGCCTAGCGCTGGCGGCGAATGAAACCCTGGAAATTCCCTGCGCCCGCTATGTCGGCCAACCGATGATGCAGTGCCAGATAAACGTCGCCCATACCGGCGGCGACAGCGCGGTGACCGTGACCTGGCCGGATGGCGGAACGCGCATCATCAGCTTTCACGGCGGCCTGCCTGTCGGCTCGGACTCTCCCGACGAATTCCGCTTCACCCGCGAGGGCAGCTTGAACATGATCCGCATCGGCGCCTCAGAACGCTTCGAGATTATCGACGCCGTGGCGACCGGAGGTTAGCTTGAGCCTCGAACGCCGGCGGGACAGCACCCCCTCTGTCCTGCCGGACATCTCCCCCGCAAGGGGGGAGATCAGCAGCTTCGATTTAACGGCTTCCCTTGAACGTTCAGGATTGGCGAAACCAATCGCGACACCCAATCTCCCCCCTGGTGGGGGAGACGTCCGGCAGGACAGAGGGGGGCGCGACGGAATGAGGCGCTTGTTGCTGAGAGCCCCACAATCCCTCATTTTCGGGGTTACATCTCCCAAAACTCTTCCCTATAAGGCCCTCCTAGCCTGATACCAGAATCGCAAGCACAACCGGCCGGGTCTTCCCGTCCCGGTTTTTCGTGCAAGCCGCTCGCCGAACGGAACTCACAACGATGCCAAGACGCACCGACATCAAGTCGATCCTGATCATCGGGGCCGGCCCCATCGTCATCGGCCAGGCCTGCGAGTTCGACTATTCCGGCACCCAGGCCTGCAAGGCGCTGAAGGAAGAGGGGTTCCGCGTCATCCTGGTCAATTCCAATCCGGCCACCATCATGACCGACCCGGAACTGGCCGACGCCACCTATATCGAGCCGATCACGCCTGAAGTCGTTGCCAAGATCATCGCCAAGGAGCGGCCCGACGCGCTGTTGCCGACCATGGGCGGCCAGACCGCGCTCAACACCGCTTTGTCGCTGCGCCGCATGGGCGTGCTCGACCGCTACAATGTCGAGATGATCGGCGCCGACGCCACGGCAATCGACAAGGCCGAGGACCGCGCTTTGTTTCGCGAGGCGATGAAGAAGATCGGGCTCGAAACGCCGAAGTCGATGCTGGCCAACGCCACCGACGTCAAGAACACCGACCGCAAGATGCATGAGGCCGAGCGCGCCGCACTCAAGGCAGAGAAGCCTGCCGATCTCGACGCCGCGCTCGATGCGCTGGAAACCCGCTGGAACCTCGGCGAAGGCGACCGCAAGCAGCGCTACATCAGCCACGGCATGGCGATCGCCGCCCAGGCGCTCGACCATGTCGGCCTGCCCGCCATCATCCGCCCCTCCTTCACCATGGGCGGCACCGGCGGCGGCATCGCCTACAACCGCGCCGAATTCTACGACATCGTCCAGTCCGGCCTCGACGCCTCGCCGACCACCGAAGTGCTGATCGAGGAAAGCGTGCTCGGCTGGAAGGAATATGAGATGGAGGTCGTCCGCGACAAGGCGGACAATTGCATCATCGTCTGCTCTATCGAGAACATCGACCCGATGGGCGTGCACACCGGCGATTCCATCACGGTCGCTCCGGCGCTGACGCTGACCGACAAGGAATACCAGATGATGCGCAACGCCTCGATCGCGGTGCTGCGCGAGATCGGCGTCGAGACCGGCGGCTCGAATGTGCAGTTCGCCGTCAACCCGGCCGACGGCCGGCTGGTGGTGATCGAGATGAACCCGCGCGTCTCGCGCTCTTCCGCTCTCGCCTCCAAGGCGACCGGCTTCCCTATCGCCAAGATCGCCGCGAAACTCGCCGTCGGCTACACGCTGGACGAGCTGGAGAACGACATCACCGGCGGCGCCACGCCCGCCTCGTTCGAGCCGAGCATCGACTACGTCGTCACCAAGATCCCGCGCTTTGCCTTCGAGAAATTCCCCGGTGCCGAGCCGGTGCTGACCACCGCCATGAAGTCGGTCGGCGAGGTGATGGCCATCGGCCGCACTTTTCAGGAGTCTCTGCAGAAGGCTTTGCGTGGACTGGAGACCGGCCTGACCGGTCTCGACGAGATCGAAATCCCCGGCCTTGGTCATGGCACTGCGCCCGCCAGCCACGTCGACGACCGCAACGCCATCCGCGCCGCTTTGGGCACGCCGACGCCCGACCGCCTGCGCATGGTGGCACAGGCGATCCGCATGGGCACCTCGCTGGAAGACGTGCATGCCATGTGCAAGATCGACCCGTGGTTCCTCGAACAGATCGCCGGCATTCTCGCCATGGAAGCCCGCATCCGCGAGCACGGCATTCCGCAGGACGCCGTCAATCTACGCACGCTGAAGGCGATGGGCTTCTCCGACGCCCGCCTCGCGTCGCTGACGAAGACCGACGCCGAAGTGATTCAGAAGACTCGCGAAAAGCTCGACGTTCATCCGGTTTATAAGCGCATCGACACTTGCGCCGCCGAGTTCGCTTCGCCCACCGCCTACATGTATTCGACGTACGAAGTGCCCTTCGCCGGCGCGCTCGCCAATGAGGCGCAGGTCTCGGCGCGCAAGAAGGTCGTCATCCTCGGCGGCGGTCCCAACCGCATCGGCCAGGGCATCGAGTTCGACTATTGCTGCTGCCATGCCGCCTTCGCGCTGCGCGACGCCGGCTATGAAGCGATCATGATCAACTGCAATCCTGAGACGGTCTCGACCGACTACGACACCTCCGACCGGCTCTATTTCGAGCCGCTGACGGCGGAAGACGTGCTGGAGATCCTGCGCGCCGAACAGGCGTCGGGCGAACTGGTCGGCGTCATCGTCCAGTTCGGCGGCCAGACGCCGCTGAAGCTCGCCGACGCGCTGGAGAAGGCCGGCATCCCGATCCTGGGCACATCGCCCGACATGATCGATCTCGCCGAAGATCGCGACCGCTTCCAGAAGCTGCTGCACAAGCTGAACCTGACCCAGCCGAAGAACGGCATCGCCTATTCGGTCGAGCAGGCCCGCCTCGTCGCCGGTGAGCTCGGCTTCCCGCTGGTCGTGCGCCCCTCCTACGTGCTCGGCGGCCGCGCCATGCAGATCATCCATGACGAGGGCATGCTGCAGACCTACCTGCTCGACACCGTGCCCGGCCTGGTGCCGGAGGACATCAAGCAGAAATACCCCAACGACAAGACCGGCCAGATCAACACGCTGCTGGGCAAGAACCCGCTGCTGTTCGACACCTATCTCTCCGGCGCCATCGAGGTCGATGTCGACTGCCTCTGCGACGGCACGGCGACCTTTGTCTCAGGCATTCTGGAACACATCGAGGAAGCCGGCATCCATTCGGGCGACTCGGCCTGCTCGCTGCCGGTGCACGCACTTCCGTCCGACCTCGTCGACGAGCTTGAGCGCCAGACGGCGGCGCTTGCCCGCGCGCTCAATGTCGGCGGACTGATGAACGTACAGTATGCGATCAAGGACGGCACGGTCTATGTGCTGGAGGTCAACCCGCGGGCATCGCGCACCGTGCCCTTCGTCGCCAAGACCATCGGTCGTCCCATCGCGAAAATCGCTGCCCGCATCATGGCCGGCGAAAAACTGGAAGACGCCTTCGCCCATTACGGCGCCATGCCCGACCCGCGCAATCCCGGCCACATCGCAGTCAAGGAAGCCGTCTTCCCCTTCGCCCGCTTCCCCGGCGTCGACATATTGCTCGGCCCGGAAATGCGCTCGACCGGCGAGGTCATGGGCCTCGACCGCGACTTCGCGCTGGCCTTCGCCAAGAGCCAGTTAGGGGCCGGCGTCGACCTGCCGCGCTCCGGCACGCTGTTCGTCTCGGTGCGCGACGAGGACAAGAAAGGCATATTGCCGGCGGTCAAGCGCCTCGCCGGCCAGGGCTTCAAAGTGCTGGCGACCTCAGGCACGCAGCGCTTCCTCGCCGAAAACGGCGTGGTCGCCGAAAAGATCAACAAGGTGCTGGAGGGACGCCCCCACATCGAAGACGCCATCCGCAACCGCCAGGTCCAGATCGTCTTCAACACCACGGATGGCCAGAAGGCGGTGTCGGACTCGAAGTCGCTACGGCGGGCAACACTGATGCAGAAGGTGCCGTATTATACGACACTGTCGGGCGCTGCTGCGGTGGCGGAAGCGATCGCGGCGCTGAAGGCGGGGAGCCTGGAGGTGCGGCCGCTGCAGGAGTATTTTGCCTAGGCGATTAGCTCTCTTCTCCCCGTTTAACGGGGAGAAGGTGCCGGCAGGCGGATGAGGGGCAGCGTCAGCTCATAAGATTGGCCTATGCAGAGGCATAGGCGTCCCTATTTTGCCGGCTCCGTGATGAAATCGCCGTTGCTCTGCTTCCTCCAGACATACATGGCCGTGTCACGCTCGAGCCGATCCCCTTTGGCATCGAAAGCCAGGTCGCCCAGCACAGTTGGAATTGGCTGCCCGGACTTAATAGAAGCCGCTGCAGCCCGCGGCGCTTGGGCCCCAGCCATTTTGATGCCTTTGGCTATCACCTGAACCGCAGCATAAGACTTCAGCGTGTAGGCTTCGGGCTCAAAGCCGTGCGAACGAAAGCTCGCAACGACACTCGCTGCGGCTGGATTGATTCGGTCCTCGAGCGAAAAGACAAACAGGACGCCCTCCACCGCCGGCCCTGCTATCGTCTTCAGATCGTCGATGAAAGTTCCATCGCCGGAGATAAACTGAACGTTCAACCCGGCATCCTTGGTCTGGCGAATAAGCTGGCCAAAATCATCCGCGAGACCGGCGAAGAAGAGAACCTCTATCTTCGCCGCCTTCATTTTGCCGATGAGGCCCCCGAAATCGCCTTGCCCCTGCTTAATCTTGGCAGCCAGCACCTCACGGTGCTTCTTTGCTCGCAGTGCCTTCCCGGCCTTGTTCGCCAAACCATCGCCATAGGGCGTACCATCGCTCACGATAGCGAGGTTCCGGCCTGGAAAATGATCCGCCATATATTCAGCTGCAAACGTCCCTTGAACATCGTCGCGCCCTGATGTCCGAACAACGTTCCAAAGCTTGAATTCGGTGAGCGCGGGATTTGTCGATGCCGGACTGACCATCAACGTGTTGTTCTTCGCGTATACTCGCGAGGCGGGAATGGAAGTCCCTGAATTGTAGTGGCCGACAACGAAGCGAACTCTGTCTTCGGCCAGTTTTTTGGCAACGGCGATGGCGGTGGTTGGGTCGGCCTCATCGTCCAGGACGGTGAGCGCTATCTTACATCCCCCTACGCCGCCTTTGGCATTGATGTCGTCTGTTGCGAGTTGAGCACCACGGCGCATTTGCTCGCCCATGAGCGCCAAATGTCCCGTCATGGGGCCGACCACCGCCATGCGAATATCCGAGCATTCTGCGGCCGCCAACTGCGGAGTTGCTAGCGTTGTCAGGGCCAATAGTCCGAGCGCCAGTATTGTGAATATCCGAGACACTGCAGCCCGCAATTCACGCATCCCCGCCCCCAAAAGTATTTAAATAGTCCCGAGATTGGAGATCTAACACGCGCTTTCAGTAAATTGAAAGCCTCCGTTACTTCCTGACCGAGCGCTCCAACAACGCCCTCTTCACCCCACCGCCACGCACTCGATCTCGATATCAAACTCCATCGGCCAAGACGCCACAGGCACGAATGTCCGCGAGGGCGGGTTTTCCAGGAAATGCCGGGCATAGACGCGGTTGATCGCGTTGTAGAAGCCGGCATTGGCGGCGTAGATGCGCACCATCAGCACGTTCTCCAGCGAGCTTCCGGCCGCTTCGAGACAATGGCGCAGCGCCTTCAGCGACGCCTCAGTCTGCACCTCGATGTCGCCCTTGACGAGTTTGCCGGTCGTGAGATCGAGCGGCGGCATGCCGGAGACGAAGACCAGCCCGGCGCCCTTGGTCACCAGCGACAGCGGCACGCCAAGCGCACGCACCGCCGCCGACAACACCGGCACTTCGACGATTTCCTTGGTCATGGCGATCCTTCCTTGTTTGCGGGCGAGCTTATCGCGGCACTCGGGGAACGCCAGCGGCGTTCTTTCCTTCTCCCCTTGTGGGAGAAGGTGGACCGGCGCGCAGCGCCGAGACGGATGAGGGGTGTTCCAGCGGAGTGAGACGTCGGCTTTCCCTGGAACACCCCGTCGCCTTCGGCGACACCTTCTCCCACAAGAAGGGGAGAAGGAAAAAGGCTCACCCCTGCCCCGGATAAGGCGTGCCATCCTTGTGCAAAAACCGCCCGTCGGAACTCGGGCTCATCATGTCGATGTCGGAGCAGGTGATGACATCGTCGGGATTGCGCGAGCCGACTTCGAGATAGCGCGCCGTCACCGACGAGCGATTGATCATGTGGTGGCCGTTGCCGCTGTTCTTGGCGAAGGTCGCGCAGTCGCCGGCCCTGAGCAACGTCTCGCCGCCATCCTCGACCAGCACCAGTTCGCCTTCCAGCACATAGACGAGCTCGTCCTCATGGCTGTGCCAGTGGCGCTGGCTCGACCAGCCGCCGGGCGGCAATGTCATCAGGTTGACGCCGAAATCGCTCAGGCCGCCGGCATCACCGAGACGCTTGCGCGTACGGTCGGCGCAGGGCGCGTCGAAGGGCACGGGGTAGCCGGAGCCTTGGCGGACTGGAACGGATGCGAGATCGATCTTGGGCATGGGGTGCTCCCGAGGGTGATGCCGGCAGTGTAGTGCTTGGCCGGTGGAGGCACAGGGCCAGGTTTGGGTGTGGGGTTTGCCAGGGGCGAGCGATATCGGACTTGGCACCCTACGGCGCCCCCTCTGTCCTGCCGGACATCTCCCCCACTTGGGGGGAGATTGGCCGCTTTGGCGCCGGCTCTCTTCTTGCAACGTTGGAAATTGGCGAAGGTCGCAATGACAGCCAATCTCCCCCCTCGTGGGGGAGATGTCCGGCAGGACAGAGGGGCGCGCCGTAGAGCGCTGTGCTTGGTCCGTCCTGACTGTCGAATCCCTAATGCACCGCCCCCACATCCCTCAGATGCATCTCGTGCATGTTCAGCACCTCCAGCGTCTTCTTGGCGAACTCCTTCAGAGCCGGGTCGTCGCCGGATCGGGCATAGGTGGAAAACATCGCCACCGCCTGCTTGTGCGCCTCGGTCTGCAAGGTGATGTACTTGGCCTGGAAGGCCTCGCCATCCAGCGCCCTGAGCTGGTCGAGCATTGCCAGGTCTTTCGGCAGCAGCGGCGGGCCTTCGGGCTTGATGGATGCCGTGGTCTGGCTCCTTTCCAGCGCCGCCTCGAAATCCTGGCCGGCCTTTGTGTGGTCCTTCACCATCAGCGCGGCGAAATCGGCCACATCGGCCGCGACGCCCTTCTTCTCGGCCATCTGGCTGCTTTCGATCTCGAAGCGGTTGGCGCTTACAAGTGTTTTGGTGAAGGTGGCGGTGTCGACCTTGTTCTCCGACACCGCCGGCAAAGTGCCGACCGCCTGCTGGGCAAAGGCTGAAGGCGTTCCGGCCAGAAGGGCCAACATGGCAATGGCGAGATGCGGTTTCATCGAAACGCTCCGTGAAATTGTCCTCGCAGACCCAACGCAGCAGATGCGGGGAGGTTGCCAGCCGCGTCCCTTCTGCTCGCGCGGGAAAAGGGAAGCAGCCTTACGACTGCAGCGTGATCTCTTCCTACGGGCGACGAGGCCCCAGCAGAAGGGCTGTCATCGTTGCGCTCACGCACGCCACCGCCAGCAACGCAACGGCGCCCGAAGAGCTGGGCTTTCGACGAATTGAAACAAGGTTTTCTGAAGCGGGAGCATTTTGAACCAGCCCGTCCAGGTCGGACCTGCTTCCATGTCGAACGGAATAGGCGCGGGTCAACTCTGCACCGAGCAGAAAGATTTCTGATGAATAATAGACCCAGAGCAGTATGACGAGCAGCCCTCCGGCCGCACCATATGATGATGCGATCGCACTTGTGCCGATATACCAACCAATAAGCGACTTCCCCAAGGTGAACAGAGCGGCGGTCACGACAGCACCGATCCCGACATCCCGCCATTTCAAGGCGCGGTCCGGCAGGACCTTGTAGATCGCGGCAAACATCACGGAGATCAGGGAAAATGAAATCAGGGTGTTGATCGCGCTCAGAACAAATTCGCCGAACGGCAAATGAGCGCTGATCATGTTGCCCAGAGCAGAGATCGCCGCGCTCGCCACCAAAGATACCAGCAACATAAAGCCGAGAGCGGCGACCAGGCCGAGACTTGCCGCACGCGCGCGCAAGAGACGCGACAGCGAACTCCCTTTCGCTTCAACCTTCCATATTGCATTCAGGGCCTGCTGCATCTCTCCAAACACCGCGGAGGCGGTGACGAGCAAAGTCGCCACACCGATAATGGCCGCCAGGGTTCCCGATGATTTGCTGGATGCCCCTTCGAGCGCCGTTTGAAGGAGCGCCGCGCTTTCTGCACCCATCAGCCCCGATATCTGAGCAGACAAAGCCACCTGTGCTGCGTCATGACCAAATGCGATGCCAACTATCGCGACGACAATGATCAGAACCGGGGCCAGCGACGTGGCGGCATAAAAGGCCATCGCCGCGCCATGACTAAGGGCATTGTCGTTGACAAAGCCAACCACGCTTTCTCGCACCAAGTCCCATACGGTTTTAAGTGTGGGTCGCACTTCGAATCCGTGAGTGGGGTCGCAAACCGTCTCCTATCAATGCAGCGGATGTTCCGATGTTCCGGCCGACTTGAGCGAGAGCTTCACCAGCGACGTGAAGCGCAGGCCAAGGACACTGAAGTCGTGCGAAAGGACAGCAAGAGCGCGCCACCCTCAATGACAGCACGCCTCGCCATACTGCAGCTGCTCGTGCCAGTTCGGCCGGCCTTCCGGGGTAAAATCCATCAGGTTCCACAGGATCTCGCAGGTGCCGATGGAGCGCGGGTCCTGTCCCGGGTCGGTCGGCGCGAAGTCAAGCTCCGACGACCAGAAATGCCTGATGCCGTCACCATCCCTGTGAAACACCGAAAGCAGCGGAATCTGCGCGCCGTCGGCCGTCTCGGCATTATAGTCACGCTTGAAGCTGTTGCTGGCCGCCGACACCAGCGGCATGTTGCGCCAGCCGCGATCCCGGCCGAGCGTGACCAGATTTTCGAGTGCCGTCTTGGCCACGACGGCGAAGTTGAAGCCGGCCGCTTCCAGGTGGCCGACCGCGCCGTCGAACTGGTCGAGCAGCGCGGTGCAGGACGGGCACGGCTGGTCGGGCCGCGCGAGTTTCGCCGTGCCGCCACTGGTTGCCACGTCACGCGTCTCCTGCGGGTGGCGCGGAAACATCATCTGGTAGAGGATCAGCGAATCCTTGCCCGGCGCAAACAGTTCCGACAGTTTTATCCGCGCCGGCCTGCCCTCCGCGTCCAGCCCGTCGAAGACATAATCCTGCGGCACCAGCCCGCCTGGCGGCAAAGCACGGCGGGCAACCGCCACGGCCTCCATGGCGCGGCGCAATTCGATTTCCTTCTGCAGGAGTTTTTCGCGGGCAGTGCGATACTTCGCGGATTCGTTGGGGAAGCTGATCATGATCGTCTCCTTGGCCGTTGCGCCGGCGTCCCGGCTCGGATTGCTTTACGACCCAAGGACGAGCCAGCCCGAGCAGCTCCGACATTTTTGGTCCGGGAAATGGACCCATTTTGCCGTATTCTTCCTCTCAGCTGGATCTCTGGGGATCAGGGGAGCACATATGGGCGAGCAAAGCACCGAAGAGATCGACCTGCGTTGCCCGCAAGTGGTGGCCGACAATGCCGCCAAGGGGTTGCGACTGCGCAAGCAGTTCGGCCGCGGCGGCACCGAGATCGGCGTTGCCCGCGCCACCGAACTGAAGAACCGCGAAAAGCTGGCGCCCTCCACCATCCGCCGCGTGGTCAGCTATTTCGCCCGCCACGAAGTCGACAAGCGCGGCAGGAATTACGGCAATGAAGACAATCCGTCGGCCGGCTATATCGCCTGGCTATTGTGGGGCGGCGACGAGGGCCGCGCCTGGGCGCTCGAGCTCAAAAGGACGATCGGCAACGCTCCCGATATCTGAAGGCCAGTCGGAAACGACTGGCGGGCCCCAAACCCCCGCCTGGGACCCGCCAAGGAGTGGCTGAACACATGCCGGTGCAGCCTCTCCACATCAGCCAGTCGTCGATCCGCCATCGGTCGAAAGGCATGGATGGTAGGTAGCATCCGGTTGCAGCGGCCAATGTGAAGCAGTTCACAAATCGAAGGATTTCAACAGCCGCTTCAGCCTTCCCAAGGGACTTGGATCATGCCCAGCCGCTCGTAGAGCCTGAGCGCGGCGGCGTTCTCGACCGTGTTGGTCTTGAGGTCGACATGCGGCGCGCCTCGATCGCGAAAGGCATTGAAAGCCTGCCACATCAGCGCCTCGCCAATGCCTTTGCCGCGCGCCTCGGGGTGAACGGCGAGGTCCTTGACGAAGGCCCTCGTCCAGCACAGCGCTGCCGCCGCCAGCCGTCCCTTGGCGTCGATGACCAGGAAACACAGCGCCGGGTCGAATTCGGCATCGCCTGAAATGCGCGGCCACCATTCGTCGAACGGTCCGTCGGTGCCGTCGTCGAACACCTCGGCCAAGAGCGCATGCAAGGGCTGTGCGTCGCCATGTTCGAAGCAGCGCATGGCAAAGCCGTCCGGCCAATGCGGTGCAACGATTGTCTCGTCGAGGATCTTGCGCAGCCGGACGTTTGGAGCCGGCGGGCGCGGTTCAGGCATTGCGCTCAGGCGTCGGGCTGCAGCCGGCGCCGCTTGCGGTCGACACCGAGGCCGGTCGCCTCGAGCAGGCCTTTGCGCTTGGCATCGAAATAGTAGCCGGACTGGTAGAGCCAATCGGCCTTCTTGGCGTTGCCGTCGGCACACAGCCAGGCTCCGCGCAGATATTTGACCGCATATTTCAGATTGGTCTCGGCATCGAACAGGCCCTTGGCCGGGCCGTCATAGCCCATGCCGCGCGCCGTCGCGTGCTTGATCTGCATCAGCCCCCAATGGCCGTTATTGTATGCCTTGGGGTTGTAGGTGCTTTCGCGGTTGACGACATGGCGCACCAGATCGACCGGCACCTCATAGAGCGCGGCGTATTTCTGGATCAGCTGATCGATGTCACCGCGCATGCCGGTCGCATGCTCTTCTGCTGGCGCGGAGCTGAGCGGGCCGGCAGGGAACTGCACCAGGGCTGCCGGATTCTGCGGCCCGACATAGGCCACCTGCTGCACGCCGGGCAAGGTTTTCTCGCCGCCCTTGGCGGTTGCCGGCATGACAAGACCGGCGGTCGTATATGTCTCAGCCGTGACGGACTGTCCGGCCTTGGCGGGCGCAGGCGCCTGCCAGGCGCTGGCGGCCATCACCGCAGGCATGGCCGGCGCCGCGGGCGTCGCGCCGGCAAAGGCCGCGGTCGCGGCAGCAGGCTGCGCGGCGGCATCGAGCGCTGGTGTAGCAGGTGTCACTTCGGCTGCCTGGACGGGCGCTATGCCCGAGGGTTGCGGCAGCACCGAAACCGCGTCGGGCAGGGGTACGGTGAAGCCGGCATCGCTGCCCACGGCGGTCGCGGTTTCGGTCAGCGCAGGCGTAGCCTTCATCTGCGAAGTCGATTGGCAGCCGCTGAGTGCAGCGGCACCGACGATCACGCAGATCGCAATAAGGTTTAATTTTGCTGGCAAGCCGCGCGGGTCCGGTTTGTCGGGTTGTTAAGAAGTCCTTACACCAGCGATTCCTGGTGGGCAATCGGGGCCATCTGTTGGTTTTCGGGTGGCGAGAGCGAGGTCCAGATGCCATATTGTTCTGCATATGTACCGGTCGGTATGCCGGTTTTCGCTACTTTGCGGAAAGGAGTGCATCATGGAAACGACATCTTCGATCACAGCCGGTCACGCAGTGTTAGAAACAGTGATCGGCTTCATGGGCATCGCCTGGAGCGAAAAGGGCCTGATCCGGCTCTGCCTGCCCGAAAAGAGCCGTGAGGCGGTAGAGCGCCGGCTGATGCGGCATGCCGGTGTTTCAGGCAATACGACCGCCAACATTGGGCAGCCGCAATGGGTCGTCGAGTTGATCGCCTCGATCAAGGCCTATGCCTCAGGCGAGGACGTCGATTTCTCCGGTGTGCCGGTCGATTTGGACGGCGTCGACGACTTCCGCCTCGCCATCTACGACGCGGCGCGAAAGCTCGGCTATGGCGAAACAACCACCTATGGCGAACTGGCCAAACGCGCCGGCCAGCCCGGCCTGCCGCGCGAAACCGGCGCCGCGCTTGGCGCCAACCCCGTACCACTGGTCATCCCCTGCCACCGCATTCTGGCCGCGGGCGGCAAGATCGGCGGCTTCTCGGCGCCCGGCGGCTCGGCCACCAAGGAAAAGATGCTGGCCATGGAAGGCGTGCGCGTCGGCCCGCCGCCGCCGGCGCAGGTCTCGTTCGGGTTCTGAAATTCAGAACCCCACGCGATCTGATGCATGTCGCCCAAAAGTGTGCAGCGGTTTTGGGAGAACGACATGCATCAAAACAAAAGTCTGAAGCGCGACGCGCTTTAATGCCGGCGCAGGAACCGCCGGTGGAAATGATCGTTCTCGATCCGCTTGCACAAATAGACCGGGCAGGAATCCGCGTCGGCGCTCGGCACGTAGGCGCGTTTCCTGACCTCGCCGATGTTGCAGAACTGCTGGCTCTGCACATAGCGGTCGAAGAGTGGCAGCCCCGGCACACGTTTCGACTGGTAGCGCAGGATCACCGCGCCCTGGCGGGCGATCGTGCCCTGCACCCTGTCGCAACTCATACGGGTGGGATCGTAGCGCGAGATCGCCTGCGCTTCGGCGGCCGCCAGCGTCAGGCAGACAGCCAGCAGAATGGTTTTCCCGACGGTTTTCATGCTTGCCTCCCAAAACCGGACTAACGCCGTGGGGCGCTCCGATCTTCCCGATTGCTCAACGCTTTCATGCGATTGAGGCGGCCTTTGGGCGGCGCCACGATGGCGCCTTTTTTCGAGCCGTCTTGTTTTTGGTGCAAAACCTGCCTATATCAGTTCCATTGATATTTCGGCCGATCGATCCGGGCCTCGCGATCTTCGCGTTTGCTGACGTCTATCTCCAAAATCTCGATACACACCGGCTGAACCTCGGTTCGGTCAAACCAAAGCAAATGCGAGGACTATTCATATGGCAACTGGTACGGTCAAGTGGTTCAATGCCACCAAGGGCTTCGGCTTCATTCAGCCTGATTCGGGCGGCGCGGACGTTTTCGTCCACATCTCCGCTGTCGAGCGCGCTGGACTGTCGACCCTGGTCGAAGGCCAGAAGATCAACTTCGAGATCGAGCAGGACCGCCGCACAGGCAAGTCGTCCGCTGGTTCTCTGAGCAAGGCAGCCTGATTTTGCGATAGCGCGCGCCGGACGAGAGTTCGGGGCGCGCGGCAAGTCACGGATGTACTGACAGTCGCGCGAGAAGCGCGCTGGAGTGGAAAGACCCGACAAGCTGGATCAGCAGATAGCTGCCAGCCCGGACTTAAAGCTCCCGATCAGGCTACCGAAAATGGGAAGGCGGGATTTATCCCGCCTTTTTGTTTGTCTGGGGTTCAGCGTCCTTCTCCCCGTTGAACGGGGAGAAGGACGAACATCAGCGCCGCAGATGCAACGGCACAACCTTGTTGTCAGCGCCCAGCAGCGCTTCGATCGACAGCGGCTGCTGGTTGAAGAGCGTACCGGCGAGCGCTGGTCGGCCGAGATGGAACCCCTGCAGCAGGTCGGCACCGCCATCCAGCGCGACGCGCAGGTGCACGGGTTGCTCGATGCCTTCGACCAGCACTCTCGCGCCACGGTCGTGCAGCGACGAGACCAGCGGCCGGAAGAAGCGCTCGGCGGCAGTGTGGCGGCAGAATTCGGCGAACCAGCCGCCGTCGATCTTGACGATATCCGGTTGAAGCAGGTTCATCCGCTCCGCGGTCGAATGGCCAGTACCGAAATCGTCGATGGCGATGCGAACGCCGTCGCGACGCATCTCGCGCACCAGCGGGGCCAGCACATGATCGTCGGCGGCCTGCTCGGTGATTTCGCAGACCAGCATGCCGGCATGCAAGTCGAGATCGCCGAGATGCCGGGTCATCAGCCGGATCTCGGCCAACGCCCGCCCGAGATGATCGTTGATCATCGGGTTGTAGTTGAAGAACAGATCGAGCCCGTCGACGCCGATGTTGCGGAAATTTTTCAGATGCAGCATCCGGCACATCGTCTCGACAAACAGCCGGTCGCCCGCCGCGACGCTGTCGAAGAACACGGCCGGCGCAACCGGCATGGCCGCGCGGTGCGGTTCGATCAGTGCCTCTACCGCGACCGCGGCCAGTGCGCCGCCGCGTGGCGCAAAGATCGGCTGGTAGGCGGTCTTCAGCCGAAACGCGCCATAGATGCCGTATTCGATGCCGACCTCGTCGGCGAAGATCGCATCGCCGACATCGCGCCGCCGCTCGCGCTGCCCGGTCATGGCCCGGTCCTGCGCCCGAACACCCTGGCCGGCCGCGCTGAAGCGGTTCGGCCGGCAGGCTCCTTGACTGGCTCGGCCGCCGCGACAGGTGCCTGCGCATCCATGCCGAAAACGCGAAAACTGGTCGGCGCCAGTTCCGGCTTTGCCAGCACGAAACCCTGCACCATCGAGGCGCCCGATTTCTCGGCCAGTTCAAGCTGCCAACCCTCCTCGATGCCCTCGAAAACGGTGCGGATGCCTTGCTGTTCGAAGTTCGTCACCATGGTGGTCAACAACGCAAAGCCGGCGCCGGACTCCATCAGCTGCGTGATCCAGTGCGCATCGAATTTGACGATATCCGGCTTGAGTTCCTTGATGCGGTGGATGTCCGATTCATCGGCGCCATAGTCGTCGACGGCAATGCGGAAGCCATTGGCCCGCAGCGCCTCGACGAAGCTGTAAAGCGTTTCCTGCGACGCCGACTTCTGCTCGGTCACCTCGCACACGATGCGGCGCGGATCGATCCCAGCCTCGTACAGCACCAGGCGCATGTCGCGCAGCGCGTTGTCGGCGATGGAGCGCTCGGTGAACACCGACGGGTCGAAATTGATGAAGATCGAGGCCTCTTGCGGCAGGCAGGCGCCGGCGTTGAGCAAATGCAGCGTGCGCGTCAGCGCCTCGATATGCAGGCGGTCGCCGGCCGGACAGGTCGAGAAGAAATTCATCGGCGATTGCGGCTCGCCGTCGCGGAACGGCCGGATCAGCCCCTCGAACGCCACCACCGACAATTTCCCCTCTTTGAAGGCGAAGATCGGCTGGAAGGCGCTTTGCAGCGTATAGATACCCCAGACACCTGACGAGGTGCCGTCATCGTTATGGATAATGTGGGCAAGCCCGATGCTGCGCGACAAGGGTCCCTCGCTCCGCGAGACAGGCGAAATTGCTGGCGATCCTGCCGTCAAAGGTTTTAGCGGCCGTTGATGAATTTATTCTTGCCGCGGATACGCCGCATGGATTGCAAGGTCCCAAGCGCGGACGAAACCCGGAATACGCAGTGTTCCAAAAGCCGATCTTCACAGGTCCTTGACCCCTGGCTCATCCGACAATGCTTGCACTTGCCGGATTGATGCGACATGAGAAGCGCCGCAGCTGTTCCCGGCTGCGCCGACCCCTCTGGAGATATTTGGTCATGGCCTTTCTTGCCGACGCCCTTTCCCGCGTGAAGCCTTCCGCCACCATCGCGGTGACGCAGAAAGCCCGCGAGCTGAAAAATGCCGGCCGTGACATTATCGGCCTCGGCGCTGGCGAACCGGATTTCGATACGCCCGACAACATCAAGAATGCGGCGATCGAGGCGATCCGCCGTGGCGAGACCAAATACCCGCCGGTTTCGGGCATCGTGCCGCTGCGCGAGGCGATCGCCAAAAAGTTCAAGCGCGAGAACAATCTCGATTACAAACCCGAGCAGACCATTGTCGGCACTGGCGGCAAGCAGATCCTGTTCAACGCTTTCATGGCGACGCTGAACCCCGGCGACGAGGTCATCATCCCCCGCCCCTACTGGGTCAGCTATCCCGAAATGGTGGCGATCTGTGGCGGCACCTCGGTGTTTGCCGACACCTCGATCGAGAATGGTTTCAAATTGACTCCCGCAGTGCTGGAGAAGGCGATCACGCCGAAGACCAAATGGCTGCTGATGAACTCGCCGTCTAACCCGTCGGGCGCCGCCTATACGGAAGCGGAACTGCGCGCGCTGGCCGATGTGCTCTTGAAGCACCCGCATGTCTGGACGCTGACCGACGACATGTACGAGCACCTGACCTATGGCGACTTCGTCTTCAAGACCATCGCAGAGGTCGAGCCGACGCTTTACGAGCGCACGCTGACCATGAACGGCGTGTCGAAAGCCTATGCCATGACCGGCTGGCGCATCGGCTATGCGGCGGGTCCAGTGCAGCTGATCAAGGCGATGGACATGATCCAGGGCCAGCAGACGTCCGGCGCCTGCACCATCGCGCAATGGGCTTCCGTCGAGGCGCTCAATGGCCCGCAGGATTTTGTCGCCAGGAACAAGGCGATCTTTCAAGGGAGGCGCGACCTCGTCGTGTCGATGCTCAACCAGGCCCGCGGCATCACCTGCCCCTCGCCGGAAGGCGCTTTCTATGTCTATCCGTCCTGCGCCCAGCTGATCGGCAAGAAGACCAAGGCCGGCAAGGTCATCGACACCGACGAGGCTTTTTGCTCGGAACTTCTCGAGGCCGAGGGTGTCGCGGTGGTGTTCGGCTCGGCCTTCGGCCTCGGCCCGAACTTCCGCATCTCCTACGCGACGTCGGAGACGCTGCTGGAGGAAGCCTGCACGCGCATCCAGCGCTTCACCGCATCGCTGACCTGATCCTGTCCGTGCTCACAGAAAACCCCGCGTCGCCGCCGGGTTTTGTGTTGGCGCTTCATGCCTCTTGCTCCGGCATGGACGGTGGCGAAGGGTTCGTGCATGCCGGTTTCGCCGGCCAAGCGTTCAGCCGCCATATTGTTCAGAGGTTACCGCTTCCATCCAATCGGCATGGACGCCGTCCAGCGCCTCCTGCATGGCGACATGGGTCATCGTCGTTTTCGGACCTGCGCCGTGCCAGTGCTTCTCACCGGGCTCGAACGAGATGGTGTCGCCTGCCTTGATCTCCTGGATCGGCCCGCCCCATGTCTGCGCAAGTCCGGCGCCCGCAGTGACATAGAGTGTCTGGCCGAGCGGATGCGTGTGCCAGTGGGTGCGCGCGCCGGGCTCGAAGCTGACCAGCGTGGCGCGCAGCCGCGCCGGCGCTTCCTTCTCGATGATCGGCGTCTGCAACACGCGGCCGGTGAAATACTTGTCGGGGGCGATGATGGTCGGCACGCTGCCGCAGGCAATGATCTTCATCTGGCGATCCTCAATCCGGCAAACCTTACCCCTGCTGCCTACCACCCCAGCCGCGGCCAGAACAGACCGGCGCGACCGCGATAGGCCTGATAGTCGCCGGCCAGCGGCGTGCGCGAAAACTTCTTCTCTTCGCCGAGCGCGGCAAACACATAGAGGATGGCGAGCCCGGCGACCGGCACAATCGCCCAGATCGACCAGGTCGCGATCCCCCATCCGATCCAGAAGATGATGTAGGACGTGTAGAACGGATGGCGGACATAGCCATAGGGGCCGTCGGTCAGCAGGCTGTGCGGATCGTCGGGCGCAAAAGCGAAGCGCAGACGCGCCTTGCGCGACGTGACAATAGCCCACCAGAACAGGGCAGAGCTTGCCAATTCGACGGCGAGCCCGATGAGCTTTGCCGAAACCGGCTGCGATTGGATCCACAGTATGGTGAGAAAGAACAGCGCCGTGGCGATCACAGCCGCCGATATCATCATGGCGCCTGGAGACATGGCCGGCGATTGGAAATGCGCCCGCATCGACCAGACATACTGGCCGACCGTCGCGATGCTGCAGATCGAGACAAGAAGATCGAGGACTGGTTCCATTGTCGAGATTCCGCGGTGGTTGCCCTGGACCCGGCAGTCAAGCCGGCGGTCGATTTCTAGCAATCCTTTCTTAACCACATGTTTAAAGAACATATAGAGCCCCCCATGCGATGTTGGCCTTCAGGCAAATCTGAAGGTCTAATCCAGCATGAGCGTCACTGACCGCACCATCCGCACGCCGCAGGCCGATTTGCGCCTCAGCCAGTCGTCGGGATCCGGCATGCCCATCGTCATGATCCATGGCTCGGGCAGTTCGCGCGCTGTGTTTGCCCGTCAGTTCGACAGTCCGCTCGCCGATGCCCACCGGCTGATCGCCTTCGACCTTCCCGGCCATGGCGAGTCCTCCGATGCCCGCGACCCGGCAACCGCCTATTCGATTACCGGTCTCGCGCAGACGACGGCCCGCCTTCTCGATTTGCTGGGCGTTGACCGTGCCATCATCTTCGGCTGGTCTCTCGGCGGCCATGTGGCGATCGAGCTTGCCAGCTTCCATCATGCTGTCGGCGGCCTGGTGCTGACCGGAGCACCGCCGGTGTCGAGAGGACCGCTCGGCATGCTGCGCGGCTTTCACGCAAACTGGGACATGCTGCTCACCTCCAAGAAGGTCTACTCGGAACGCGACATCGAGCGCTTTGAGGCGCTTTGCTTCGGCGACACCGCAAGTCCGTCTTTCCGCGAAGCCATAAGGCGCACCGACGGCAGGCTTCGCGCAGGCGTGGCGCGCAGCATGTTTGCCGGCAAGGGCGCCGACCAGAAACAGGTGGTCGAACACGCCTCATTTCCCGTCGCGGTGATCAATGGCGAGCATGACCCGCTGGTGCGGCTGAGCTACTTCGAGACGGTGGCCTACGCCTCGCTATGGGAGCAGTGCCATGTCATCCCGGACGCCGGCCATGCACCTTTCTGGGAACAGCCGGAGCGGTTCAACCCGCTTCTGTCGCGCTTTGCCGAGACAGTGGTGAAGCAGAGCGCAGCCAGGCCGGCGAGCCGCACCCAGGCCCGCTGAAAATCTCCCGACGGTTCTGATCCCGGTTTTCGCTTGTCCGCCTGACTGCCGCGCATTTCTATTTTCCTTGCCCTGCCGGCTAACCCGTGGGACGATGGGTTTGGGCAGGAGGCTAAACGAAAATAACCCGCCCGCGACGGTCGAACAGGCCGGCCGCCGCTCACGACAGGGTGCGATCGGCGCAAAACCGTTTCCACTTTTGCTGATCGCAACCCAAGGGCAAACGCCTGAGTGGAGGTCAGCCATGGGTACTCGCGCCGGAGGACGACGCACGGGACCGAAATGCATTGCCATAGTCGGTCCCTTTGCAAGCGGTAAGACGACACTTCTCGAAGCCATCCTCGCCCGTACAGGCGCCATACCCCGCCAAAATCCCGTTTCATCGGGAAGCACCGTTTCCGATCATTCGCCCGAGGCTCGGGCGCACGCCATGAGCGTCGAGGCGACCTTTGCCACCACCGAATTCATGGGCGAGCAACTCACCTTCGTCGACTGTCCCGGATCGATCGAATTCTCCTTCGAGGCCGAACCGGTGCTGGCCGCCTGCGACATCGCCGTGGTCGTCGCCGAGGCCGATGAGAAGAAGATCCCCGCCTTGCAACTCATCATGCGCAAGCTCGACGATCTCGGCGTGCCGCGCATCCTGTTCCTCAACAAGGTCGACAAGGCGATCGCCGGCGTGCGCGACACGCTGAAGATGCTGCAGCCGACGAGCGCGGCGCCACTGCTGCTGCGCCAGATTCCGCTGCGCAAGGACAACGTGGTCATCGGTTCGATCGACCTGGCGCTGGAGCGCGCCTACATCTACCGCGAATATGCCGAAAGCCAGGTCGCCGAAATACCGGGCGACGAAAAGGCGCGCGAACTGGAAGCCCGCTTCTCCATGCTGGAGACCCTTGCCGATCATGACGATCAGTTGATGGAGCAGTTACTGGAGGAGATCGAGCCGCCGAAAGACGCGGTGTTCGACGATCTCTCCGCCGACCTGCGCGCCGGCGCCATAACCCCGGTGCTGATCGGCACCGCTGAAAAGGGCAATGGCGTGCTGCGCCTGTTGAAGGCGATCCGCCATGACGCACCGGATGTCGAGGCCACCCGAAAACGGCTCGGTGTCCCCGACGGCAATCAGACCGTCGTCCAGGTGATGAAGACCATCCACACCGCGCATGGCGGCAAGCTGTCGGTGTCGCGCGTGCTCTCCGGCCAGATCGCCGATGCCGCCGAGCTTTATTTGTCGAACGGCGAGACGGCGAAGGTCTCCGGCATCTACAAGATGCTCGGCAAGGACCAGTCCAAGCTCACGTCGGCCAAGGCCGGCGACACGGTGGCCGTGGGCAAGCTGGACGAGGTCAAGACCGGCCAGACGTTGAGCTCCACCAAGGGGGGCATCAAGCCGCTGGTCACGCTCGCAGCGCCGCAACCCGTCTTTGCTTTCGCCCTGCGGCCGAAGGAGCGCAAGGACGAGGTCAAGATGTCGGCGGCCATCCAGCGTCTGGCCGAGGAAGATCCCTCGCTCAGCCTGCGCCACAACCAGGACTCGGCAGAGACCGTGCTGTCAGGCCACGGCGAGATGCATCTGCGGGTCGTGCGCGAGCGGCTGGAAGGCAAGAACCAGATCCCGGTCGAAGGCCATGCCCCTGCCGTCCCCTACCGCGAGACCATCCGCAAGACGGTGCAGCAGCGCGGCCGTCACAAGAAGCAGTCCGGCGGCCATGGCCAGTTCGGCGATGTGGTGATCGAGATCAAGCCGCTGCCGCGCGGCTCCGGCTTCCAGTTCTCGGACACCATAACCGGCGGCGTCGTGCCCAAGACCTATATTCAGTCGGTCGAGACCGGCGTGCGCGACTATCTCAAATCCGGCCCGCTCGGCTTCCCTGTCGTCGATGTCGCTGTCAACCTCTCCGACGGCTCCTACCATGCCGTCGATTCCTCCGACATGGCCTTCCAGATGGCGGCCAAGCTGGCGATGAAGGAAGGCATGGCGGCCTGTTCGCCTGTGCTGCTCGAGCCGGTAATGAAGGTCGAGATCGTCACCCCGTCCGAAGCCACGTCGAAGATCATTGCGCTGATCCCGCAAAGGCGCGGCCAGATCCTCGGCTACGACGCGCGGCCTGACTGGCCGGGATGGGATGTCGTCGAGGCGACCATGCCGCAAGCCGAGATCGGCGATCTGATCATCGAACTGCGCTCGGCAACCGCCGGCGTCGCCAGCTATCGCTGTGCCTTCGATCACATGGCGGAGCTTACGGGACGGCTGGCCGACGAGGCGATGAACGCCAACGGCAAGGCCGCGTAGAACAATGAGCTAGAGCGGTTCAGCGTTTCAGTGAAACGGTGAACTGCTCTGAAGGCCGCGTCTGATCCGCACAAAAAACGGCGTCCGGATGATCCCGACGCCGTTTTTTGTGCGGACCGTCTTCTTGGGAGGAAAACGGCAGGTCCGCCGCATGTATCCGCCGCGCCATACGGCACTGGCAGAAGAATAGGTTCGGACGCGGTAGCCGCCTGAGCCCGGATCTTCCGAGTGATGCCCCCATCTCCCGGACGAACCACACCGCGTCCTATAATCTACTTAAACGATGAATCGCGCCTGCGACAGGTTACCCGAGGTTACATGTCACTGTTACGCGGCAATTCTGATCGGTTTTTTCGCCGGCTGCGGCAGGCCCTTAAAACAAAAAAGCCGGATCAACGAAGATCCGGCTGAGTTTGATTGGAAGTGCCTGCTAAGGCTAACCTCCAGAGGGGAACACTCGAGGGCGCTAATGGGAGGAGAACGCGCCCAGGAGATGATCTATATATGTGCTGATCATGCCCAAGAAACAAGCATCTATTTTGCAACACACGCATGCAAAAAGGCGCAGGCTGTGGTCTAACCCATTTCAGAGGCCGATAGGACCAGAAAAAGACTTCAAATGGCCTGTGCGACCGGCCTATTGCCGTCACAAAACCATCATGGCCCTGATTTTCGCGCCGAAATGCAGAAATGCCAAATGACACGGAATCAGGCAGAGCGCGTTTATTTTTGCGGCACCGGTCAGAATCGGAACGCCCGGCCACGGCAAAGGAGACCAGAAATGCGGACACCGCAGGCGATCGCCGGCAGCGCGGTCTTCTTCATCGCAGCGCCTTGCGTCGTCGCCGGTGTGGTGCCCTGGCTGCTGGCGGACCACTACCGTCTGCCGCTGTCGACGGTACCCGGCTTCGTCCCTGTTGGCGGAATCCTAATCGTCGCGGCCATCGCCCTGCTCATCCATTCCTTCGCCCGATTCGCGCTCGAAGGGCTTGGCACGCCGGCACCTGTCGCGCCCACGGAAAAGCTGGTGATCGGCGGCGCCTACCGCCATGTACGCAACCCGATGTATGTCGCCGTGCTGTCGATCATCGTCGGCCAGGCGCTAATGTTTTCGAGCTGGCCCGTCGTTGCCTATGCCGCTATCGGCGCGGTCGTCATGAGCTCCTTCGTCAAGTTCTACGAAGAGCCGACGCTCGCCAGCCGCTACGGCGCCGAATACGAGACCTACCGCCGCAACGTCCCCGGCTGGCTGCCGCGGCTGACGCCGTGGCGGGGATAATTGAGCGCCAAGGGGCATGTTGAGTTTCAGGTCAGGCTGAGCCGAGAATGGTGGCATCCGGGAACCGGAGCGGAGCGTACTCAAGTACGTGAGCACCGGAAGCGCAGGAAGCCATCATTCGCAGGCCGGCCTCACCTGAATATCGACGTGCCCCTAGAACGACCAGCTGCGTGCTTTCGCGATGATGAAATCGCGGAACACATGCAGCTTGGCCTGGTTCTTCATCGCATCGGGATAGGCGAAATAGGTGTCGAAGGACGGCACCTCGGTCTCTGGCAAAAGCTGCACCAGATCGGAGTCCTTGGAGATCACATAATCGGGCAGCATGGCGATGCCGGCGCCGCCCTGCACGGCGCGCTTGATCGACAAGATGTCGTTGATCTGCAGTGTCGGAACCCTTTGCCCGCCTTCGAAATCGCCGATCGTCTCCAGCCAGTTCAGTTCCGACAGATGCGACGGCACCGGCACGCCGAAGGTGACGATTCGATGGTTCTTCAGATCGGCGACCGAGGTCGGCCTGCCGTGTTTGCCGACATAGGCCGGGGAGGCGTAGAGGTGGAAATGCACGGTGAACAGGCGGCGCTGGATCAGATCGGGCTGCTGCGGCTGGCGCAACCGGATCGCGCAATCGGCCTGGCGCATGGTGAGGTCGAGCTCCTCATTGGCGAGGATCAACTGCAGGCTGATTTCGGGATAGAGTTCAATGAATTCCTGCACCCGCTCGGTCAGCCAGCCGGCGCCAAGCCCGACAGTGGTCGTCACCCTGAGCACGCCGGACGGCCGGTCCTTGGCCTCGGTCAGCCGCGACTTGATGGTCTCGAGCTTCATCAGCACGTCATGCGCAGTGCGGAACAGCATCTCGCCCTGCTCGGTCAGCACCAGGCCGCGGGCATGGCGGTTGAACAGCGGCACACCGACATCATGTTCGAGCGCACTGACCTGGCGTGAAATCGCCGATTGCGACAGATGCAATGTCTCGGCGGCATGGGTGAAAGACCCAGCCTCCGCCGCAGCGTGAAACACGCGAAGCTTGTCCCAGTCCAACGCCATTGAGTTCCCCTCGTTCTGTTTTTGGCGTCTGAATGAAAAATCAGGCTTTTGAACGGCTTGCTCTGCCGTCTTGATAGATTTTATTCCGCCGCTTCTCGGTGCACCTCGATGCCGGCCAGGTACTTTTCCGCCTCGAGCGCGGCCATGCAGCCGAGCCCGGCGGCGGTCACCGCCTGGCGGTAGATGTCGTCGGTCACATCGCCGGCGGCGAACACACCGGGCACGTCGGTGCGGGTCGAATTCGGCGCCGTCCACAGATAGCCGTTCGGCTTCTGCTTCAGCTTGCCGGCAAACAGCTCGACCGCCGGCGCATGGCCTATCGCCACGAACACGCCGTCGACCTTGAGATGGCTGATCTCGCCGGTCACTGCATTTTTGAGCTTCAGCCCTTCGACCGAAGGCGGCAGCGGCGTCTTGCCGGGCCGGCCTGTGATCTCGTCTACGATCGTGTCCCAGATGACGCGGACATTGTCCTTCTTCAGCAGCCGCTCACGCAGGATGCGCTCGGCTCGGAAATCGTTGCGCCGATGGATGACCGTCACGCTTTTTGCCAGATTGGAGAGGTAGAGCGCCTCCTCCACCGCCGAATTGCCGCCGCCAATCACCGCGACATCCTTGCCGCGATAGAAGAAGCCGTCGCAGGTGGCGCAGGCCGACACGCCAAAGCCCATGAAGGTCTGTTCGGTCGGAATGCCCAACCATTTCGCCTGCGCGCCGGTCGCGATGATCAGCGCGTCCGCCGTGTAGGTGGTGCCGGAATCGCCCTTGGCGCGGAACGGCCG
The DNA here is from genome assembly GCF_053848025.1 of Mesorhizobium sp. 128a. Classification (NCBI taxonomy): domain Bacteria; kingdom Pseudomonadati; phylum Pseudomonadota; class Alphaproteobacteria; order Hyphomicrobiales; family Phyllobacteriaceae; genus Mesorhizobium; species Mesorhizobium sp. 128a. The sequence continues at coordinate 237,399 of NZ_JBSPKY010000005.1, read as the reverse complement.
CACATTGAGATCGACCTCGGTGATGATGTCGTTAATGATGTCGGTACCGACATGCTCGGCCTGCTTCAGCATCTGCTCCATCAGCCACGGACCTTGGATCGGATCGGCGAAGCCGGGATAGTTTTCGACATCGGTGGTGATCATCAGCTGGCCGCCCTGCTGCAGGCCGGCGACCAGCATCGGCTTCAGCATGGCGCGCGCGGCGTAGACCGCCGCCGTATAGCCGGCGGGGCCGGAACCGATGATGAGGACAGGCGCGTGCTTGGTGGTCATCTAAAGCCTCTGCGGGGCAGACAATCGAGTGTGCCTTGGAAAAAGACGTGAAACGGTGCCGGTAATGTAAGGGTTGCCAACCACGCCAGCAAGACGAACAGGCCGTCGTCCCCGGAAAGCTTCGGCCCACAGGCTTATTTCGCGTGGGTCGCCGCTTTCGTTACCGCCTTAAAATCGCCCGACCAAGGGCTGGCATCGACACAAAAGTCGTTTAATGACGAGATCGCGAAAGATTCTTGCGCTCAAGCTGAGACAGCCATGCCGCTCAAAGCCGACCTCGACGCCATCGACTGGAAGATTCTGCGCGAGTTGCAGGCCGACGGGCGCATGACCAATGTCGAACTGTCGAGCCGGGTCGGCATTTCGGCGCCGCCCTGCCTGCGCCGCGTCCGGCGGCTGGAGGAAACCGGCATCATCAGAGGCTATCGCGCTTTGCTCAACGCGCCGGCGCTCGGCATGGACGTCGTCGCCTTCTGCCTGATCGGCCTGCATCACCAGGCCGATGCCGAGCTCAAGACATTCGCCGAGCGCACCCGCGGCTGGCCGATCGTGCGCGACGCGTGGATGGTGTCGGGCGAATCCGACTTCCTGCTGCATTGCGTGGCGAGCGACCTCGGCACCTTCCAGACCTTCGTCATCGAAGAGCTGGCCTCGGCGCCCAATGTCGACACGGTGCGCACCGCACTCACCATCCGCCGCGTCAAGGACGAGGGGCTGGTGGCGTTCTAAGCCACGCCCAACCCTGCGACTACGTCGCACAATCTGCGGTAATCATTGCCCGTCATCAGCTTGCGCGTCGTGAAACTACCGTCGGGCGCCCTTTTGTTGAGCCTGCCGCCGACCAGCCAGCCTTCTACCAGCCCGGCCCGTCGACCGGCTTCCATATCGTCAGCCTTGTCGCCAACGATGATCGATCGACCGACGTCCACGCCCAGCAGATCACGAGCACGCAAAAGCATACCTGGATTGGGCTTGCGCATCGGATGATCGCCTATCGCCAGTTCACCCGTGCCACTCGAATGATAGGCACAGGCAAGGACCATATCGATACGGCATTGCTCGGCTTCGAGAAGTGCCAGCAGCCGGGCATTCACGGCGGCGAATTCAGGCCAGCCGAAGTAGCCGCGCGCAATGCCCGACTGGTTGGACACTATGACCGCAGGAAGGCCGACGATATTGGCAGTTCGGATTACTGGCAGCATTTCCGGCCGTAAGACGATGTCGGCGGGGTCGTCGGGATAGCCGGTATCCACGTTGATGGTGCCGTCGCGGTCGAGAAACAGCGCCGGAGCGCCGACGACAAACAGCCGCCGGCCAACTCGCTCGACCCATAGGCCGGGCTCCGCCAGCGGGTATGGACCGGAGGCGCCGGTGTCAGCCATTGCTGAGGCGCGCTTCCACCACTTCGCAGAGATAGTGGTAGAGGCAGAGATGCCCCTGCTGGATGATCGGCGTCGAGGTCGAGGGCACGTTGAGCAGGATGTCGGTGAGCGGCTTGAGCTTGCCGCCGGTGTCGCCGGTCAGGCTGATCACCGTCATGCCCATCATCCGCGCCTGCTCGGCGGCGGCGAGGATGCTCGGCGAATTGCCGCTGGTCGAAATGGCGAGCAGTACGCCGCCGGGCGCGCCGTGCGCCTCGACCTGGCGCGAAAACACGGTGTCGAAGCCGTAGTCGTTGCCCCAGGCGGTCAGCACCGCCGCATTGGCCGGCAGCGCAATGACATTGTAGGCCTTGCGCTCCTTCAGGAAGCGGCCGACCAGTTCACCGGCGATGTGGATGGCGTCGCTGGCCGAGCCGCCATTGCCAGCGATGAGCAGCGCTTTGCCCGACGAAAGCGCCGACACGACAGCGCTCACCGCGCGCTCCATCTCGTCGGTCAGGTCACGCTCGACCGTGGCGGTGATGGCAGCCGCCGAGCGGACCAAGTAATCGTTCAGTCCGGACATGAAATCCCTCAGTTTGTGGTGTCGGCGCGCAGTTTGCCGATCGTGCCGGTGGTGCTCTTGCCGGCGACGAGATCGACCAGCACGACACGTCCGCCCGCCTTCTGCACCACATCGGCCCCGACAACGGTTTCGACGGTGTAGTCGGCGCCCTTGACCAGAATGTCGGGCAGCAGCGCCTCGATCAGCGCCAGCGGCGTGTCCTCGTCGAAGACGACCACGGCATCGACCGACGCCAGGGCAGCGAGCACGCAGGCGCGGTCATGCTGGTCGTTGACCGGACGGCCCGGTCCTTTCAGCCTGCGCACCGAGGCATCGCTGTTGAGGCCGAGCACCAGCCGGTCGCACTGGCTGCGCGCCGCGTGCAGCAGGCTGACATGGCCGGCATGCAGGATATCGAAACAGCCATTGGTGAAGCCGACGCTGAGGCCCTCATCCTTCCACGCCGCAACCATGCGTGCTGCCGATGCGGCATCGAGGATGGCATCCTTGTGCGCGGTCGGGCCGTGCGAGCGGAACAGCGCGCCGGTGAGTTCCTCGACGGTGAGCCGCGCCGTGCCGCGCTTGCCCACCACCACGCCGCCGGCAGCATTTGCGATCGAAGCGGCCATGACGCGATCAGCACCCGCGGCCAGAGCCAGCGCGAAACTCGCAATGACGGTGTCGCCGGCGCCCGACACATCGAACACTTCGCGCGCCTGCGTGGCAATGTGGCGCGCCTCATCGTGGCCGACGACGCTCATGCCCTTTTCGCTGCGGGTGGCGACGACGAAGTCGAAGCCATGCGCCGCAATCAATTCGCGTGCTGCCTCGACAATCTCGTCATCGGCGAAAACCGGATGACCCACGGCTTCGCCAAGCTCCTTGCGGTTGGGGGTGATGGCGGTTGCCCCCGCATAGCGCGCATAGTCGCGTCCTTTGGGGTCGACCAGCACCGGTTTTCCCGCCTCGCGGCAGATGGCGATCAGTTCGGCGGCGACGCCATCGAGCAAGATGCCTTTGCCGTAATCGGACAGGATGACGATATCGGCGCGAGAGAGTGCGTCGCGAAAATGCCGGACCAAGCCTGCCCGCTCCTTGTCGTCGAGCGGCTTGATCTCTTCCTCGTCGAAGCGCAGCACCTGCTGGTTGAGCGCGCTGAAGCGGCTCTTCGACGACGTCATGCGGCCGCGCTCCTGCGCCATGCCTGCCGTGTCGGCGCCGAGCTCGCCAAGCATGCGCACCAGATTGTCACCGGCCACATCGGTACCGATCACCGAGACCGGGATGGCATTGGCGCCCAGCGAGACGATGTTGGCGACGACATTGCCGGCGCCGCCCATCGTCGATGTCTCGCCGCGCCCGTGCAGCACCGGGATGGGCGCTTCCGGCGAGATGCGTTCGATGACGCCGTTGACGAAACGGTCGAGGATGAAGTCGCCGACCACTAGCACGGCGACGTCGCCAAAGCGGGCAATGGCGCGGTGCAGGGGCTCGGGAGAAGGCGGATTGTGCTTGATCATGTCACTGGCAATGCGAGGGAAAGGCCGATCTCAATCACGCTGAAAATTGTCAATTTACGGGCCGGATCGTTCATGGCGAAGCCGATATACCGCAAATCCACGCAGCGCAACGTCAGGCAGCAGCCGTCAGCTCTTCTGCAGGGCGACATGCACGCCCAGTCCAACCAGCACCGCCCCGCCTGCCCGCTGCATCAGGCGCTGCGCCCGGCTGGAGCGCTTGAGCCGGCCGATCACCAGCCCGGCCAGCAACACGCAGACGATGTCGGCGGAAGAAAACATCAGATTGACGATGGTGCCCAAAACGACGAACTGCAGCCAGACCGGGAAGCCCGCCGAGGCATCGATGAACTGCGGCAGGAACGCCATGAAGAAGATCGCCGTCTTCGGATTGAGCACTTCGACCGTGATGCTCTCGAAAAACGCGCGGCGCGCCGATTTGCGCTCGATGACGGGCAATGCCGCATCCCCCTCCCCGCGTTTGCGGAACAGGGCGACGCCGAGCCAGGTCAGATAGAGCGCGCCGATGAGCTTGACCGCCATATAGAGCGGCGGAACGGCGTGGAACAGCACCGACAGGCCGGCCGCAGCCGCAAAGACATGGACATAACCGCCGAGATGTATGCCAAGTGCAGCCGTCAGCCCCGACCAGCGCCCACGCGCCATCGTCTGCGCAGCCGCATAGAGCATGGCCGGGCCTGGGATGTAGGCGAAGATCGCCGTGGTGGCGAAAAACGCAATGAGCAGTTCGGTCGACGGCATTTTGCACCTCAAGATGTCAGGGCGGCGTGGATCGAGTGAAGCGGAAGCTTTGCAGCGCAACTGCGGCGCAACCGTCTGCTTCATCGACAGCCCGGCTGGCCTCCCTTATAAGGACCGGAATCGCAAGCAACCAGAGGCCTTCATGATCATCGTCACGGGCGGCGCCGGCATGATCGGCTCCAACATCGTCGCCGCACTCAACGCCGAAGGCCATGACGACATCCTCGTCGTCGACGACCTCACCGACGGCCACAAGATCGCCAATCTGGCCGACTTGCAGATCGCCGACTATCTAGACAAGGACGAATTCCTGCCGCGCTTCGAGGCCGGCGATCTCGGCCGCATCGAGGCCGTTTTCCATCAGGGCGCCTGCTCGACCACCACCGAGTGGAACGGTAGATACATGATGGAGGTAAACTACGCCTATTCGAAGCGGCTGCTGCATGCCTGCCTGTCGCTGCGCGTGCCGCTCCTCTACGCCTCCTCGGCATCCGTGTATGGCGGCGGCTCAGAGTTCCGCGAGGATCCGGCGCTCGAGCGGCCGCTCAACGTCTATGCCTATTCGAAGAAACTGTTCGACGACTATGTCAGGCGCACGGTGTTCGACACCGACCATTCGCAGGTCGTCGGCCTGCGCTATTTCAACGTCTACGGGCCGCGCGAGGCACATAAGGGCGCCATGGCCTCGGTCGCCTTCCATCTGTTCAACCAGGTCGGGCGCGGTGAGAACCCCAAGCTGTTCGGCGCTTATGACGGTTTCGGGCCGGGCGAACAGAGCCGCGATTTCATCCATGTCGGAGACGTCGCCGACGTCAATCTGTGGCTGTGGAAGCGCGGCGCCAGCGGCATTTTCAACTGCGGCACCGGCCGCGCCCAGCCGTTTCGCGCCATCGCCGAGACCGTCATCGATACGCTTGGCAAGGGCGAGATCGAGTTCATTGAGTTTCCAGACCACCTCAAGGGCAGCTACCAGAGTTTTACGCAGGCTGATATGTCCCGCTTGCGCGCAGCCGGCTATAACGGGCAATTCCGCAGCGTGGAAACCGGCGTCAGAGACTATGTCGAATGGCTGAAAGCCCAACGATCCTCGTGATCGGCCCACGCTGGGTGGGCGACATGGTCATGGCGCAGTGCCTGTTCTCGGCGCTGAAGGAGCTCCATCCCAACGCCGCCATCGACGTGCTGGCGCCGGCCTGGGCCGCCCCGCTGGTCAAGCGCATGCCCGAGATCCGCCAGCAGATCGATTTTCCACTGAAAGCCGGCGCGCTCGAATTCACCATTCGCCGCCGCTTCGGCCGCCTGCTGCGCGGCCGCTACGACATGGCATACGTCCTGCCGGGAAGCTGGAAGTCGGCGCTGATCCCGTTCTTTGCGCGCATTCCGCGCCGTTTCGGCAATTTGCGCGAAATGCGCTATGGCCTGCTGACCGACATCGTGCCGCTGCCCGATGCCGTCAAACGGCGCACTGCGCAGGCCTATTTCGGTCTCGCCCAGGGCGGACACTTCCGGCCCCCGCGGCTCACTGTCGATGCGGGCAATCAGAACGAGCTTCTGGCCCGCTTCGGCCTGCAGCCGAGAAAATTCGTGGCCCTGATGCCCGGCGCTGAATTCGGCCCGGCCAAGCGCTGGCCGAGCGAAAGCTATGCCGGTCTCGCCCGCGAGATAATGGCAAAGGGATTCAAGGTCGCGCTGTTCGGCTCCAAGAACGATCGCGACGTCACCACCGAGATCGCGGCACTCGCGCCCGGCGTCATCGATCTCGCAGGCAAAACGCGGCTGGAAGACGCCATCGACCTGATCGCCGCTGCCAGGTTGGCTGTATCCAACGACAGTGGGTTGATGCATGTCGCTGCTGCCGTCGGCACGCCGATCGTTGCCGTCTACGGTTCGACCTCGCCGGAAAACACGCCGCCGCTTGCCGAGCAGCGCGAGCTGATCTGGCTGCATTTGTCCTGCTCGCCTTGCCACCAGAAGGTTTGCCCGCTCGGCCATCTCAACTGCCTGAAAACACTCGATGTCGAACGCGTAACTGCGGCGGTCGACCGCTTGCTGGAAATGCCGGCCGTCGCATGAAGGTGCTGATCGTCAAGACATCGTCGATGGGCGACGTCATCCACACTTTTCCCGCCATCGAGGATGCGCGGCGCGCGCGTCCCGACATTTCCTTCGACTGGTGCGTGGAAGAGGCCTTCGCCGGCATCGTTGCGCTGCATCCGGGGATCCGAACCATCCACAAGGTGGCGATCCGGCGCTGGCGCAAGCACCTTTTCGACAGCGGTACATGGCGCGAGATGGCCGGCTTGCGCCGGAAACTGCAGGCGGGCCAGTACGATCTGATCATCGATGCGCAGGGGTTGTTGAAGTCGGCCTTTGTCGCCATCCAGGCCGGCGCGCCGGTTGCCGGTTTCGACCGCGCAAGCGCGCGAGAACCATCGGCAACGTTGTTTTACCAGCGCAAATACGCTGTGCCGCGCGACCTGCACGCCATCGAACGCACGCGCCGGCTGTTCGGGCTGGCGCTCGACTACAAGCCCGATCTATCGACGCTGTCATCGGGGATTGTGCCGCCTCCGGGCGACGTGGCCGGCATCGATGGCAAAACCGCCTTCCTGCTGCACGGCACCAGCCGCGAGGACAAGAAATGGCCGGCCGAAGACTGGATCAAAACCGCCCGGCTGCTGGCTGAACGGCAGTTCACGCCGGTCACCACCTGGTCGAACGAGCGCGAGAAGGCCGTGGCCGAGGCGATCGCCAGAGCCGTGCCGTCAACCATCGCAGTGCCAAAATCGCCGCTGGCTGAGATCGCCGCCATCCTTGGCCGCTCGAGCCTGATCATCGGCGCCGACACCGGCCTGACCCACCTTGCCAGCGCCTTCGGCCTGCCGACGATCGCGATTTTCCTGGCGACGGAACCCGGTTTGACCGGCCCGCGCGGAGCGTATGCCTCAACGCTGCTTGCCGCCGCAGGGCAGCGCCTGACGCCGGTTGAGGTGGTGGCGGAAGCTGAAAAGCAGCTGGCGCTCAAATCACGAGCGCCGGCTTAGAACTTTCAGAATTATCTGAGGTCCTAGATGAACTGCACCTGGACGATCTCGTAGCCCCGTGCACCACCCGGCGCGTTGACCTCGATGGCGTCGCCGACTTCCTTGCCGATGAGCGCGCGCGCGATCGGCGACGAGATAGAGATACGGCCCGACTTCACGTCCGCTTCCTGGTCGCCGACGATCTGGTAGGTCTTCTTCTCCTCGGTGTCCTCGTCGACCAGCACCACCGTGGCGCCGAACTTGACCTTATCGCCGCTGAGCTTGGTGACGTCGATCACCTCGGCCCGCGCGATATAATCTTCGAGCTCGTTGACGCGGCCCTCATTAAGGCTCTGCGACTCCTTGGCGGCATGATATTCGGCATTTTCGGACAGGTCGCCATGCGAGCGCGCTTCGGAGATCGCCTCGATGATGCGCGGCCGCTCTTCCTGCTGGCGCCAACGCAGTTCTTCCTTCAATGACGCGAAGCCCTCGCCTGTCATCGGGACCTTGTTCATGATGCCTGACCTTTCCTGCCGCCACCCCCGCGTTTCGGGGAAAGCCTTGTCGATGGGTACAAAAAGAAAACGGGTCCGGCAGCCTCGGGCTAACGGAACCGTTTCACCGCAATTTCCCCTAATATAGCGATCTTCGCGCGCTTTTCACGCTGAAAAAGCGGACTTTTGAAAAATCATGAGCCAATTGTGCAGTTGTCGCCACGGCATGCGCGCTGAGTTGCGGCCACGACAGCAAAAAGCCGGCTGCGATTGCTCGCAGCCGACCCAAAGAAGCCGTTGGGGTGGGGTTCAGCTTCTCATGAAATGGTAGATCTGTTCGGCCAGCATGCCGTATTCGCGCGAGCCTTTGCCAGTGCGCTTCTCGATTTCGGCCAGCTGCTCCTGCGCGCCGGCGAGGTCGCCGATCTGCAGATGCGCCTCGCCGAGATATTCGCGTACCAGCGTGTAATCGGGATTGATGCGCAGCGCTTCCTCGTAGTAGCCGAGGCCGACCGTGACGCGGCCGGAATGACGGTGCGAATAGCCGAGATAGTTGAGGATGCGCGGATCCTGCTTGTTCTCGGCGAGGCTGAGCACGGCGATCGCCTCATCATAGCGCCCGGCCATCGCCAGATCGTGGCCGGCCTCGTAGATGTTGTCGTCGTCGAGCATGCCGTACTTCGGCGCGACGCACTTCTTGAGCTTCTTGTCCCAGACCTCGCCCTTCTTGCATTTCGTGCTCCCGCCGTCGCCGCCTCCGCCGCCTTCACCCGCGGTGAATGCGGGCGCCGCAAACAGCGGCAGGGCGGCAACAGCTAGAACTTGAATCAGCAATCGTCTGCGCATCGAAGCCTCCTTGAGGGATAATGATGAAACGCTAACGCCAGGCCGACATCATTTCATCCCGGAAAAGCCACCGCCAGCAAAACTATTTGCCAAAACCGCTTCAAAAGACAGCCGCACGAGTCAAAATTCCGCCAGCCATGACGCCAGCCGGCCGAAGGTGACGTGACGCGCGCTGCAAATCCGCTATCATCCGCGAAATGACCAGCGGGAGTGCGCGAGAGTGCAACAGCGCCGTGAACGGGAATGGGAGCTATCGATCGGCCCGGACACCGTGCGGCTGTTCATTCTCAAGGCAAAGGGTCTGAGCGCGGCCGTCAACGAAGACTATACCGACGGCGCCGAGCATGAGGTCGAGTTCGACGGCGACACGCGCGACAATCACCACCATGACGGGCTTGCCGAGGAAAGCTCGGAAAACCTCAGCGAGGAAGAGCTGCGCGAACTGATCAACGACCTCAATGTCGACGAAGCGGCCGAACTCATCGCGCTGGCCTGGGTCGGCCGCGGCGACTATGACGCGGCGGAATGGGCCGATGCGGTTACCGCCGCGCGCGAGCGCGCCAACAAGCGCACGGCAAAATATCTGCTCGGCATGCCGCTCTTGGCCGATTGGCTGGAGGAAGGGCTGGAGGCGATCGGCGCGTAACGCCGGGGTAACCGATCGTGATCGGGCGCACGCGCTTTTCCCGGCAACCTCCGCAAGCCCACGCCGTTTAGGGCCAATGGCGGCGCTTGTCTTTTCCAGAATATGCGGGTTGGCGCTGGCCATGGTGGTGGCCGGATTGCTCACGACGCCTGCTGACGCGAAGCATAGACGGCCTCACAAGCCTTCCTGGGTTGAGCAACTGCTGACACAACGGGCCGACCGGCCGTCAAAGCCGCGCAGCAAGCACCGCCTGAAATCGCGCGGCAAGCGGCATATTGCGCCGAGCCAGGCAGAACCGAAAACGCCGGAGCCGCAGCCCTCAGCTGGCGATGTTCCGGTGCCCGAGACGCGCCCCGCGGAGGCGCAGAAAACCGACGCCGCAAAAACCGAAGAGCAAAAGACCGAAGGTCCAAAGACCGCTGCCAAGTTCAATGACGACCGGTTCAATCAAGAGAAATCCCGATTCAAAAAACAGGCGCGGCCCGGACCGTCAACCCCGAAGCCGTCGGCGCCAGAGCAGTCAAACGATACGGAAAGCGAGCCTGAGCCACCGGCAGTGGTGCCGGTTCCGACCGAAAGGCCCGACGCCACAAAGCCGGAGGCAGAGCCGCCGGTCATCGCCCCGCAGCCGCCCGAAAAACCGGCGGATGCCGACGACAAGAAGATGCTCCCCGACCCCCGCTCGGCCGATCTGCCCGACGCGAAAATGCCGGCGGAGGAAGTTGCCTGCCGCGAACGATTGAGGGCTCTGGGCGTCGAATTCGAAGGACACCAGGCTGAAAGCAATCCCGATATCGGCTGCTCGATCCCTTATCCGATCATGCTGAAATCACTCGGCAAATCCATCGCCATCGGGCCCGCGACCGAACTCAACTGCCCAATGGCCGAGGCGGCTGCCCGCTTTGCCGCCAATGTCATCCAGCCGGCGGCAAAGGACGAATTCGGCGCCAACCTGAAATCAATCAACCAGGCATCGGCCTTTGTCTGCCGCCCGCGCCACGGCACGCGCAAACTGTCGGAACACGCCTTCGGCAACGCCCTCGACATCGCCAGCTTCACCTTGTCGGACGGCAGGAAGATCGAAGTCGGTCCAACGCCGCCCGAGAAGGACGGCAAATTCCTCAACGCCGTGCGCAAGGCGGCCTGCGGACCGTTCAAGACCGTGCTTGGACCCGGCGCCGACGTCGACCACGCCCTGCATCTCCACCTCGATCTCGAACCGCGCCGGCACGGCGGCACCTTCTGCCAGTAGGCTGGCAGGCTGCCGCATTTCGGCCGCAGGCGTGAACGCATGCGCTGAGTTTTCCTTTACCCTTGATCGTTAAAATGCCGGATATCCGTCAACGGGATTCCGTCAATGGCCGGCAGATTTCGCGCCGTTTTTCTCGCCTCCTTGCGCCAGTCGAAACGCGCGGCGATGGCGGCCTCCGGCCTTGCGCTGGCCGCCGTTTCGGCCTGCAACACCGGCAGCGTGCTGAATTTGCAGCCGGCCGTTGACGTCGGCTCGCAGACTGCGGCCGTCCCGCAATATGAGGGCATGCAGAAGCTCGTCCCATCCAACCCCTACATGACCGCCGCCTATCCGCGCATGGACGAGCCGATGTCGGAGCCTGAGCAGATGCCGGCCAGCCAAATCGACTGCCGTAGCGAGTTGAAGAGCCTTCGCGTCGCCTACACCGATGTCCAGCCGATCCATGAAGGACAGTGCGGCATCGACTGGCCGGTCAAGGTCTCTTCCATCGCCGGCATCGAGATGAAACCGGCGGCGACGCTGACCTGCAACATGGCGGCCAGCTTTGCCGCCTGGACCAGGAACGAACTGGTTCCCTCGGCCCGCTGGCGCTATTTCTCGGGCGTGAAAACCATCCACCAGGGCTCGAGCTATTCCTGCCGCAACATCGCCGGTGAAGGTGTCTTATCCGAGCACGGCAAGGGCAACGCGCTCGACGTCATGAGCATCGAGCTCAACAATGGCGACGACATCGACGTGCGCAAGCCGGGCCTGTTCGCCTTCCGCACCCGCGGCTTCCTCAACAATGTGCGCGCCGACGGCTGCCAGTATTTCACCACCGTGCTCGGCCCCGGCTACAATTACGACCACCGCAACCATTTCCATTTCGACATCAAGAACCGCAAGAGCGGCTACCGCGCCTGCCGCTGACGGTATTCGGCTCTCTTTGCCAAAACCCGTTTACGCCGCATAAGGTGAGCCTCACAAGCAGGCGGCGGCAGGTGGGTCGAAAAAGCCTTCGAAGACGCGCAACGATCTGGCTGGCGGCTATCGTGGCTGCCTGGCTGGCGCTTGCCTATGTCGCCGCGCCGGAATTCTGGACGTTTCGCGACCGCGGCTATCGCAAGCAGGCCTTCGAAATGGTGACGCATACGCCGCAAGGCATTCCGGGCGACCCGATCAATGTCGGCCTTGTCGGCAGCGAAAAGGAGCTTGTGCATGCCTTCGCCCTGGCCGGCTGGGACACGGCCGATGGCGTGACGCTGAAAACCGCGATCGAAATCGGTGAAAGCGTGCTGTTCGATCATCCCTATCCCGACGCCCCGGTCAGCCGGCTGCTGTTCGAAGGCCGCGCCCAGGACCTCGCCTTTGAAAAGCCGGTCGGCGGCAGCGCCGACCGGCGTCATCATGTCCGCTTCTGGCGCACCGATGCGACCGGCGACGACGGCCGCCCGCTCTGGCTGGGCTCGGCCAGCTTCGATCGCGGCGTTGGTCTCAGCCACGACACCGGCGCCATCACTCACCATATCGGTCCCGACATCGACGCCGAGCGCGATCTCGTGATCCACGACCTGACTGCGGCCGGCATGGTGATCTCGGTGGGCGATATCCCTGGCATCGGCGCCACCAAAGCCGGACGCAATGGCGGCGGCGATCCCTATTTCACCGACGGCAGGGCCATCGTTGGCGTCCTGCGGCAACTGCCGTAAGGCCGGAAAAAGCATTTGAAAATGGCGGCAAGCTGTCCGATGCTTTTGGGCCGTACCGTTGCGAGTTGCCACTGTCATTTTCCAAAAATCATCGCGGACTATTTTCCAGCAGCCCGCCGCAATGCTATTGACCCCTCATGCTATACGTTGAAATCGCGACCGTAGCCGTCCTCATCTGCGTGAACGGCCTTTTGGCAATGTCCGAGCTTGCCATCGTTTCGTCACGGCCAGCCCGCCTCAAGGCGATGATCGACCGCAACATAAAGGGCGCCGGGCGCGCGCTGGCGCTTGGCTCCAATCCCGGCAAATTCCTGTCCTCGGTACAGATCGGCATCACGCTGGTCGGCGTCCTGTCCGGCGCCTTTTCCGGCGCCACGCTGGGCGAGCGGCTGGCACAGTTCCTGGCCGCCAACGGCATGCGCGAGACCATCGCCGATCCGCTCGGCGTCGGCATCGTCGTCGCCATCATCACCTATTTCTCGCTGATCGTCGGCGAACTGGTGCCCAAGCAGATCGCGCTGCGCGATCCCGAGCGGGTCGCCGTGAGGGCGGCGCCTGCGATGACCGTCCTCGCCACCGTTTCGGCGCCACTCGTCTTCCTGCTCGACATTTCCGGCCGCGCCATATTGTGGCTGCTTGGCCAGCGCGGCGAGAGCGGGGATAAGGTTACCGACGAGGAGATCAAGATGCTGGTTGCCGAAGCCGAGCATCACGGCACCATTGAATCCGACGAGCGGCGCATGATCGCCGGCGTCATGCGGCTTGGCGATCGCGCAGTGCGCGCGGTGATGACGCCGCGCACCGAAGTCGACTGGATCAATCTGCAGGCGGATGAGAGCGCCATCCGCAAGCTGTTGATGGACACACAGCATTCGCGCCTGCCGGCAGGCGATGGCGGCGTCGATGTCATGGTCGGCGTCGTCCAGACCCGCGACGTGCTGGCTGCGATCCTTGCCGGCCGCCCGCTCGACCCGCGCAAACATGTGCGCGCCGCCCCCATCGTCTATGACCAGGCCGACGCGCTCGACGTGCTGCAGAAGCTGAAGGATTCCGACGTGCCGATGGCGCTGGTGCATGACGAATACGGCCATTTCGAAGGCATCGTCACTCCCGCCGACATTCTCGAAGCCATCACCGGTGTCTTCCGCGCCGACCTCGACGCCGGCGAGGAGGAAAACGCCGTCAAGCGCGAGGACGGCTCATGGCTGCTCGCCGGTTACATGCAGGCCGACGAGATGGCGGAGGTTCTCGGCATAGACTTGCCGGAGAACCGCGACTACGAAACCGTCGCCGGCTATGTTCTGTCCCACATGCATCATCTGCCGGCGACGGGCGAATGCGTCGATGCGCAAGGCTGGCGCTTCGAGGTCGTCGACCTCGACGGCCGCCGCATCGACAAGCTGATCGCCACCCGCCTGCCCAGCGGTCATCGCGAAGTGGTGCGCTGACAACAGCGCCCCTTCACACCGCGGCTTCGATCGGTTCGGCAAGTCTGGGATTTGAGCGCGAGGCGATCAGGCAACTGGCGACGATCAAGGCCGCACCCGCCAGCGTGGTCCAGGTCGCCGCCTCGTCGAAGAACAGCCAGCCAAACACGATCGCCCAGATGAAGGCCGAGTATTCCGTCGGAATCAGATATTGCGCTTCTGCCCGCGCATAGGACCAGCTCATCAGGAACTGGCCGGAGAGCGACAGTGCCGTCACGCCAGCCAGGGGAAGCCAGAGATTGCCCGGCAGGGAAACCGCCAGCCAGGGCGCAGCGGGGAGAAGGACGGCGGCAACGCACAGGTTCTGAAACAGCATGATCTCGACCGGCTTGGCCACCTGCGCCTGCCGCCGCGAGAGGATCAGATTGTAGGCGTAGAACACCGTCGCCACCAGCACCGCCACCGTACCGAGCAGGGCATCCCCGGTATAGTTCCCTTGCCCGAATTGTCCGGCCATGATGATGGCGACGCCGGCAATGCCGGCCAGCGACGCCCAGATCGCCTGGCGCTGTATGCGTTCGCCCAGGAGCAGCGCAGCCAGCAGAAGAGCAAACAGCGGAGCGACGAAACTAAGCCCGATCCCATCCGCCAGCGGCAGCCTGGCAAGCCCCCAGAAGAACGACAGCAGGACGATACCGACGACGATGGCACGCAGCGCATGCAGCCTGAGCACGGAAGGCGTGGGAAGCGTGCGCGGCCCCGCCGCCCAGGTCGTGCCCGCAACCACGGTCGCCAGCATGCTGCGCCACAGCACGGTGTTGTAGACGCCGACGGCGATAACCAGGCTCTTCATCGCCGCGTCCATCGCCGACAACAGGAAAATGGCAAGCGCGCAGACCAGCACCGGGATCATCGGCGAAACGGCGTTTGTCGTGCTGGGTGACTTCACTGATATCGCTCATGTGACGGATTCCAGCCGGATATATCAGGCCCAAACGGCAGGGCCAGATGGCAGCCCCGGCCCGTAGTGGGGGCCAGGGCGGCCTTCGCGGATCGATCCATGATCGCACGGCGACCCACCAGCGATACTTGATTCAAAGCTTATATTTATACTGCATATATGTTGAGATTCTAATGTTGCATGGAAGTAACGGCAGAAAATATTCAGTAACGAACACTTCAACTGCAAGACACGAATCAAACCTGGAGTTAACCTATTGACGGTTTGGTTCGGCGCGAGCCACCGCAGACATTCGGCATTCAGTCAGGGCATCATTCAATGAGAGCAAGCAGTGGCACGGTTGCGTCTGGGCGCATTCGGGGTAGGACGCTCCTTGCGGGCGCGAGCGGCGCGGCGATCGCCTGCATGCTTCCGGGCGCGGCTGCGGCCGCGACCTATTTGGTCAGCACTGACGGCGAGTTGCGCGCTGCCATCACTGCGGCGAATGGAGACGGCGATTCCAGCTCGACGATTGTGATGACCGCCAGCTTTGCCACGGCTAGCGGTCAACTACCGGTGCCGACCAAGTCGATCACGATCGACACCCAAGGTTTCACGCTTTCGGGCCCGGCGAACAGCGGCGTCCCGATCACAGGCACCGGCGCCGTCAGGACACTGGTGGGCACGTTCATGGGCACCAGCGGCGGGAGTTCAGGGGCGGGGCTGTCAATCCGGAATGGGGCGTCGGTTACGAATATGGGCCTTGTCCAGGGCGCAACGGCCTCTACAGGAAATGGAGGTGCTGGCGTCGATTTCGGCGGCCCCGCCGCCGCCACTAGCTTAACCAATCACGGAACGATCCGCGGTGGGCCAGCCGCAGGCGGTATCGGAGGCGTCGGCATCTTTGTGCGAAGCGGCGCCGGCCAGATCATCAACACCGGCACGATCGAAGGGGGCGGCGCCGGTGGAAGCGCGATTGTGGGCGCCGCCACCGCCTCGATCGATATCGTCAACAGCGGCATAATCCGGGCCGGCGCCGGCGCCGACGCAATCGGCTGGAGTGTCGCGCCGACGACGGGCGTAATCCGCCTGGAGCTGCAGGACGGCTCGCAAATCTTTGGCAATGTGGTGGCGAACGCGACGGCGACCACGGATCGCCTTCGGCTCAGCGGAACGGGCTTCTCGATCCTGGATGGTTCGATCGGTGCTGCCGGACAATACCGGAACTTCGATATCCTCGAGAAGACCGGCAGCGGCACATGGGCGCTGACCGCGGACAACACCGCCACCGAAAGCTGGACGATCAGCCAGGGCACGTTGCAGATCGGCAATGGCGGCACATCGGGGAGCATCCTCGGCAACGTCGCCAACAACGCCACTTTGGCCTTCGACCGCTCCGACACCTACATTTATGCCGGCGCCATCTCCGGCATCGGCGCGGTGAACCAGATCGGCACCGGCACGACGGTGCTGACCGGCGACAACACCTATGACGGCGGCACGACCATCTCCGCCGGCACGCTGCAGCTCGGCAATGGCGGCACGACTGGATCGATTATCGGTGACGTGACCGACAACGGAACCCTCGCCTTCGACCGCTCCGATACCTCCACCTTTGCCGGCATCATCTCCGGCAGCGGCGTGGTAAACCAGATCGGCACCGGCACGACAGTGCTCACCGGCGACAGCACCTATGCCGGCGGCACCACGATCTCGGCTGGCACATTGCAGCTCGGCAATGGCGGGACGTCAGGCTCGATAACAGGCAACGTGACCAACAACGGCAACCTAGCCTTCGATCGCTCCAACGAGGCGACTTTCGCCGGCACGATTTCCGGCAGCGGCGCGGTGGTCCAGCAAGGTTCAGGCACAACGATCCTGACGGCCGACAGCAGCTACGCTGGCGGCACGACGATCTCCGCCGGCACGCTGCAGCTCGGCAATGGCGGCATGTCGGGTTCGATAACAGGCAACGTCACCAATAACGGCACCCTTGCCTTCGACCGCTCCAACGGCTTGATTCTTGCCGGCATCATCTCGGGCAGCGGCGGCGTGGTCCAACAGGGTTCCAGCACCACGGCCCTGACCGGCGACAACACTTACAGCGGCGGCACGACGATCTCCGCCGGCACCTTGCAACTCGGCAATCGCGGCACATCCGGCTCGATAACAGGCGACGTCACCAACAATGGCACGCTCGCCTTCTACCGCACTGACAACTATACCTTGCCGGCACCATCTCCGGCAGCGGTGCGGTGAGCCAGTTGGGGTCCGGCACTACGATCCTGACCGCCGACAACACCTATGCCGGCGTCACAACGATTTCAGATGGAACGCTGCAACTCGGCAATGGCGGCACGTCAGGCTCGGTATCAGGTAATGTCACTGACAACGGGACGCTTGCCTTCAATCGTTCCGATGCCGTGACCTTTGCCGGCACCATCTCCGGCAGCGGCGCGGTGGGCCAGATCGGCACCGGCACCACGATCCTGACCGCCGACAACACCTATGCCGGCGTGACCATGATCTCGGCCGGCACGCTGCAGCTCGGCAATGGCGGCACATCAGGCTCGATATCAGGCAACGTCACCGACAACGGCACCTTGATCTTCGACCGCTCCAACGGCATGACCCTCGCCGGGGCGATTTCCGGCAGCGGCGCGGTAGTGCAGCAGGGCACCGGCAGCACGACGCTGACCGGCGCAAACACCTACAGCGGCGGCACGACGGTCTCGGCCGGCACGCTGATCGGCCAGGCAACGAGCTTCGGCACCGGCAACATCCTGAACGACGCCGCGCTCGTCTTCGACCAGCCGACCAATGCCAGCTTTGCCGCCATCATCGACGGCACCGGCACACTCACCAAGAGGGGTGCCGGCAATCTCAACCTCACCGGCATCAACACGCTGAGCGGCGCGACCACGATCGAGGCCGGCAAGCTCTCGGTCAACGGCTCGCTCGCCAATTCGGCAGTCACCATTCTCAGCGGCGGTGCGCTTGGCGGCAACGGCACGGTCGGCTCCACGACATTGCAGGCTGGCGGCGTGATCGCGCCCGGCAATTCGATCGGCCTGCTGACGGTGCAGGGCAATTTCGTCGGCGCCGGCGGCACCGTCGAGATCGAAACCATACTCGACGGCGATGCCTCCCCAACCGACAAGCTGGTTATCACCGGCGACACGTCGGGCACCGCCAACGTCAAGGTGATCGGCATCGGCGGGTTGGGCGGGCAGACCGTCAACGGCATCAAGATCATCGATGTCGGCGGCGCGTCGGCCGGCACGTTCAACCTTCAGGGTGACTACGTCTTCGAGGGCGACCAGGCCGTGGTGGCCGGCGCCTATGCCTACCGTCTCTATCAGAACGGCGTCAGCACACCGACCGATGGCGACTGGTATCTGCGCTCGGCGCTGATTGACGACCCGACATCGCCGCTCTACGCGCCCACCGTTCCGATCTACGAGGCTTACGCCGGCGTGCTGCAGAGCTTCAACCAGCCGGGCACGCTGCAGCAGCGGGTCGGCAACCGCTCATGGGCGCCGCGATCGGCGGGCGCCGAGGCAGGCAACCCGATCTGGGGCCGCATCGAGGCGACGCACAGCCAATTCGATCCCGGCACGAGTACGACCGGAACCGACTATGATGCCGACCTCTGGAAGCTGCAGGCGGGTCTCGATGTCCTGCTCTCCGAAACGGCAGCCGGCGTCGTGGTCGGCGGCGTCACCGTTCACTACGGCACGGTGAAGTCGGATGTCGCCTCGGGGTTCGGCGTCGGCTCGATCGACACGACCGGCTATGGCGTCGGCGGCACGCTGACCTGGCATGGCAAGAACGGTTTTTATGTCGACACGCAGGCGCAACTCACCTGGTTCGACAGCGACCTCGAGTCCGCGACGCTGAGCCGACGCCTCGCCGACGGCAACAACGGCTTCGGCTATGGCCTCGGAATCGAGGCCGGACAGAAGATCGCTCTTCAAGGCAGATGGTCGCTGACCCCGCAGGCGCAGCTCAGCTATGCCTCGGTCGATTTCGACACCTTCGCCGATCCCTTCGGCGCCGTCGTTTCCAACGGCAGCAGCGACAGCCTAACCGGCCGCCTCGGCCTGTCGGCCGACTATGAGAACGAGTGGAAGAACGAGGCCGGTCAGTCGAGCCGCTCGCACGTCTATGGCATCGCCAACCTCTATTACGACTTCCTGGACGGCACCGATGTCGGCGTGTCCGATGTAGCCTCCTCCACCAGGCTGGTCAGCAAGGCGCAGCCGCTATGGGGCGGACTCGGCCTCGGCGGCTCGCTGAGCTGGGCCGATGACCGTTACGCCGTCCATGGCGAGGTGCTGGCGCGCTCGAGCCTGGAAGATTTCGGCGACAGCTACGCCGTCGGCGGCTCGTTGGGTTTCAAGATGAAGTGGTAGGCAGGCGACAGCCAGCATGGTCGCCGGCAGTTGCAGTGAGATGGTGCTGGCAGTCGGTTTCGTTGTCAGCCTTTCTCACCTATGATTGATCCGACGCAAATGTGGGAAATGCCGCCAAAGCCTCTATATCGGTAGTCATGGATGCATCGAACGAACACGCGCTGAATGACGAGTTGCTCCAAGACATCCAGCGCCTGTCCTTCGAGTATTTTCTCAACGAGGCCAACCCTGCCAACGGCCTGGTCGCCGACCGCAACACGTCGGCGTCGCCTGCCAGCATAGCCGCCGTCGGTCTCGCTCTGTCGTCCTATCCCGTCGGTGTCGAGCGCGGTTTCATGACGCGCGCCGCCGCAATTGAGCGGACGCTCGCAACCCTTCGCTTCTTCTGGAACGCCCCGCATGGACCGGAGCCCGATGCCACCGGCTACAAGGGTTTTTACTATCATTTCCTTGACATGAAGACCGGCCGCCGCGTCTGGAACTGCGAGCTGTCCACGGTCGATACCGCACTTCTGCTGGCCGGCGTTCTGGCCGCCGGCGCCTATTTCGACGAAGACGATGAATCCGAACTGGAAATCCGCCGGCTCGCCGATGCGCTTTACCGCCGCGCCGACTGGCGCTGGGCACAAAATGGCGGCGCCACCGTCACCCATGGCTGGCGGCCTGAAAAGGGCTTCCTCCGCTACCGCTGGGAAGGATTTGATGAGGCGCTGATCCTGTACGTGCTTGGATTGGGATCGCCGACCCACTCACTGCCGCCCGAGAGTTACGCGGCATGGCTGTCCACCTACAAGTGGAAGACAATCTACGGCCGCGAGCTGGTCTATGCCGGCCCGCTTTTCATCCACCAGTTCTCGCATATCTGGATCGATTTTCGCGGCATCCGCGATGCCTTCATGCGCGACCACGACAGCGATTATTTCCACAACAGCCGCCAGGCGACCTATCTGCAGCGTGACTATGCCATCCGCAATCCGAAGGGACTGACCGGCTATGGCGAGAACTGCTGGGGTGTCACCGCCAGCGACGGCCCAGGCCCGACAAAGCGTGAAATGCGGCTCGATGGCCGCCGTTTCTTCGGCTATCTCGCCCGCGGCGCGCCTTTCGGTCCTGACGACGGCACGCTGTCGCCTTGGGCCGCGATCGCCTCCCTCCCCTTTGCGCCGGAGATCGTGCTGCCGGCGCTGCGCCATTTTCACGAGATGGACTTGCTTGTGGGCAATCCTTACGGCTTCGCCGCAAGCTTCAACCCGACGATCGCCGCCGCCGACGGCCGCGCCTGCGGCTGGGTCTCACCGGACCATGTCGGCATCAATCAGGGGCCGATTGCCCTGATGATCGAAAACCACCGATCGGACTTCCTCTGGCTGCTGATGCGCCGCGTGCCAGCCATCGCCACCGGACTGCATCGAGCCGGTTTTTCCGGCGGTTGGCTGTGAAGGCAGCCACTGCTTCCTGCAAATGAAAAAAGGGCGGCGCAAGCGCCGCCCTTTTGGGGGATGTTATCCTTGGGAGGATGATCCGGACACTCAGGCTGCCTGGGCTTCGCCGGCAATCGCGTCGGCCTGACGCGCTGCCTTGAGCACGCGGGCCCACCAGGCAACGTCATTAACCAGGGCAGTAGCCGCCTGGTTCAGATGCTCGATCTCCTCGAGCTTCTTCTCGCCCTGGCGTACCGCCAGGAAATCGCCCCAGGCAATGTGAACGGCGGACTTGACCGGCGCCATCTGCAGCTCGACAGCAGCCAGACGCAGATGTTCGACAGCGCGCGAGCCGCCGACGCTGCCATAGCCGACGAAGCCGGCCGGCTTCTTGTTCCATTCATTGGCGGCGTAATCGATGGCGTTCTTCAGCACGGCCGTCGGGCCGTGATTGTATTCGGCAGCGGTGAAGATGAAGCCGTCGAATTCGGCGACCTTCTTCTGCCAGCGCTGCGCCACTTCGTTCTGCGACGGCGCCCAGGCGGACGAGGCAACCTCGTCGAAGAAGGGCAGCGGCCAATCGCGCAGGTCGACGATCTCGACATCGATGTCGGCATGCGATTTGGCGATCTTGGCGATCCACTGGGCGGGCACGTCGGCGAAGCGGGCGGCGCGGGTCGAACCGACGACGATGGCGATTTTGGGCTTGGACATGGGGCTCTCCATATATGTAAAAGCTGGTATCGTTTGGATACCGGCGCTATATGAGATACTGTCAAACCACTGCGCAAGGAGGCACCGTTTTGTTACTGAGGCACCCGCACAACACCGAAGACTGCCGCGCCGTCTCGGAAATCCTGCAGCGCATCGGCGACAAATGGACCGTCCTGGTCGTCGGCAAGCTCGGCGCCGGGCCGTTGCGTTTCAATGAATTGCGCGCTGCTGTCGGCGGCATTTCGCAGAAGATGCTGACCACCACTTTGCGCGGTCTGGAGCGCGATGGCTTCGTCACCCGAACCGTCTTCCCGACGATCCCGCCGCGCGTCGATTATGAGCTGACAGAGCTCGGCCACGAGCTGCTGGTGCCGGTCGGCGCGCTCGGTCTCTGGGCGCGCAAGAACACCAGCAGAGTTCAGGAAGCGCGCGCGAAATTCGACGGCTTGAACGGCTGAAAGCCTTGCTGCGCAAGGGTTTTTCTCTTGAAGACACTCAACTGAGCCGGCTTGCACGCCGTCACGACCAACGGCAGCGTTTGGCTCGCCCCGTGCATCATCATTTTGAGGCTGACAAGCGTTTTCTGCTGAGGGACCCTCAGGCCTTTGGCGAGGGGGTGTTGCAACACACCGCGCCACACGTCTGGACGTTTGCAGCCCGCCGGGCAGTCCGCTGGTCGCCGACGGTCCGGTCGTGCATGCAGGCGATGCTTGGAAGCTCGTTCCTGATCTCGGTATAGGCGGTCGTGCCAAGCAGACAGATCACTGCGACAAGGGCCGCCACGAGCCAGCCGTTCAGCATATGTTGACGCATTGTCTTCCCTCCGCCATCCGCAGAATCGGAGACGAAGGCAACCATTGGATGTCGCGAAGCGCATCACCCGCGCGGGAGATGTTACAAAGCGCCGGGCGCGGAATCGTCTCGCGTCAGCTTTCCGTCGGAATCGGCTTCGGCTTACCGTCGCTATCCAGCGCCACCATGACGAAATCGGCATGGGTGACCTTCTCCATCAGGTCGGAGAGGTAGCGCTGTGCCCAGGCTTCCACCTTGAGCGTCATCGAGGTGCGGCCGACGCGCTCGACGTGGGTGTAGATGCACAGCGTGTCGCCGATCTTCATCGCCTTGGCGAAGGACATCTCCTTGACCGCCGCCGTCACCACCCGGCCCTTGGCGCGCTCGGCGGCGCGGATGCCGCAGGCCAGGTCCATCTGCGCCATCACCCAACCGCCAAAGATATCGCCGGCCGCATTGGCATCCGCCGGCATGGCAAGCGTGCGCAAGGTCAGATCGCCGATCGGCCGGCCGTCCGCGTAATGCACCATGCGCCAAATCCCCTGAAACGATTGCCCTCGATCCCGTAGCGTCACGGCGCCGACAGGTCAACGCGACGTGGAGGCCGGCGGCGCAATGTCGGTTCCATGATGGCTTTTCCAAACGACGCGTCTTCCGGTCGTATTTTTCACAACGCATGCCGGAAGGCGCGGCGACGCGGCGAGCCTGCCGCGTCTAGGCTGCCGCCAGTTTTCCGGAGCCGTCCAAGTTCATGCAGACTTATGACTTCATCATCGTCGGCTCCGGCTCGGCCGGCTCGGTTCTCGCCGACAAACTGTCGGCGTCGGGCCGCTTTTCCGTTCTGGTGCTGGAAGCCGGCGGCACCGACCGCCGCTTCTATGTGCAAATGCCGCTTGGCTACGGCAAGACCTTCTTCGACCCGGCGGTCAACTGGAACTACAAGCCCGAACCGGATCCCGGCCTGGCCGGCAATGTCGACCACTGGCCGCGCGGCAAGCTGGTTGGCGGCTCAAGCTCGATCAATGCTATGGTCTGGATCCGGGGTGCGCGCGAGGACTTTGATGATTGGCGCGATGCCGGCAATCCCGGCTGGGGTTATGACGATCTGTTGCCCTCCTTCAAGGCGCTCGAGGACAATGAGGCCGGCGCCGACGCATGGCGGGGCACCGGCGGGCCGTTGCACATCAGTGATTGCACAAACACCGTCCATCCGTTGACCAGGCGATACCTCGCCGCCGGCCAACAGGCAGGCCTGCCGCTCAACCCGGACTTCAACGGCGCTGCCCAGGAAGGCGTCGGCATCTACCAGATCTCGACCAAGAACGGCCGCCGCATGTCGGCCGCGCGTGCCTTCCTGCGCCCAGCGATGAAGCGCTGCAATGTCCGCGTCGAGACGAATGCGCTGGCGAGCAAAATTCTCTTCGAGGGCAAGCGCGCCGTCGGCATCGAGTATCTGCAGAACGGTGAGACGAAGACGGTCCGCGCCGGCCGCGAGGTGATCCTGTCCGCCGGCTCGATCAACTCGCCGCAATTGCTGCAACTGTCCGGCGTCGGCCCTTCGGCGCTGCTCGCTGGCCTCGGCATCCCGGTCGTCCGCGCCAACGAAAATGTCGGTGCGCATCTGCAGGACCATGTCGGCATCAACTACACGTTCAAGGCCAAGGTGCCGACGCTGAACCAGATCCTGCGGCCTTGGTGGGGGAAAATGCTGGTCGGCATGCAATACATCCTCACCCGTTCCGGCCCGCTGTCGCTGTCGATGAACCATGGCGGCGGTTTCTTCCGCACCGACCCGACGTTCTCACGGCCCAACATGCAGCTTTATTTCCAGGCCTTCTCGACCGTCATTCCGAAGAGCGGCGAGCGGCCGATCCTGACACCGGATCCGTGGCCGGGCTTTTCCATCGGCCTGTCCAACTGCCGCCCGTCGAGCCGCGGCGAGATCATGATCCGCTCCAGCAGTCCGCGCGACTATCCCAAGATTGTCGCCAATGCCTATTCCACCAATGCCGATGTCGACGAGATGCTGGCGGCGGTGAAATTCGTGCGCAAGATCGCCTCGATGCCCGCCATGGCCGAAATCATCGCCGAAGAGGTTTTGCCCGGGCCGTCGATCAGCTCCGACGCTGACCTGATCGCGGATTTCAGGAAACGCTCGGGCACCGTCTACCACCCGGTCTCGACCTGCCGCATGGGCCCCGATGCCGGGCAGGCGGTGGTCGACCCGCGCCTGAAAGTCCATGGTCTCGAAGGCCTGCGCGTCATCGACGCCTCGATCTTTCCCGCCAACATTACCGGCAACACCAACGCCGCCTCTGTTCTGACCGGATGGAAGGGCGCCGAACTGGTTCTGGAGGACCAAAAATGAAGATCACCGACGTCAAGACCTGGGTTGTCGGCAATCCGCCGCCCGGCATCGGCGGCAAGTATTTCATCTTCGTCAAGCTCACCACCGATGGTGGTGTGGTCGGTTATGGCGAGGCCTACAACGCCACCTTCTCGGCGCACGTCACGGCCAAACTCGTCGAGGACATGGCCGAGCGCTACCTGATCGGCCGCGATCCGCACGACATCGAAAATTTCTTCCGCCGCGCCTATTCCTCCGGCTTCACCCAGCGTCCTGACGTGACCGGCATGGGCTGTTTTTCCGCACTCGAAATGGCCTGCTGGGACATTGTCGGCAAGGAAGCCAACAAGCCGGTCTACAAATTGCTCGGCGGCCAGGTGCATGAGACGCTGCGTTCCTACACCTATCTCTATCCGCACACCGGCAGCGTCCATTCGGAAGACGCGCCGGACGGCAGGAACGTCTACAACGACCCCGAAATGGCGGCTGCCTGCGCGCTCGAATATGTCGAGCAGGGGTTCAACGCCGTCAAGCTCGACCCGGCCGGTCCCTACACCGCCTTTGACGGCCACCAGCCGCGCCTCATCGACATCGATGTCTCCACCCGCATGATCAAGGCGATCCGCGAAGCCGTCGGCACCCGCGCCGACATATTGTTCGGCACGCATGGCCAGTTCACGGCGTCCGGCGCACTGCGCATGGCGCGCGCCATCGAGCCCTATGATCCCTTGTGGTTCGAGGAGCCGGTGCCGCCTGACATGCCCGAAGTGATGGCGCAGGTCGCCCGCGGCACCTCCATCCCGATCGCCACCGGCGAGCGGCTGACGACCAAGTTCGAATTCGCCCGCGTCATCGAGAACCGCGCCGCGACCATCCTGCAGCCGGACCTCGGCCGCTCCGGCGGCATTCTCGAAACCAAGAAGATCGCCGCCATGGCCGAGGCCTACCACATCCAGGTCGCGCCCCACTGCTACTGCGGCCCGATCGTCGGTGCGGCCAACATCCAGCTGGCGGTGACGCTGCCCAACTTCCTGATCCTGGAATCGCTGAAACAGTGGGATGGCTTCCACGCCACGCTGTTGAAGAAGAAGATCGGGTGGCAAGACGGCAATGTCATCCCCTCGAAAGAGCCGGGCCTCGGCGTCGAGCTCAACGAAGCGGTCTGCGATGCACACCCTTACACCGGCAAGGATTTGCATCTGCAGATGATGCAGACGCCGCTGATGCCGTGAGCGAGCGCTACGCCTTCATCGGCCTTGGCCATCTCGGCGGCAACCTTGCCGCCAGCCTGCTTCGCAACGGCTTTGCCGTCACCGTCTTCGACCGTGACCCCGTTGCCGTCGAGCGGCTTGTGGCGCTCGGCGCCACCGCCGCCAACAGCCCTGCCGAAGCGGCGACACGGGCAGGCAACGCCATAACCTGCCTACCCTCGCCCAAGATCAGCGAAGCCGTGCTGGTTGGTCCCGGCGGATTGCTCGAAGGCTTGGCCCGCGGCGGCACCTGGATCGAGATGTCGACCAACGGCCGCGATGAGATTCTGCGCCTCGCCGCTCTCGCCTCGGCGAAAGGCGTCGAGACGCTTGAGTGCCCGGTCACCGGCGGCGTGCATCTGGCGGCGGTCGGCAAGATCACCGCGCTGGTCGGCGGCGATGCCGCCCTATACGAACGCCATAGGCCGGCCATCGAAGCGATGTGTGCCAAGTCGTTTCTGATGGGGCCGGTCGGTTCGGCGGCGGTGATCAAGGTCATCACCAACATGCTGGCCTTCATCCATCTGGTCGCCGCCGGCGAGGCGCTGATGCTGGCCAAGCAAGGCGGGCTCGACCTCGCCCAGTCCTACCACGCCATCGTGGCTTCCTCCGGCAACAGCTTCGTCCACGAGACCGAAAGCCAGCTCATCCTCAACGGCTCCTACGATATCGGCTTCACCATGGACCTGGCGCTGAAGGACCTCGGCTTTGCGCTCGCCATGGCCGAACAATCTGGCGTACCGCTCGACCTTGCCACCCGCGTCAACGCGATTTTTGAGCAGGGAAAAGCGGCCTATGGCGGCAGCGCCTGGTCGACCCAGATCGTCAAATTGCTCGAGGACGCCGTCGGCACCGACCTGCGCGC
Organism: Mesorhizobium sp. 128a; assembly: GCF_053848025.1. Lineage (NCBI taxonomy): Bacteria > Pseudomonadati > Pseudomonadota > Alphaproteobacteria > Hyphomicrobiales > Phyllobacteriaceae > Mesorhizobium > Mesorhizobium sp. 128a. Next base: position 210,798 of record NZ_JBSPKY010000005.1, on the reverse strand, counting down.
CCCCGGCTTCCCGGTCAAACTTGAAACCTAGCCGGCAAATATTTAGCCAATGCCTTCAGGGGTTTAGTCCGGCCTTCAGAATCAGCCCCTGAGGCACTTGATTCAATATCTGAGCGTCAGCGCTCCCGGCAAAATCTCGAAGGTCGCCGGTATGCGACCTGGCGACTCGCCGTCAATATCGACCAGCGCACCGTTCTTCTCGGCATCGCCGAGTGGTTCGACCACCACTTTCCGGCCGCGCAATATGGTGATTGCCGGATGGTTGCGATGCCGTCCGCCATAGAGCAGGCGAATGTCCCAGATCAGCTTCAGCTTGCCGGCCGCGCGCAGGATGACGATGTCGAACTGGCCGTCAGCGAGCTCGGCGTCCGGCGCGATCATCATGCCACCGCCGAAGAATTTGCCGTTGGCCACCGCCACCAGCGCCATGCGCGCCTCGACCGGCGCACCATCGTCGACGGTGATCCGGACGTCCTGGAAGCGGTAGCGGATGAACTCGACCACGGTGCGCCAGAAAAACAGCGCCTTGGCCGACATCTTGCCCTTGCGTTTGTCGGCATTGACCGCGCGGTCGGTGGCGCCGGACAGGCCGAGGCTGGCGATGTTGATGAAGTGGCGGCTGGCCAACGCGCCATGATCATCAATGTAGCAGATGCGCCCCGCATCGACCTTGCGCGCCTTCGCCTCGGCGATCCGTTTCAGCACCGCGTCCACCTCTTTCGGCAGGCCGAGCCCGCGTGCGAAGTCGATGCCGGTGCCACAAGGCAGCAAGCCGAGCTCGGATGTTCGGTCACTCTCATCGAATGCCTGCAGCAATCCGTCGGCCACCTCGCTGGCGGTGCCGTCGCCACCGGCCGCGATCACCAGATCGAAACCGCTGGCCGCGAGGTCGAGCGCCAGCCTTTCGGCATCACCCTCGGCCTGCGTCTCGCGCAACTCGAAATCGCCGAAATGGCTTTTCAACGAAGCGGCGACCTCCGGCCAATGCCGTTTCAGCCGGCCGCCACCGGCTATCGGATTGAGCACCACCCCGACTTTCAACGACGCCTCCCCAAAAGGACGGCGGGACGTGGTGGCCGCAAAGTCCTTTGCCGGCATTGATACCCGTGCCGACCGCCGGGGCAAGAGGCGCGGCCGATTGGAGCGTCAAAAAGCGGGGAAGGCTGTCTAAAGCAGCAGCCACAAAAATTCCGGGGTTCGTGGCAAACCATCCCCGATAATCCCGTTATCCACAGCCTCGCCCCCATTCCCCAAAACCCTTACCCGGCGTAAGTTCAACCCATCTCAGGCGGCTACCGATCGCCACGCCGAAAGGCAAAGCGAAAAGGCGGATTTCCTGAGGCCCGTACGGCCCGAAACGAAAGCAGGCTTGCCTGTTCGAGGGACGGATGCCGAGACCTACGGGGCCGCGGAAAGCGTGCGAACGCCGACGGCGGACCGATGCTGCCATGAAGGACGGCAAAACCTTCGATGGCACGCTGAGCGAAGCTCGCAAGGGTGGAGAACGGCGTGGCCTGGAACGGGCATCGCCTTCGGGTGGTGACTGGCAGGGCCGTCAAAATCAAGGCCGGCATGGCGCGACGACTTTACGGAAGTTGCTGCCGCGACCGTGTCCTGATCTGACAGGGAGGCGCTGGGAGAAATCCCGGCGCCGACTGTCTTTTGGGCGCCCCACACCCCTCGAAACCGCATCGCTGGCTCATTCGGCGACCGTGGCCAAAATCCCGCCTTGTTCGCGCGCGATGGAGGGGGCTGCCGAGGGGGCAATCCGAAGGACAAGACCGTGATCAAGACCGCCCTTGTCGCCATGACCATCGTCGGCTGCGACTGCGACGCCAAGCTTTGCGAATATATAGGTGAGACGCCGGCGAAGTGGGCGACGATCGCCGACTGCGAAGCGGCGATGAAAAGCCAGATGCTGCACCAGAAGAACTTCAATTATCCGCTGGTCTCCGGCATCTGCCGCACCAAGGGCTCGGCATCCTCTTCACAACTGGCAGCGACTGCATCCCGCCCGGAACTGAAGCCGGCCAGCCGGAGCGTTCAATCTGAAGAAAACCCGTTGCCGCCGGAACTGAGCCGTCGGCCGAGCGTTCCGGTCGGCTCGCCGACGACGGCCATGGAAGCAGCAGCAGCGCGGCCCGTCGCCTATGAGCAAGTGGTGGATGGCGGAACCGGCGTTCTCTACCGTACCCAAAACGGCTATGCGTTGGTCAAGACCGACCTCGGCCGCGCCGCGTCGGCAACGGTCGGCATGGCCAAGCGATCGGCGAACTGGCTGTCAGGCCTGGTGCCCAGCGGATTGTGAGCGGCCGCGCCGTTCGGGCCATACCACGGTGCCGCACTGCCGTTGAAAACTCCAGAAGGTTTCGACTGCTGACGCCGAGGAGTGGGTGAGGCCGAATATCCCGGCGAAAAATGGAAGGTCGTTTCGGCCGCCGATGCCGGATGGAACGCCGATCTAATCGCCGAGGATGGTAGCCTAGCTTGCCACCGCCTCGCCATCCGTCGCGCCGATCTTGCGCACCAGCGCAGCCGTCGCCAGGATCGAGCCCATATCGGCGATCATCGGTGCGATATGCCTGGTGTAATCGAGCGGCACGGAAATGGCGGGCAGCTCGAAAAAGTTCTTCGGCTGCGGCAAAAGCAGGAAACCGTCACTGCCGTTGAGCGCTACCCGCGCCGGATCATCACCCCAAGTTTCATGCAGCCATTTCAACGCCTGCGCCAGCCGTCCAGCCACCAGCGGCTGGGCGGCGGCGACATTGTCAGTGCGAAATTCATAGTCGCCGTCGAGCAGGGGATCACCACTCGACAGTTCCTGCATCTTGCCAGCGAAGATGCCGCGGAAGAAACCGACGACCGCATTGCTGCGCCGCGTCGCCACCAATGTGCCGGGGAACGGCGTGATCGTCTCGAAGGCGACGATGACGCCCTTGAAGACCGTCGACGAGCCTTTGCCCGTGCCCTGGCGCAACTCCGCCTCGTAAAGCTCGAACGGAAACTCCTCGTAGCGGCCGGATACGATGTCGTCGAAGCTCTGCCGGTTGAAGGCGCCGACCACGGCGCGCGGCAGCCGGTCGAAGGAATTCGGCGTCACGCCGTGCTGATAGCGCACATCCCTGATGAAGCCGAAGATGATCGGCAGCAGCGTGTCGCGGAACGATTGCTGCAGCCGCGTTGCCGGTCTCATCGCCAGGAAATAGAGCAGCAATGCCGCGAAGAAGCCGCCGATATACAGAAACACATGCGGTGTCGAGAACCACTGCTCGTTGGCGTCGGCGACCTTGTTGAACAGCCAGGCCACCAGCGCGACGAAGACCAGCAGCAGCCCGAGAAACACCGGCACCCGCCAGCGTACCTGCCGGTAGGCCGAAGCGCGTCCGGCCTCATAGGTTTCGATGTTCTTCCTGATGCCGGCGACGACCGTTTCATCAGGCATGAAATCCGCTGTTTCCATCGCCCCCCTCCGCAAGCTTGATTGCATCCATGATAGCTGCTTTTGCGGAAAGTCGTCAGTCACCGAAAATCGCCTTCAGCCGGGCCTCGACCTTGCCCTTCATCGGGCCGGTGAGCGCCTCGACCGGGACCAAACGCTCATGTCCGCCGGCACGCAGCCGCATGAAGGGATGCATCCGGTAGCCGGCGATGGTGCCGCCCTTGCCGAGGTCGGCGCTGACATCGACGACGAAAATGCCGCCGATGCGGCCAGGCCATGGCTGGCGCGCCAAGGCGGTACCGAGGAAGTCGCCGAGCCCATAGGCGACAAGCGTCTTGCCGACCCACTGCACCGGCTGCACGACATGGGCATGGTGTCCGGCAATCAGTCCGACGCCATGCGCGGCGAGCAGCCTGGCCAGCGCCTGCGTTTGCGGGCGCGGAAAATGCCGGAACTCCCAGTCCCAGTGCGGAATGGCACAGCGCAGATCGATGCTCTTGCCCGCCGCACCTTTTGCCCATGCCGCCGGATCGCTTTGCATCGACACACGCTCGTTGAACGATACGGCGTCGCCATTGCGCCACAGCGTGAAGGCGGTAAAGCCGATCGTCAGCGACCCGGCCTTGACCTGCTCGACAGGTCCTTTTTTCGCGGTGCCGATGGTGCGGATGCCGAGCCGTTTCAGCGCCGCAACGGTCTCGTCGAAACCGGCGATACCCTGGTCGAGCACATGATTGTTGGCCAGCGACAGCACCAGTCTTTCGCGCGCGATGCCGACGGCGGCAAGTGCCTCGGCGAGAAACCGCTCGCTCATCGCATGGTGCGTGCCGAGCCGCGTGCCAAGCGCTGCGCTCGGCCGCTCCACGACCGGACTCTCGCAATTGCCGATCACCAGATCGGCCGACGCCAGCAGCTTTGCGATATTAGGATCGCACTCCGGCGCGATGCTGTTTGCCACCGCCGAAATGTCGCCGACGAAAGCCAACCTCACCTTCCGTCCGGGCGGATCGATGATGGTTGTGGCCGCGATCGGCGCAAAGTCCCTGACATCGCCGCCGAGCGACGGCTTCAGGAAGCGCGGCAGCCATGACAGTTTGTAGGAAAGTGGATAGTTCGACACGCGACGCCCAATCGTTTGCCCAGTTGGTTGGCTTGTGTAGACGGTCTGCCCGGGAAGTGTCGACCGTCAGTCCTTGAAACATTGCCGCCGGCAGACACGGCGCCAAATGCGTGTAATGTCTGCACAATGACATGGTGGAGGAATGAGATGACACGTTTTGCAGGCCTGCTGGCGTCGGCCCTCCTTCTGTTGCTGCCGATATCTTCCGCCCGCGCCGCGGCGCCCGAAGCGGCAACCGCTTTGTTCGAAGCCAAAACCGTGTCCGACCGCAATGCCGCGCTGACCGCGCTCGAAGCCGCGGCATCAGGCGATCCGGCAGCGGCCTATGCCGCCGGCGCTGGCGAATTCTTCACCGCGCTGGAAATCCTTGGCGGCGGCCTGCACCGTCACGGTTTCGAAAGCCCGCAATCCTTTATGCTGCCGCTGATGCGGCTTCCGGTCCCCGACAATCCCAGTCCCGAACCGCTGACCTACGAGCAGTTCCGCGCCATCCTGGTCGCCTTCCGCGACCGGCTGGAGAAATCCGCCGCCACGCTGCGCTCTGTACCGGCGGATGCCGATATCGGCATGGTCATCGACCTCACCCATGTCGGCATCGATCTCAACGAAGACGGCGCCATCGCGCCGGACGAAAGCATGGCCGCCATCATGGCCTCGCTGGCGCGTGGCGGCATCGCACCCGACGATACCGCGCCGGCGCTCGCCTTCCGCTTCGACCGCGCCGACGGCTACTGGCTGCAGGGCTATGCCGAGTTCCTGATGGCGCAGGCCGATTTCTGGCTCGCGCATGATTTCCGAAACATGTTCGACGGCTCGTTCCACATGCTGTTCCCGCACGCCAAACTGCCGCTGCAGGACACGCTGGTGCCGCTGGACGGCGGCAGCGGCGGCATGTTGGCCTCGGAATGGCGCATTGCCGACTTCATCTCGCTGGTCCATCTCGTCAACTGGCCGGTGGTCGAGCCCGAGCGCCGGCAGGCGGCGCGCCGCCATTTGCTGGAGATGATCCGGCTATCACGTGAGGACTGGAAGGCGATCCGCACCGAGACCGACAATGACCGCGAGTGGCTGCCCGGCCCGCAGCAGAAGGGCGCCAACCCGCTGACCGGGCTCGAAGTCGGCGAAGAGCAGGTGCAGGCCTGGCTCGCCGCCTTGACCATGGCCGAGGATCTGCTCGAAGGTCGCACACTGCTGCCGCATTTCCGCATCGCCGACAAGGGCATCAACATGAAGCGCTTCTTCGAGGAGCCGAAGAATTTCGACCTGGTTCTGTCGATCACCGGCCCTGCGATCGCGCCCTATCTCGAGAGTGGCAAGATCCTGACCAGCGACGAGTTCGACCAGATCCAGCGCCAGTTCGGCGGCGCCGGGTTTTTGACCTTTGCGCTATGGTTCAACTGAGGACCGTCGCAAGGCAGTCGCGCCAGCGCTCCTGACACCCTTGTGTCAGCAGCGTCGGCTCGCATCAGGCCGCTCGCCACTGCACCCTTTCCATTTTGGCGGACTCTGCCCATATTCGGGGCATGGCCAAACTCCCTGATAAAAAGACGCCCTCGACGGTGGGTGATAACAGCGCTTCGCCGCCCAAGCGGCGCAGCCCGCTGACCGATTTCCTCGATGCCTCGGAGCCGCTGCACAAGGGTGGCTTCGCCGAGGCGCCGCAAGCCGATTTCACCGGTACGCCGCTGACCGGCTCGATTGCGGACTGGGCCGAGCAGATCGAGCAGGAGGCCGAGAAGGAAGGACGCCTTTCCGGCAAGGACGGCAAATCGCCAAAGGCCGCGAAAAAGATACCCGAGCGATCCGCCGCTCCCGGACGCACGGCACGCGGCACCTCGATGGGTGGCGCGGCCACGGCGCGCGAACGCACGGCAGCCGGTCTCAACCCGGTCGCCGGTCTCGACATCTCGCTGGAAGACGCCGAGACCATGACGTCGAGCGGTGTCACCGCCACGGTGGCGGCACTGTCGGCGCTGATCGAATCCGGCAATCCGCTGCACAAGGACGGCGTGCTGTGGACGCCGCACCGCCCTGCCCGCCCGGAAAAATCCGAAGGCGGCATCGCCATCAAGATGGTGTCGGATTTCGAGCCGGCCGGCGACCAGCCGACGGCGATCAAGGATCTCGTCGAAGGCGTCGACAACAACGACCGCACCCAGGTGCTGCTCGGCGTTACCGGCTCCGGCAAGACCTTCACCATGGCCAAGGTGATCGAGGAGACCCAGCGCCCCGCCTTGATCCTGGCGCCCAACAAGACGCTGGCCGCGCAGCTCTATTCCGAGTTCAAGAAATTCTTCCCCGACAACGCGGTGGAATATTTCGTCTCCTATTACGACTACTACCAGCCGGAGGCCTACGTCCCGCGCACCGATACGTTCATCGAGAAGGAATCCTCGATCAACGAGCAGATCGACCGCATGCGCCATTCGGCGACGCGCTCGCTGCTCGAGCGCGACGACGTCATCATCGTCGCCTCGGTATCCTGCATCTACGGTATCGGTTCGGTCGAGACCTATACGGCGATGACCTTCCAGATGCAGATCGGCGACCGGCTCGACCAGCGCGCTCTGCTCGCCGACCTCGTCGCCCAGCAATACAAGCGCCAGGACATCAACTTCGTCCGCGGCTCGTTCCGCGTCCGCGGCGATACGATCGAGATCTTCCCGGCCCACCTTGAGGACCGCGCCTGGCGCATTTCGATGTTTGGCGATGAGATCGAGGCGATCACCGAATTCGACCCGCTCACCGGCCAGAAAACCGGCGAACTGAAGAGCGTGAAGATTTACGCCAACTCGCACTATGTGACGCCGCGCCCGACCTTGAATCAAGCCATCAAGTCGATCAAGGAAGAGCTCAAGCAGCGCCTGCAAGAGCTTGAAAAGGCTGGACGTCTGCTGGAAGCGCAGCGGCTGGAGCAGCGCACCCGCTTCGACCTCGAGATGCTGGAGGCGACCGGCTCGTGCGCCGGCATCGAGAATTATTCGCGCTATCTCACCGGGCGCCAGCCGGGCGACCCGCCGCCAACCTTGTTCGAATACATCCCCGACAATGCGTTGGTCTTCGTCGACGAAAGCCACGTCACCGTGCCGCAGATCGGCGGCATGTATCGCGGCGACTTTCGCCGCAAGGCGACGCTGGCCGAATACGGCTTCCGCCTGCCGTCCTGCATGGACAACCGTCCGCTGCGCTTCGAGGAATGGGACGCCATGCGACCGCTCTCGGTCGCGGTGTCGGCGACGCCCGGCGGCTGGGAAATGGAACACTCCGGCGGCGTCTTTGCCGAGCAGGTCATCCGCCCGACCGGCCTGATCGACCCACCGGTCGAGGTCCGCCCGGCCAAGAGCCAGGTCGACGATGTCGTCGGCGAGATCCGCGACACCACCGCCGCCGGCTACCGCACGCTGGTCACGGTGCTGACCAAGCGCATGGCCGAGGACCTGACCGAATATCTGCACGAGCAGGGCGTGCGCGTCCGCTACATGCACTCCGACATCGATACGCTGGAGCGCATCGAGATTCTTAGGGATTTGCGCCTCGGCGCCTTCGACGTGCTGGTCGGCATCAACCTGCTGCGCGAAGGCCTCGACATTCCCGAATGCGGCTTCGTCGCCATTCTCGATGCCGACAAGGAGGGCTTCCTGCGTTCGGAGACGTCGCTGATCCAGACCATAGGCCGCGCCGCCAGAAACGTCGACGGCAAGGTCATCCTCTATGCCGACCAGATCACCGGCTCGATGGAGCGGGCGATGGCCGAGACTAACCGTCGCCGCGAAAAGCAGATGGAGTGGAACGCGGCCAACGGCATCACCCCGGAATCGGTGAAGTCGCGCATCTCCGACATTCTGGATTCGGTCTACGAGAAGGACCACGTCCGCGCCGATATCTCGCAGTTCACCGACAGCGCCGGCGCCATGATGGGCAACAATCTCAAGGCCCATCTCGACGCGATGGAAAAGCAGATGCGCGACGCGGCCGCCAATCTCGACTTCGAGAAGGCCGCCCGCATCCGCGACGAGATCAAGCGCTTGCGCGAGATGGAGCTGTCGATCGCGGAGGACCCGCTCGCCAAATACGCCGACATGGAAAGCCCGGTTTCGGGCCGCGAGAAGGGCAAGCACAACAAGGGCGTGGCCAAACATCGTACGGTTGAGGAACAGGAGCGTTTCCGCAAACTCGATGAAGCCCGCGCCGCCGAAGAGGCGGCCAAGGCTGCCCGCCCCAACCTCTTCCGCAAGCCCGATCTAGACGAGATGGGCGCCGATGGCGCCGTGCCGGTGAAGAAGCCGCTCTTCGCCAAGCCCTCGATCGACGACATGGGGCCCGGCACCGACATGCCGACGCCGGCAGGCGCCGTCTCGCGTTCGCTGTTCAAGAAACAGTCGGCATCCGAAGCGCACGGCTCCGATTTCGGCATTCCGGGCGATGCTACCAAGCCGCTGTTCAAGAAGAACTCGCTTGATGAGATGACGGTGCGCCGCACCGAAAAGCCCGTCGAAGGAAAAGTGCCGGCCAAGCCACAGCCAATCTCCCTCCAAGTGGGGGAGATGTCCGGCAGGACAGAGGGGGGCGCGAAGGATCGCGACGATTCCGTCAAGCCAATTGTGCGCCAGCGAACCGGTATCGGCTCCTACGAGGATCCAGGCGACGCCCGCCGCGAAAAGCGCCGGCCGGGAAAGACGGGCAGGCCGGGGAAGTAGGCTCAGCCGGCTTCGTATTCTCGGACGAACGGGACGCCATTGAATGTGTGCGTACAACACGAACAACTGGGCTTCATGTCTTCCAGCCTGAGGTCCGGATCTACAAGCGCCAAGCGATTGTCCTCATCGACATACAAGCCGCTGTAATATGAATTGTCCCCTATGCGGACGAACGGCTTCTTGTCGCCGTCATTGAGCGCCACCATCCAGAAGATCGGGTCTTGTCGATCGAGCCGCGCTACCGCCTGGCTGTGAACTTCGGACCAGTCCTGTCCGACCTTTGAAAGCAGGAACCGAAACAGCGGTGTGTAATCGAGCCCTTGCTGCTTTTTTCCGTGCATCGAGCCGCGGCTTGTCGTGCTCTCTCTTTTGACATGCCGGGAAAACTTGTAATCGCTGCCTCCGTGGCGAACACCATGAGTTCGCGTGTTTTCCCGCCGATAAAGAGGCTCTCTGCTCAGCATTCCGAGGATCCGATGTCGGTTACCCAGTAGTTCTGACGGACATTGCCTGTGGATACAAGATGGGCTTAACGCCAACAACAGCTGGCGACCCAACGGCGGACCCTTGCCCTCACCCTCGCGTCTGGTGTAGTCACCACCCACACTCAACGTCTTGTCTTGAAAGGAGGGCTCACGTGTTTACGTTTCATCGTCACCACCGTCAGCGTGGCCCGATTTCTGCCCTGCAGGCGAGCTTGCAGGGCTGACCAGGGACATCACGGGTTTTCCCGCTTCGATTTTTTGGTCTGCCCTTCGTGGTGCGCAACGCTGAGCCTGATGGCCGGCACGCACACCGTCAAAGTGCATCCGGAGTTGTCTCCGGCAAGACCAGAGAAATCAAAAATGGCCCTGATCAGCCTCAAATCCCTCGGCGTCACCATGAGTGCGCCGCTGTTTTCCAATCTTGATCTCACCATCGGCACCGGCGACCGGCTCGGCATCGTTGCCGCCAATGGCCGCGGCAAGTCGACCTTGCTGAAGTGCCTGACCGGCGCGATGGAGCCGACCTCCGGCGACATCACCCGCACGCGCGGCCTTCGCGTCGGCCATGTCGAACAGTCGGTCCCCCCTGCCCTTCTCGGCCGCACCTTCCACCAGGTGGTGGCCGACGCCTTGCCACCGGAGCAGGCCGACAGCGAGTTGTGGCGGGTCGACGTAGTGCTGGATTCGCTCGACGTGCCGGAGCCGATGCGCGAGCGAGAAATGCAGGCGCTGAGCGGCGGCTGGCAGCGGCTGGCGCTGATCGCCCGCGTCTGGGTCACCGAGCCAGATGTGCTTTTGCTCGACGAGCCGACCAACCATCTCGACCTCGCCAAGATCAGCCAGCTGGAGACCTGGCTGAACGCGCTGCAGCGCGAGGTGCCGGTGGTGATCGCCAGCCACGACCGCGCCTTTCTCGACGCCACCACCAACCGCACGCTGTTCCTGCGCCCTGAGGAATCGCCGGTGTTCGCGCTACCCTACTCCAGGGCAAGGCAGGCCCTGGACGAACTGGACGCTTCGATGGCGCGCAGGTTCGAGCGCGATATGAAGGTGGCGCAGCAGTTGCGAAAGCAAGCGGCGAAGCTGAACAACATCGGCATCAATTCCGGCAGCGACCTCCTGACAGTGAAAACCAAGCAGCTCCGGGAACGGGCGGAGAGGCTGGAAGAAGCGGCGGTATCCGCGCATCGCGAGAAATCGGCCGGAGCGATCAGGCTGGCCAACCGCGGCACCCACGCCAAGGTGCTGGTCACACTCGACGACGCCGCGGTGGAGACGCCCGACGGCACGCTGCTGTTCAAGACCGGCAAGCGCCACATCTGCCAGGGCGACCGCATCGTGCTGCTCGGCCGCAACGGCGTCGGCAAGTCGCGTTTCATCAATCTGATCCGCAACGCCATCGCCGATCCGGACACCGTGCCCAACCTGAAGGTGACGCCGTCGACGGTGCTCGGTTACAGCGACCAGGCGCTCGCCGGGATCAGCGGCGACGACACGCCGCTGGCCATGGTTTCGCGCCGCTACGATGTCGGCGAGCAGCGCGCCCGCTCGCTGCTCGCCGGCGCCGGCGTGGTCATCGAGATGCAGGACAAAAAGATCGGCGTGCTGTCTGGCGGCCAGAAGGCGCGGCTGATGATGCTGGCGCTGAGGCTCGCCAACCCCAATTTCTACCTGCTCGACGAGCCGACCAACCATCTCGATATCGACGGCCAGGAGGCACTGGAGGAGGAGTTGCTGAAGCACCAGGCGAGCTGCGTGCTCGCCTCGCATGACAGATCCTTCATCCGCGCCATCGGCAACCGTTTCTGGTTGATCGACAAACGGCGGCTGACGGAAGTCGAGGACCCGGAAGACTTCTTCCGTTCTGTGGCCGAAGCAGACGGTTGAGGGCGAAGGATCGACGCTCGATCGACTTATGGATGATCAATTCGTCTGTAAATTATCTGCTTACATCCTTTTGATTTATGTAAGCAATATGTTTACATACGTCATGATCAAGTCCTTCAAGAATAAGGCGCTGTGGGACCTCTTTCAAACCGGGAAAACCGGCAAGATCGACGCCAAGATGCACAAGCGCATTCTTGTCCGGCTTGACCGCCTGGAAGCTTCAGAAACGCCGGAGGAGATGAACCTCCCCGGCTTCGACTTCCACGCGCTGAAAGGCTTCGATCCCATCCGCTACACGGTCCATGTCAATGGCCCGTGGTGCATCACATTTGAGTTCGACGGCATGGACGCCGTCCGCGTCGATTTCGAGCAATACCACCGAGGCGGCCAGATTGGAGAAGTTCGACTTATGACCGTGCACAAGCCGACGCGTCCGATTGAGCGTTGTCCCTCCCACCCGGGAGCGCTGCTTGAGGACATTATCCCGGCAACTGGAAAGACCAAGGTGGAAATCGCAAATCTGCTCGGGATCTCCCGACAGCAGCTCTATGACATCATCCGCGAAAAGAAACCGGTTTCGCCGGCTGTGGCTGCCCGCCTTGGGAAGCTGTTCGGCGACGGCGCCGCGATCTGGCTTCGGATGCAGGCGGCTTTCGATGCCTGGCACGCCGAGCGTGAAGTTGATGTTTCAGCCATCCCGACGCTCAAGGTTGCGTAGTCACATTCGGCGGCGTCTGAATGGGATATCAATTCTGCAGCAAAAAAATTTCGACGACCTGTCGGATCGCCTGAATCTGCTGCGTCCTTGGGATGCCGACACGATGATGCCGGCTTCATCTGAGGAGAAAGCATCATGTCCATTTTGTCATCCATAGGCCGCGTTGCCGCCCGCTACGCACAGAACCGCGCCCGCTATCGCAGCGAACGCGAGCTGCTGTCCCTGCCGATCGAACTGCGCAAGGATATTGGCTGGCCGGAAATCGTCATCGACGCGCAAAACGGCCCGCGGATCTGCAGGGCATCCTGACCATGCAGTCGGAAAATATCGATGCAGGCCGCCGCGGGGCGACCGTTGCTCAGTCATGCGTATCGCCCGAAAGCGGCGTCGCCTGCATCGATCCGCGCTTTTCGAACGCCTCGAACCAGCGTGTCAGACGTGTCCTGGCGCGAAACGACGGAAGCTGGCGGAACGCCATCCAGGATAGTGTGGTGGCGAGCGCTATATGGCCGACATGCAGCGGCGCCTCGTCGTCCAGCGTGCTGTCGATCCAGTCATAGCTCGCCTCGATCTTGTCTTTGTATCCTTCAGCGAGCGCGGCGTAGCGCAACTGTTCGGGCCTTCTCTCCGTCTCCCAGCGCAAGGCTATACCAGTCTGCGCCAGACCCTGAGCCACCGCCTGCAGCCGCAGCGCCTGCCAGCGCGCCTCGCCATCCTGCGGCACCAGCCTGCGGCCGTCATGCAGCGTGTCGAGATAGGCGCAAATGACATCGGAATCGAAGAGCGGCGACGCATCCGGCCGCAGCAGCACCGGCACCTTGCCAAGCGGGTTTTCGGCATAGACACGGGCGTTTCGCAAGGTCGGGCTGGTCTCGTGATGAATGACCTTGAGCCGATTGGCAAGGCCGACCTCATGGGCGAAGACCAGTGCCTTGCGCGCGAAGGGCGAGTGGGTCTGGTAGTAGAGGATCATAGTCGTCTCAGGCGGTTGAAGAAGCAGTCCCCTGTTCTAGCCTGCGGGCGGCGAGGATTGCGCTCTGATTGGGCACCGCCGACGCAAGTTCATTTCATGCCAAAAAATCGCAGCGGCCATGTAGGATTGCCGCCGCCTCGTTCGTCCTGGGGTTCGCAAGACCACATCAAGCGCCCAGACCAAACGCAAAGAGGAGCAAGACATGACCGACCAGACCCCCGTTCAGCCAGCCGCGAAAGTTCTCGGTGGATTGACCCCCTATCTGCAACTGGACGGCGCCTTCAAGGCTGCCGAATTCTACAAGAAGGCCTTCGGCGCCGAGCAGGTGTTCTTCTATCCGCCGGACGACCAGGGCCGCACCATGCACATCCATCTCCACATCAACGGCTCGACCTTGATGCTCTCCGACTTCTATCCCGAAAACGGCATGCCCGCCGTCAAGCCGCAGGGCTACACCATGCAGCTCCATCTCGGCGCCGACGACATCGAGGCCTGGTGGAAGCGCGCCGTCGAGGCCGGCTGCGAAGTCGCCGTGCCGCTGCAGGTCATGTTCTGGGGCGACCAGTGGGGCAACATGCGCGACCCCTTCGGCGTCGAATGGGCGATGAACGCGCCGGTGAAGAAGACCTAGTACCTCCAGGAGCGCATCGTCCTCTGTGATGCGCCTCACGCGCCGGGTTGCACCCCTGCCGACCCGGCGCCCGATTTCACGAAAGGAACCCGCAATGTCCTATGTCGATGGTTTTGTACTCGCAGTGCCGAAGGCGAAGCTTGATGACTACAAGAAGCTGGCCAATCTGGCTGGACCGATCTGGATGGAGCACGGCGCGCTTTCCTATGTCGAATGCATCGGTGACGACGTCCCTTATGGCGAAGTCACCTCGTTTCCGCGTGCCGTGCAGGCCAAGGACGACGAAGTGGTCATCTTCGCCTGGGCCGTCTACCAATCGCGCGCGAGCCGCGATGCCGTCATGGCCAAGGTGATGGCCGACCCGCGTTTTACACCCGATCGACCTATGCCCTTCGATATGAAGCGCATGATCTTCGGCGGCTTCCAGCCCTTCGTGGAGCTGTAGCCGCCACCTCAGTCCAACTTGTCCAGCAGCGGCTTCAGCCTGTCGCCATACCGCTTCCACAGATCGATCGAGCCCTGATACATCGGCTGGCGCACTTGCGCCGCCGAAGCCGTGCGCACCGGACGATCGGTCTCGTGGAAAGACAGCACCTTGTCATCCCAGGGTAGGCCGAGATGCGCGATCAGCGCCCGCGTCTGTCCTTCCTGGTCGGCGACGAAATCCTCGTAGCGCACATCGTGGACGATGCCGGGCAGCACGCTGCGCCAATGCGCCATGATGTCGGTGTAGAGATTGTGGAAGTCGGCGAGTTCGCCGAGATCATAGCCGTAGCGGTGACTGTCGCCGCGGAAATGCACCTTGTAGATCGAAAGGCAGGTCGCCACCGCGTCGCGTGCGCAATGGATGATTTTGGCGTTCGGCAGCATCATATGGATAAAGCCGATGAGCAGGAAGTTGCCAGGCATCTTGTCGGTGACATGCCTGAAGTTGGGATAGCGGGCATGCAACATGTCGAGATAGGCTCGGCCTGCCTCGGCGAACTCCGTGTCGGATACGTCAACCAGTCCCCAGGGGAAGCCGCCGGGCATGGTTGTCGGGAACTGCTTGCCGACTGCGGTCTTCAAAATGCTGAGCTCGCCCGCACCGTAGACCTCAGGATGGCTGGCGATGATCTGCTCGACCAGCGTGGTGCCGGAGCGCGGCATGCCGACGACAAAGATCGGCGTGTCGTCCGATAGCGCGGCTGGCTTGTGCTTTTCGAAAAATCCGGCGTCGAACACCGTCTTCATCGCATCGAATTCGGCGCGTGTCCTGACAGGATCGTAGTCGATGCCCTTGCGGCGAATGGCATTGCCTTCGGCGAAATAATCGAAGGCCCTGCTGTAATCCTTCAAATCGTCATTGGCCTTGCCGAGGCCGAAGGAGAGCTGCATGCGCGCCACGCTGTCGGCGGGCGCCTTGGCATGCTGTGCCTCCATGCCGGCGAGTTCGGCGTCGCGCTCCTTCTGGCGCTTGACCTGCGTCAGCATCAGCCAGGCTTTGGCCATGCCCGGCGTGATCGCCAGCGCCTGCCGAAATAGATCGGCCGCTTCATCGAGCTTGCCTTTTTCCATCAGCCCGACGCCGAGCCCATGCAACAGGTCGGCATCCTTGGGCCGGATGGTCAGCGCCTCGCGGAAGGTTGCCAGCGCCTCCTTCAGACGCCCGGCCTCCTGCAGCGTTTCGGCAAGCCCGATGCGGGCACGGACATGGAAGGGATTGCGCCCGACTGTGCCGCGATAGATCGCTTCGGCCTCCTCGAACTGGCCGAGCTGTTTCAACGCCGAACCCAGATTATCGCGTGCCGCGAGCTGGTCGGGCTTGAGATCGACCGCCCCGCGGAAGAAATCGGCGGCCGCTGCAACGCGACCGAGATCGCGCATCACCGTGCCGAGATTGTTGAGGAAATCGGGATTCTTCGGCTGCAGACGCACCGACTGCTCGATCAGCTCGAGCCCTTCGGCGCTGCGCCCGGTCTGGTGCAGCAGCAAGCCCAGGAAGTGTGCCGCCGCCGCGTGATTGGCATTGCGCGCCAGCACCTGCCGGTAGAGCGCCTCGGCCTCCTGCCGGCGCCCGGCCTGATGCAGCTGCAGCGCCTGCTGCACATATTGGTCGAGGCCCAGCGGCGGCTGTCCGCCAGTTCCAGCACCCGCCGCTCTTCTCTGATCTCTGTTGATGGGAAACCTGCCGTGTTTGTCCGCTTGCCGGACCTAAGGCATGGAAGAGACAGATTCAAGGGCAGATCGCAGCGGGTGTCGTCTTCGGTCCGGACAAGAACCGAGCGTAAAATCAAAGTGCTGCGGGGTGTCCAGCCAGCGCGCTGCGCTGCAGGTCATGACAAAGCTCGGCCGGTCAAATCAGCCGGTTGCTTTCGACAAGCTGGCGCTCCCGCCGCAACGTCCCGTCAGTGTCGGCGACCTTGCGCCGTGCCGCTTCGTCGCTCCTTATCGTCAGGCGCACAGAGAGGGCTTTCGGGAACGCAACGACTGGCGCGATGGTCGCGGCTGGGCCGTCCGGTGTTTTCATGATTCTCATAGTTTTCGCCTTTTCAGAAAAAATAAAAGCAGACGACAGGACAATTATTCCGGCGCGCCATCGATAGGGGATTTGTTGATATAATGAGTTCATAGCAGTTTTATCCAAGATTTACATGCTTTAAATTTTTAGACGGGCCGAATCGAGCCAGAAATTATCTTGAACAAGCCGCTGTTTAAGGCTATGAGTTGCAAGATCGTTTTTGGGCCAAGCTTGGCATATCGCGGCGTCAGAAGTTCTCGACCCGCCAAACTCATTCCAAATCGCCCATATCTGAATTGCCGGCACAGTGGCGTGCAGCGCGTCCAGGCGGAACCAGAGCCAAGCCAATGTCGGAGCGCACCACCCATTCCATCGCCCATTTCGCGGCACCCTTCGTGCTCGGCGGACTGGAAGGGCAACTGCCGGCCGGCGACTATGACATCGATCACGATGAAGAGCTGATCGAGGGCATGTCGCGACTTGCCTGGCGTCGCGTCGCCACCTTCATCCATTTGCCGGCAAGGGCGGTGAAGAACTCGACCACCAGCCAGCTTGTCGCCATAGACTACCTCGAACTCGAAACAGCGCTGAGGCGCGACCAGGAGAACGCAGCATGATCCGCTTCCAGCAGAATGCGCGTCCGCGCACCGACACGCCCTCGCACCTGTTCGCCATCGGCGAGACCGTGCGAATGAAGAGTCGCAGCGGTCTCGCCCAGAAGACGGCGGAGCTGTTTCAGATCAAGAGCAGATTGCCGGTCAAGGACGGCTCGCCGCAATACCGCATCCGCAGCGAGCAGGAGACTTACGAGCGGGTGACGACGGAAGACAATCTCGAAGTGGCTGACCCGGTTGTCACCGACAAGCCGGCCATCTGACACCGCGCCCACCCAACACATACGAGGAGCAGACAAGATGGCCAAAGGTCAGCAGCGCAGCAACCGCGAAACGCGCAAGCCCAAGAAAGACAAGGTGGTGGCCAAGGCCGCCTCCCCGTTCGGTTCCGCCGTCAAGCAGGCAGAGAGCAGCCTGAAGCCGAAGTCGAAGGGCTGACCAGCCCGCGGGGCGCTTCGTGTGCCTGCCGGCAAGGGACCGACGATCTCGCGCAAAACTCTGCAACGGAGGCTTGCTTGACGTTCTTTATCGAGTTTTACCGCTCGCGCAACACTGACGAAGCCACGCTCGACAAGGTGTCGCTTGACGCGCCGAACCTGCGCGCCGCCCTGCAGGGCGCCACCGCGCTGTTCCATACGCTGGCCATGCCGCAGATCCCCGATCGCTTGCGTATCTGCGACGAGAACGGCGCAGAACTCTACGCCGGCCCCGCCGACGGGGCGTATCCGGCGTAGGCAACCATTCCGACCTGATCCGCGCGCGACGCTAAGCGCTCGTCTCATTTCGTCCAGCCACCCTTCCCGGCCTTGGCGCTGGCGCGGCTGTCCGCCCTCGGGGCGAGCCACAGGTCTCGCCCCGTTCTTCGCCCGCTCAGCAGGGACCGTTGTCGACGACGCGATAATCGGCGGCACGAGCCTCGCAGGCGTTGGGGAAGGTGCGCAGCTCGCCATGACGGCGGGCGCAGACAGGCGCGTATTCGCGGGTGCATAACGTCGGCTCCTCGCCACCGCCGCCGCCACCGCCATCACCGCAAGGGCCGTCGCGCACGATGCGGTAGCCCGAGCGCTCCGCGAGGCAGGCATTGGCGAAGGTCTGGCGGTCGCCACCGCGCCGCGCGCAGACCGGCTCGTATTCCCTGGTGCAGAATTCCGGTTCGGGCCGTGGCGGGCGCGGACGCGGTCCCGGCCCCTCATCGACGACGACGGTGCAGGCCGCAAGAAGACCCGACAGGAAGAGAATGGCAAAACCCTGGCGCGAGAAGATCGTCGCAAGAGATCTCATGAATATGCCTCCCTCGAGACCCCCCGTCCCGGCGCAAAACGCGCCTGTCGATCCTCGTCATTCCCTTGCCAAATGCAACCCCTGTTTGCGGCGCGGCGGAGCCATGCGATACCCGTCTCCCGCATTGCTTTGACCTTGGACTATATCCGCTGGACCATGCGTGGCCGGGCTCTGGCTGATGACCGCCAACAGGGCCGGGTTTATCGAAGCGCCTGCGTTGGGAAGCGTCGATGGCCGCGGCCCGCGGCGCTATCTTGCAACTATCACGTTTCCGTGCGATAAATTTTGTGTTCGGGCATTTGCGACCCGGAGAGCGGAACGTTTTGGACGACCTTTCCCCGATACTGTGAATCTCTGACGGCCCCGTTTTCGGCGGGGGGTTTTACCATGCGCAAATGCAGGACTGCCGAAGCAACCACCGGGACTTGCCCACGATGCCAGGCGGCGGGCAAACCACAAGACTGACACGGGTGAAGGAGTTTCCCCAATGGCCCAGACCGGCACCGTTAAATTCTTCAACGCGACCAAAGGCTTCGGCTTCATCACGCCCGACGGCGGCGCCAAGGATGTGTTCGTCCACATTTCCGCGATCGAGGCTTCGGGCCTGCGTACCCTCGTCGACGGCCAGAAGGTAACGTTCGACGTTGAACCCGATCGCATGGGCAAGGGTCCGAAGGCGGTCAATCTCCGCGCGGCCTGAACCGGCGTTGCCGGCGCGCCCGCCAGGGCGCGCGAAAAAAGCGCTGAGCGCGCTTGAACCGGCTTTGTCAGCCGTCCCAGATATTCGAAGGCGCGACGTTTCCCGTCGCGCCTTTTTCATGTCCGCCGTCGCCGTGGCAAAGGACACCCGACCGCTCATGGAACGGCTGGTCGCCGGAGCGATCGTCTGACGAGAACTGCCTTCGGTGCAACGATCTATTTGAGCCCCCTTGATCGTTGCCGAGTTCGTCAAAACTTTCTCT
This sequence comes from Mesorhizobium sp. 128a, assembly GCF_053848025.1. Taxonomy (NCBI): domain Bacteria; kingdom Pseudomonadati; phylum Pseudomonadota; class Alphaproteobacteria; order Hyphomicrobiales; family Phyllobacteriaceae; genus Mesorhizobium; species Mesorhizobium sp. 128a. The sequence continues at coordinate 191,491 of NZ_JBSPKY010000005.1, read as the reverse complement.
TGCCGATGGCGCTAAAATAAAGGACAAATTTCCCTTCGGGCATTTGCCGGCCCGAAAACTGGACTTTATGGGATCAAAGGGAGCTTCCCATGCCGCAGACCGGCACCGTCAAATTCTTCAATCATGCCAAAGGCTTCGGCTTCATCACGCCGGACGACGGGCAGAAGGATGTCTTCGTCCATATTTCCGCCGTGCAGGCGTCGGGTCTTCCCGGTCTGGAGGATGGGCAGAAAGTGACATTCGACACCGAGCCGGACAAGCGCGGCAAGGGTCCGAAGGCCGTCAATCTGTCGGTCGGCTAAGCCGGCTGAAGACAGTCTGGGCGGAGATTGATGAGGCGGAGCGCCTTCCGCAAGCGTGTGGTTTTTGCCGCATGACCTGAATTAAAGGTGCAAATTCCGTTCAGCCCCCGTTCAGCCACGGTCTCCTATTAATCGTCCCCAAGGCCGGACCGCATCCCCGAAAGAACTACCCGGACCGGCACGAAGGAGACCAAAATGAACCGCATTTTCAAGACCGCCATCCTGGGCGCCGCGCTCGCCGCGACCACGCTCACCACCTTTTCTGCAGCCAATGCCGATGACTGGGGCTGGCGCCATCATCATGGCCGCCACCATAATGGCGACGCTCTCGCCGCAGGTGTCGTCGGCCTCGCGGCAGGCGCCCTGATTGCCGGCGCGCTGAGCAACCCGCAGCCGCGCTACAACAGCGCTTACGACGACGACTACGAGTACCGCGAAGTGCGGCCGGTCCGCCGTTACTACGCACAGCCGCGCGTCGTCTATGCCGACCGTTATGCCGAGCCGTGGACCCGCGACTGGTACGAGTACTGCTCGGACCGCTACCGGAGCTTCAATGCCCGCAGCGGCACGTTCACCGGCAATGACGGCGAGCAGCATTTCTGCACCGCCAATTGAGGTTTCCCTGACAAAAAAGCGCTGACCGCAAGGCCGGCGCTTTTTTGTTTGGCAAAAAGACATCGCTAAGTCAGAAACGGATTGGTCCGCCGCTCCTCGCCAAAACGGCCGCCCGGACCATGGCCGCAGATGAAGCCGATGTCGTCGCCGAGCGGCAAAAGCTTGTTCTTGATCGAGGCGATCAGCGTCGCATGATCGCCGCCCGGCAGATCGGTGCGCCCCACCGAGCCGCGAAACAGCACATCGCCGACATGGGCGAACTTGGCCGCCCGGTTATAGTACACGACATGACCCGGCGCATGGCCGGGGCAATGCAGCACCTCGAATACATGCGAGCCGAACGACACCGTCTCACCCTCGCTGAGGAAGCGGTCGGGCACGCAGTTGCGCACCCCGGCAATACCGTAGCGCTGGCCCTGGTTTTCGAGATTGTCGAGCAGCAGCTTGTCAGCCTCGTGCGGGCCGATGATCTCGATGCCGAGTGCTTGCTTCAGCTCCATGGCGCCGCCGGCATGGTCGATATGGCCATGCGTGATCCAGATCGCACCGGCCGAGATCGCATTGTCCTTCAGCACCGCCAGCACCTGGCCGATGTCGCCGCCCGGGTCGACGACGACGCCATGCTTGTCATCCATGTCGAACAGGATGGTGCAGTTCTGCTGGAAGGGCGTGACCGGCACGATGCCGGCATTGAGCTGACCCATGATTGTCCTTTCGCTGTGTCTGGCGTGATGTAGAGGCACAGGCAGGCAACGTCCACAGCTCCGCGACAATCTTGACAGACCCCAAAACAGAAATGGGCGGCCCAACGGCCGCCCATTTGACGAAGCCCGAGATTTCGAGGCTTATTTCTTCATCGCGCCCATGACCGCACCGATGATGCCGGTCAGGATCGCGCCGCCGCCTGCGCCGCCGACGAGATTGTCTACGTTAAACGCGCTGCCTGCTGCCGTCGCGGCCGCTGCCGGGTCGACCGTGCCGCCGCCGAGCAGGCTGCCGAGGATCGCCGCGCCGCCGACGCCGCCAATGGCGCCGCCCAGGATTTTGGTCAACTGGCCCATCGCCGCATTCTTCAGCGCGACGCCGACCGCCTGACCACCGATAACACCCGCTATTACCTGCACAACGATCGCAATGAGCGTGTTCGTATCCATGTCCCTAGTCCCTCCATAGCTGCCAGCCTCCCGGGCCGACACCATCATGAGACGCCGAATTAGACGAAAGTCAAATGCGTAAATGCTGAAATAAAAGGGGCGGCCCTAAAACCGCCCCTGCTTGCGAAAAAAGCTGTGATTTCCGTTATTCTGCGGCTATCGCATGCTTAGGCTGCACTGCAGCAGAATAGTCGTTCATCAAAGTCTTGGCGATCTCGCCGACCTCGAATCGGTAGGGACCGATCTCGGAAACCGGCGTCACTTCCGCCGCCGTCCCCGTGAGGAAGCACTGCTCGAAACCTTCGAGCTCCTCAGGCATGATGGCGCGCTCGATCACCTCGAGGCCACGGTCCTTGGCGAGGCCAATGACGGTGCGGCGGGTGATGCCGTCGAGGAAGCAATCGGGCTTGGGCGTATGGATCTTGCCGTCCTTGACGAAAAAGATGTTGGCGCCGGTGGCTTCGGCGACCTGGCCGCGCCAGTCGAGCATCATGGCGTCGGCATAGCCCTTGGCCTCGGCGGCATGCTTGGACATGGTGCAGATCATGTAGAGGCCGGCGGCCTTCGACTTCGACGGCGCCGTGCGCGGATCGGGCCGGCGCCATTCCGCCAGATCGAGGCGGATGCCCTTGAGCTTCTGCGCCGGGTCGAAATAGCTCGGCCATTGCCAGATGGCGATGGCGCAGTTGATGCGGCTGTTCTGCGCCGAAACGCCCATCTGTTCGCTGCCGCGCCAGGCGATCGGCCGGACATAGGCGTCCTGGAAACCCTGCTTCTTCAACAGCGTGGTCGAGGCGTCGTTGAGCTCGGCCACCGAATAGGGAATCTTGAAGCCGAGCAGGCGCGCCGATTCATGCAGGCGCTCGGTATGCTCGTTCAGCTTGAAAATCGCGCCGCCATAGGCGCGCTCGCCCTCGAAGACGGCGCTGGCATAGTGCAGGCCGTGGGTCAGCACGTGGATCTTGGCGTCGGCCCATTTGACGAACTCGCCGTTCATCCAGATGAAGCCTTCAAGCTGGTCGAAGGGAACGGATGCCATGGAAACCTCCCGCGGGCGGCGGCCCGCACATCATTGGTGTTCTTGTTTGTTTCGCGACAGCCGCGTCAGGGCGGCCGGGTATCTTGAAGCGTAAGCGGATAATCGAACTCTGGCAAACTCAGGAAGTTCCGGAAAAACCGCGCTCCCTTGCCTTTTCGTTCGCAATCCGCCCAAAAGCTTGTCAAAAATTACCATTGCGGGGAAATTACGTCAATAGTACTGACATAATTTCCCTCTATGGACGGAGAAATGATGACGGATCGAAGCCCAGCTGCCGGAAAACCGATCAAGACGGCGATCACCGAGGAGGACGGCATCGACTTCGCCATCATCGAACTGTTCTTCTTTGCCTACCGCGATTTCACGTCCGATCCCGACCAGATCCTGGCCGATTACGGCTTCGGCCGCGCCCATCACCGGGTGCTGCATTTCGTCAACCGCCGGCCGGGGCTGACGGTCGCCGAACTGCTCGACGTGCTTAAGATCACCAAGCAGAGCCTGGCGCGGGTGCTGAAGCAGCTGATCGACACCGACCATATCGTGCAGTTGCAGGGCCCGCGCGACCGCCGCCAGCGTGAACTCTACCCGACGGCCAAGGGCCGCGCCCTGGCGCTGGCCCTGGCGCGGCCACAGTCACGCCGCATCCGTGCTGCATTGGAAGATTCCGGAGCCAGCGAGCGCCCCTTGATCGAAAGATTCCTGGAAGCCATGGTCAATCCGGAACTAAGGGCGCAGATCGACATTGTGCCTGCAAACATGTCAGGGAAAAGCCATGGAGACCATTGACAGGGTGGACCAGCCGGCGGCGCCGGACGATGACGCGCCGCATCTGCTTGTGGTCGACGACGACACCCGCATCCGCAATTTGCTCAAGCAATATCTGACCGAAAACGGTTTTCGGGTCACCGTCGCGGGAAATGCCGGCGAAGCCAGGCGCAAGCTCGCCGGGCTCGACTTCGACCTCCTCGTCCTCGACGTCATGATGCCCGGTGAAACCGGCGTCGACCTCACCAAGGCACTGCGTGAGGAGAAGAACGTGCCGATCCTGATGCTGACGGCGCTTTCGGAAACCGACAGCCGCATCACCGGGCTGGAGGCCGGTGCCGACGATTATCTGCCCAAGCCCTTCGACCCGCGCGAGCTGATCCTGCGCATCAACAACATCCTGCGCCGCGGCGGCCCGGCAACCACGCCCAAGGTCGAGCAGCTGGTCTTCGGCCCCTACACCTTCCAGATTGCCAGGCGCGAGCTGAAGCGTGGCGGCGAGGCGCTGAAGCTGACCGACCGCGAGCAGGAGATCCTGGCGATCTTCGCCGCACGCGCCGGCGAAACCATACCGCGCCATGAGCTGGTCGGCGACGATTCGGAAGTCGGCGAGCGCACCATCGACGTCCAGATCAACCGCCTGCGCCGCAAGATCGAGCGCGACCCGTCCAACCCGGTCTGGCTGCAGACGGTGCGCGGCATCGGCTATCGGCTCAGCGTGGAATAGGCGCGCCTCGGCCGGGCGGTTTCAATCCAGCCGGTTGCGCTTTTGATTTTAGGTCTCGCGACAACAGAGCGGATTGCTGGGGTTTCAGTGAAGCTGTTCCAGGATTCCGGAGCTGCTGGCGAAGACCAAACTCCAGTAGATGCCGACGGCGATAGCGCCAATCGCAGCTGCCGAAATCGGCACGCCAAACGGCACCACGCCCTTCCGGTCCATATGCTGGACATAGAGGCGAAATGCGCCCGCCGGCAGCAGGAACGGGTTTTTCACGACCACGGCCATGGCCACGGCGAACACCATCAGCAGCAGAGAAAACACGACGAGACCGGTGCCGCCGACCAGGATCGGGATCACAGCCATCAGCTTGACATCGCCGGCACCGATCTTGCGCAAGACCCAGAACGGGAAGAACACGACAAACAGCAGCAGGCCGGCAATCGCGCTCAGCCCCATATCCCACCAGGATCCGGACTGAACAGCCAACAACAGCAGTGACCCGGCGCCCAGGCAAAGCAGCAGCAGCACATTGCTGTTGGATATCTTCTGGGTGACGAAGTCGAGCCACGCGATCCTCGCAAGCAGAGGGATCGCCAACGCCTTCAGCAGCAGCGATGCGGCAAGCAACATAGAGGCGCTCTACCGCTCGACATTCTGCACGCTGGACGACAGGAGCTTCAAATTGTTGGCCACGGTCGGATCCTTGGGCGCCAGCTCATAGGCCTTGAGGAAGTTGGTGCGCGCGTCCTGCAGCTTGCCGCGCAGCAGATACGAATAGCCGACATTGTTGTAATATTCGGGTGTCGGGCCAATCAGTTTGAACGCCCGGCCATAGGCCCGGTCGGCAAGGTCGAAGCGATGGATGCGGTCGCTGCAGGCGGCGAGACCCAGCCAGGCAACACCGTCATTTGGCGCCAGTTGCGTCGCCTTGTAGAACAGCGCGCCGGCATTGCCGTAATTTTCCGCGCGGAACTGGTTCTTGGCTTCGGCGACGGCCAGGTCGGAGGCATAGTATTCGACATCGCTGACCGTCTTCAGCCCGTCGAAAGCATCGCCAAAAGCCGTCACGTCGCCCTTGGAGGGTTCGTTGGTGCGAACGACACCGTCCGCGGCGTCAGTCTGGCAGCCGGCAATCGCCATGATCAACAGGCCGGCCGCGGCCGCATTTTGCCATCTCATATTTATGTCCCCAAGGGTTGCCCCTAACATCACATTAGAATCAAAGCGTAACCATAACTAGAAGAAAATACCCTTCATGCGAATGATGATCGGCAGCAGGACAATCATCAGAACCACCGGAAAGACGCAGACCCCCAGCGGGATCATCATCTTGACCGGCAGCGCATTGCCGCGTTCCTCTGCCCTAAGAATTCTCTTGCCGCGCATCTCGTCGCTGTAGACGCGCAGAGCATCCGTCAGGCTGGTGCCGAGTTCCTCCGATTGCCGGAACAATATCGAAAGCGCCCGCGCCTCATCGAGACCAAGACGCTCGGAAAGATCCCGGAGAGCCTCGCGCAAAGGCTTGCCGGCGCGCAACTGCAGATTCATGATCGCAAGCTGTATGCCTAGCCATTTGTGCGTGCCGGCCAATTCCTGGCTCACCCGCTCCACGGCGGCCTCCAGGCTCATGCCGGCATCGGCACAAGTAATCATCATATCCATGAAGTCGGGAAAACCCCGGCGATAGGTTTCCTTCTTGGCATTCTCGAAGCGATCCAACGCAATGCTCGGAACAACCAGACAGGCGAGGCCAAACAGCGCGGCTGCCGCGAATACCAAAACCCCTGGAATTTGCGGTGGGACCACCGCAAGCAAGCCAGTGTACACTCCCAGAAAGCCGACGGCGACAGCGCCGATCCTGGCGAGTGTATAGAATAGCGGAGCGCTGGCCTGGTAGAATCCGGCACGAAAGAGCTTTGCTTCAAGAGCGTTAGGCTCGCCTCGCTCTTTTTCCACTGATCGGAAATAGGCATCGACGGGTCGTTGCGCTGCTATCTTGGCGAGCTGCTCCTGGCCGACCAGCGACCGACGGCTCGCGATGCCTTCGGACTTCAGACTTTCCGTCACCAGTTTTCGCGTCTGCAAGGCAGGCCGGAAAATCAGCGCGCCGAACAGGAACAGCGCCATCGCCGCCAGGAAGACTGCGATGGAAACCAGAAATCCCAGATCCTGGGTACCCGAAAACACGTTTATATCTCGCTCTCGTCAGAAATCGAAATTGACCATTCGGTACATGATGAAGTCACCAAGCAACGCCCAGATTCCGAAGATCAGGAACGCCGGCATGAGGAGTGGGCTGTTCCACACAGCCCCGTAGTAGCTCGGCGCGATGATCATAAGCAGGGCAAGCATGACGACCGGAAACAGCGAGATGATCCATGCCGACATCCTACCCTCCGCCGACAATGCCCGGATCTTCAAGCGCAGTTTCTGCCGCTCGCGCAGCACGGATGAGAGATTGGCCAGGATTTCGGTGAGGTTGCCGCCGGTCTTGGCTTGAATGGACAGCGACACCGAGAGCAGATGAAGCCCCTCGAACCCAACTCGCTGCGAAAGCTTTCGCACCGCCTGCTCAAGGCTGAGGCCGAATGTGATTTCGTCGGAAACGATGCCGAATTCGGTGCCGAGCGGGTCAGGCATTTCGCGAGCCACGAGTGCGATAGCAACGGTGGTCGGGTGCCCGGCCCGCAGCGAACGGACGATCATGTCCAATGCGTCGGGAAGCTGGGCAGCGAATCTCACGATACGCTTGTTGCGTGCCCGCCGGAGCACCAGAAGCGGCAGGGCGAACCCCACAAGCAAAAAGGCGAGGAGCCCTGCTATGGACGAAAATCCGAGGATCAAGGGCAAGACCAGGGCCAGCACCAATCCTGCCAACAGGAACATTGCGGCGAAAGCCATCGGATTGCCGGTGATGCCCGACTGGGTGTAGAGCCGGTTCAGGGCGACCATGCCGAAGATATAATCCCCCGAATCGGTCAGTCCGCGTTCGCGCAGCAGGCCTTGCAGTGTCTTTTCGGCCGGTGCTTCTTCCGCCAGGCGCTGAAGACGCCGGTTTATGACTCCGGCACGGACGCGCCGCGATGCATACGATACATAGAAGGACTCCGCGGCCAGGATCACCGACGCAGCGGCGAGCACGTATATGAAGTAAAGTAGCGTCTGGCCGGTCGGCATCAGAGAGGAACCTGCGGATTGAAGGCTTCCTTGGCAAACTGATGCCCTAGCATCGCGACTTCCTGGGCAAAACGCGGACGCACGCCGGTCGCGCGAAAATCGCCGATGATCTTGCCTTCCGCTGTCACGTCGCGGCGAACGAAATGATAGATTTCCTGAAGCTGGACGACGTTGCCTTCCATGCCGGTCAATTCCGATATGGAGACGACCCGCCGCCCGCCATCCGATAGACGCTGCGTCTGCACGATGATATCGATGGCCGAGGCAATCTGGGCCCGGATGGACTCATGCGTCATCGGCATGCCGGCCATGCCGACCATCTGCTCCAGCCGGGATATGGCATCACGCGGCGTGTTGGCATGGATGGTGGTCATCGAACCTTCATGGCCGGTGTTCATGGCCTGAAGCATGTCGAAGGCTTCTTCGCCACGAACCTCGCCGACGATGATGCGGTCGGGTCGCATGCGCAGTGCATTCTTCAGCAACTCACGTTGGCGAACCTCGCCCCTGCCCTCGACATTGGGTGGACGCGTTTCTAGACGGCCGACATGCGGCTGCTGCAGTTGCAGTTCCGCCGCGTCCTCGATGGTGATCAGTCGCTCGGTGGATGGAATGTAGCTCGACAGCGCATTGAGCAAGGTCGTCTTGCCGCTGCCGGTACCGCCTGAAACCAGGATCGACTTGCGCGCCTGCACGGCGATACGCAGCAATTCCACCATCGGCGGGCGGATCGAATTGAACGCGATCAGCCGCTCGAGCGAATAGGGATTCTTGGAGAATTTGCGGATCGACACCAACGGGCCATCCACCGAAATTGGCCGCACCGCGATGTTGACGCGCGAACCGTCTGCCAGTCGGGCATCGACCATGGGCGCGGACTCGTCGACGCGGCGGCCGATGGCCGACACGATCTTGTTTATTATACGCAGCAGGTGCGCCTCGTCGCGGAACCGGATCGCGGTTTCCTCGATCACACCACGGCGCTCTATAAATACCCGATTGTGGGTGTTGATCAGGATGTCGGCGATCGAGTCATCCTTGAGCAGCGGTTCGATCGGTCCCAGCCCGAGCATCTCGTCCGCCGTATCGCTGGTAAGCTGGTCGAGTTCTCGAGCATTCAACGGCACGGCGCGGGTGCGAACGAACTCGCGCACGATCGGGCGGATCTCGTTCAAGATCTCGTCCTTGGATGCTGTTTCCAGAACCGCAAGATTGAACCGTTCAATGAGATGCCTGTGCAGATCGACCTTGAGCGTCAGAAAATCATCGGCGTTCGCCGCGATTTCCGCCGCTGGCGCTGCAACCGGCTGCAATAGCGTCGGAGCCAGCGGCTCCACCTGACGCTCACTTGGTCCCTTGATGAAGCGGCCTAACATGTCGCTCGAACCCCCGAGAATCCCCAAGGTTGGAAACTAAGCGTTAACCACACCTGGCACAAGCGCCGAGCGCGGCCGAAAGGATCGAATACTTACAACATAGTTAAGACGAGACCCCAAAAAAATCGTTTTATTTTGGGACTGTGTATCCGGGGGCACACCTCAACTCCGACCTCACGAAACGTTTCGCCTTGCAACGCGCTCATGTGTCAACGGGAGAGCCCGTAAACCCTTACACATAAAGGATTATACACATACGCTAATATGATGGTGTTCCCAGCAAGAGTGCGGCAGATTTGTGAACGAATGGTTAAGGGCGCTAAAAAAGCAAATCGAATCAATCCCTTGTCGTAATTGAACTAGCTTCCCAACTGGTATTCGAGGGGTACTCGAAGGTTAAGGAACCGTTAATCCCATTTGACTTCGCTTTTTTGTGAGACTTAGATCAAGTCGACGGGGGATGCTTGGGTATGGGGTTCATCCTTGGCTCTGTCTCGTCGGGTTCAAACCTCCAAGGGGAGACATTGACATGAAAAAGCTCATGACGGTGGCCCGGCAGTTCCGCGACGATAACAACGGCGCTGCTATGGTCGAATATTCTATCCTGGTCGGCATCATCGCCGGCGCCGCGATCCTTATCATCGTCGGCATCGGGCTCTGGGTGAACGGTCGTTTCACCGACCTCTGCACCGACCTGCAGTCGAGCGGTATCGGTACCTGCGGCAGCGGCACCGGCAGCTGATACTTACCTATCTCAGGCCTGGGCAGCGATGCCCGGGCCTGATCGCCCGGGCGGGCGATGCTAATGCACAATGGGATTGGGGGCTGGGTCGATGCGCGCTAACACAATCATCATGATCGTTCTCGCCGGCGTGTTCGGCGTCCTGGCCGTGGTACTTGCCAATATCTGGCTGGCGAACCAGCGCAATGCGCTGGCGCAAGCGAACGGTGTCCAGCGTGACACGGTGGTGGTGGCGGCAGTGGCGCTGAAGTTCGGCGACACGCTGACCGCCGAAAAGTTACGTGAAATCGCATGGCCGGCTGGCGCGGTCCCGGTTGGCGCCTTCAAGAGCACCAAGGAGCTCCTGACCGGCGACGCCAAGCAGGCACTGCAGGCGATCGGGGCCAATGAGCCCATAATTGCTACAAAGATCACAGGCCCCGGCCAGCGTGCCACGCTTTCGGCAGTGCTCGGCGAAGGCATGAAAGCCGTTTCCATCAGGGTCAACGACGTGCTCGGCGTTGCCGGCTTCGTTTTCCCTGGCGACCGTGTCGACGTGCTGCTGACCCGTACGGTGCGCAGCGATGAAGGCCCCGACAAGAGTTTCGTCGATGTATTGCTGCAGAGCATGAAGGTGCTCGCCGTCGACCAGGTGGCGGATGAGAGCAAGGATAGCCCGACGGTGGTGAAGTCGGTGACGCTGGAGGTCAGCACCAAGGATGCGCAGAAGCTGACATTGGCCGCCGGCGCTGGCCAGCTGTCGCTGGCGCTCCGTCAGGCGGCGGCCAGCAAGGGCGAGACGACCGAACGCGTCACGCTTTCGGACCTGACCGGCGATACGCCCGACGATGTCGCCACAAGGCAGGCTGAACTTGCCAAGCAGGCGGCAGCCGAAGCCGAGGCGGCAGCCGATCGCAAGCGCGCCGACGACAAACTGGCCGGGCTGACGCAGGCCGTTGACCGGGTAGGCAGCAAGCTCGACGATCTGAGCAAGATCAAGCCGGCCCCGGCTGTGGCATCTGCGCCGCAGGTACAGGAAGTTGTAAAGGAAGTGGTCAAATATGTGCAGCCGGAACCACCGGCGCGCGCGACAGTCGGTGTTTTTCGAGGTATAAAACTCGAAAAATATGATGTGCCGCGACAAAAGTAATACCGGCATATTAGGATAGGTGGAGTCCGAATCAGCCGGCAAGGGGGTAGCTTTAGATGCGTGCGTTCTGGGGACCACTGGCGGCTGCCGCTCTGGCTTGTTCTGCGGGGCTATTGCCGTTTGGCTCTACAGCCCACGCAGCCGACCGTTTCATCGATGTGTCGAACCCCAGCGTCCATCGGATTTTCCTGCCGATGTCACAGTCGGTGACTCTCCAGGTGAGCGCCAATCTCGGCGATATCGTTGTCGGCGACGAGAAGATCGCCGATGCCCAGCCGATGACCGACCGCACGCTCTATGTCATCGGCAAGAGCGCCGGCACCACCACGGTTAACCTGTTCTCCCCGGAAAAGCGCTCGCTGGGCGTGATCCAGATCGAGGTCGGCGTCGACGTCAGCGACATGGCGCAAGCGATCCGCCAGGTGGCGCCCCGGGCGCGCATCGAGATCGGTTCGATCAACGGCAAGGTGAGGCTTGGCGGTCACGTCAAGGATGGCGCGACGCTGGCATCCATCATGGAGGTGGTGCAGCAGTATGGGCCTGACGCCATCATAAATTCCGTCATTGTCGACGACAGCCAGCAGGTCAACCTCGAGGTCCGTGTTCTGGAAGCCAAGCGCAACGCCGGTCGCGATCTCGGCGTGTCGATCAGGAGCACGAACGGCAGCGGCACGACACGCGCCGCAACCGGCATCGCCACCGTCGACAAGGATAATATAGTGCTCGGCCCGGGCGATATCCTCACCGGCCTGCTGTCGACCAGCAATCCCTTCGCGGCGCTGATCACCCGCGTCATTGACAGCAACATCAAGGTCGACCTGATCATTGAAGCCCTTGAGGCCAAGGGGGTCGTGCGCACGCTTGCAAATCCCAACCTGACAACGCTTTCCGGCGAGCCCGCCAGCTTCAACGCTGGTGGCGAAGTGCCTATCCGTGTCATCGGCAACGATGGCGAGGTAACCATCACGTACAAGCAATTCGGCGTCAATCTGCTGTTCACGCCGGTGGTACTCGACGACGGCAAGATCCATATGAAGCTGGCGCCGGAGGTCAGCGACCTCACCGGCTTCACCACCGCCGGTGACCCGATCTTCACCAACCGCAAGCTTGATACCGTCGTCGAACTGCGCGACGGACAGAGCTTCGCGGTCGGCGGGCTTCTGTCGAGCAAGACAACCAAGCTTCAGGAGCAGGTGCCGTGGCTCGGCCAGGTGCCGGTCATCGGGACGCTGTTCCGCAATTCGAGCAATCAGAAGGAAGAGACCGAACTGGTGGTCATCGTCACGCCGCACGTCGTGCGGCCGGTGAAGCCAGGCGAACAACTGGCGACGCCGTTCGACAAGACACGGCCGGCCAACGATCCGGAATTCTTCGTGCTCGGTCAGCTCGAGGTGAACAAGGACATGATCCGGAAATATGAACAAGGCGACGGCGTCACCGGCCCCTATGGCCACATGCTCGACGTCAAATCGAAGGACAAGATGCTCTATGTCAAGAAATAGCGTCGTCCTGATCCTCCTCCTCCTGTGTGCCGGCGCGTTGACTGGCTGCGCAGCCGACTATCTGAACAACTACGACACGGTGACACTGGCTGCCGGCGATACGCAGAAATTCAATTCGCTGCTGCAGACGGTCGATCCGCTCAATCCGGCCTCGAAGAACACCAAAATCGAAGGTGACGGCGCACGCTCTGCCGGTGTCGCCCAGAGGTACAAGATTCCGCCACCGCCGCCGCCGGCGCCGAACATCACGGTCAATGTCGGTACACCGACCACGAACTGAACAGAAGGATGCGGTTTTATACGCGCCAGGCGAACGAGGGTTCTGGCGCCAGGGGAGCTAAGTGTAACGCCATGTTGCGAACCATTCGCGCGTTCTGGCACGATCAAAGGGGTATAGCCCTCGTTCTAGTGGCCATCACGTTGCCCGCGCTCATCGGCTTTTCGCTGCTGGTGATCGATATGAGCCGGGCCAACAATCTGCGAAACGACATGCAAAAGGCAGCCGATGCCTTTTCGTTGGCCGGGGCCGCAGAACTTGACGGCTTTCCCGGTGCATGGGGTAGGGCAGAGCGCGCCATGGCGACGCTGGTCGACAATGAGAGCAATTTCTCGACCTCCGGCCGGTTCACCCTGACTTCCGGGCAACCGGGCGGCACGGTGCGATGCAACGCCGCCGGCAACATTTCCTGGTGCTTCCTCAAGGCGATCCCCCCTGCCGACGGCACCCAGATAACGACTGCCAATCAGGCTACTTATCTTGCCGATTCCACTCAGGCTGTTGGCGAGGATGAGAGCAAATTCATACAGGTCAAGGTCACGCCCACCGGCTTCGACACACTATTCCCGGTATCGTTCCTGCCGGGCGGCACCAACAATTCGTGGGCCATCGGGGCAGTGGCGACTGCCGGGTTCACATCCGGCGTTTGCGAGTACACGCCGGTTTTCATGTGCAACCCGTATGAGGATCCAACCATCACCGGCGGCGTCACGCTGGAGCAGGCAGCGCAAACCAGGCAATACCGTCGTCGCCAGATCAAGCTGCGTGGAGATGGGTATTACTTTCCCGGTAACTTCGCTTTTCTGGCTTCGCCATTCGGCAACGGCGCCAACCAACTCGAAAAGATGCTCGCTGACTCCAAGCCGCAGAATTGCTATTCGCGTGACGGCGTCGACACGGAGCCGGGACAGAATACCGGGCCTGTAGAGAATGGCATCAACTCGCGCTTCGGTATCGATGCGTCCAACTACTCGGACGGACCTGCGGTCAATGTGCGCAAGGGCGCCAAAAACTGGAACAGTTTCGTCAAGAGCAACAAGGTCGTCTACGAAACGGACCCCACAAAGGGGGTCGGGCTTGAACGCGACTCGTGCCAGATCTCCGGCAGTTGCTCCATGATGGGCGGGCGCATGGGCGCCGGCGACTGGAACTTCGCGCGCTACTGGGCTGCCAATCACCCCACGCGTGCCGTGCCTGCGGCCCTATCCGGCACCGGCGCCAACCTCCCGACGCGATATGAGACCTATCGCTACGAGATCGACAACAACATCGTTGGGGACGCGGCTGTCGGTGGCGAAAAAGGCACGCCGCCTGCTGGGGCCGGCACCCCGATCTCGACCCCAGACCGCCGGTTGCTTTACGGCGCAATCCTGGACTGCAATGCGCTCAAGGCTTCTGGGATGAATTTCAACGGCCGCTTGACGGGCATTCCGGTCAGGAGGTTCGCCAGTTTCTTCATCACCGAGTCGATCAGGGACGGTAAGGACATCTTCGTGGAACTGGTCGACATAACCGGCAAGGGCGGCAGCGGTACGCTCGACAATTACCTGCGCGACGAAGCTCAGCTCTACCGGTGATGGCGATGATCAGAACCCTGTTCCATCACCTCAACAGATTTCGACGCGATCATCGCGGCACCGCGCTTGTCGAGACGGCGCTGATACTGCCGCTGATGGTGCCCCTGTCGGCGGGCGTGTTCGAATTCGGCAATCTGATCCACGACAAGCTGCTGATGGAGGCCGGGCTGACAGATGCCGCGCGTTTCGCCGCCCGCTGCAACAGCCAGATGTACACCGACAACGGCCTCGCGGCGATCAACTGCGCCAACATCGCCGCCAACATAGCGGTGTTCGGCAATGTGGCAGGCACAGGCAGTGCGCGCGTCAAGGGCTGGCAGAAAGCGGGAGGGGCATCCAACAATGCGACGGTGACCATCGGCGACAGCGCTTCCTGCCACGACGCGGTGGTTGCCGGCGTCACAGAGTACCGTTCCACCACCGCACAGGTCTGCATCGTCAGGGCGACAGGCGCCTATTCCTATAGCGGCATCGGCATGTTGTCGTTGCTCGACATCGGTCCGATCACGCTCAACGGCTTCCACGAGGAGCGGTTGATCCGATTCTGAACATGATCACGCGCTTTGCAAAATCGGAAGACGGTTCAACGATGGTGGAAATGGCCATCGTTTCGACGCTGCTGTTTGCGCTGACCCTGGGCTTCGTCGATTTCGGCTACGCTCTCTACCAATGGAATGCCGCGACCAAGGCAGTCCAGATCGGAGGGCGGCTGGCATCCATCTCCGACCCGGTCGTGACCAATCTTGCCGCTGCCGCGCCGACCTCGACGCCAGGCGCGCCGATTGTCGCCGGCGCGTATGGTCCCTTTGTCTGCAAATACACTGGAACTACAGGCGCATGCAGCAATGGCGGCACGTTCGACGCCAACAAATTCAGCCGCATATTCCGCGGAGACACTGCAGTCACCAACAACGATTTCTGTCCGCCAATCACCGCAGTCCAACGGCTCACCATACGGCCCGGCATGTGCCATTTCTTCCCGGGCCTGCTGCGTTCCAATGTTGTCATCACCTATGCCGCCACCGGTCTCGGCTACCAGACACGATTGGGTGGACCTGTGCCGACCATAACCGTCAACCTGCAGAACATGAGCTACCAGTTTTTCTTCCTGGGGGGACTGTTCGGATTCGGAAACATGACAATGCCCTCCATGCTGAGCACGGTCACGGGCGAAGACCTGAAGGTCACCTACCCATGAACGCTATCAACACCAAGGTTCTTCCGACAAAACGCAAGCAGGTCGCCCTGTTCTCGTCCGACCCTCAGTTCAAGCGCGATGTGGCGACGCGGCTCGAGGCGCTGGCGATCTACGACGTCAGGATTTCCGATACGGCTGACTTCCTCAACGGACCGCCCGCCGATACGCGCCCCGGCATCGTCATCCTCGACTTTGGCCATGGCGAGCTGCTCGGCCAGCCGGGCATCGTCGAGGCGCGCGCCAAATGGGCAGCAGTGCCGCTGATCGCGGTCTCCGACGAACTGACGTCGGAGCAGACGCGAGCGCTGGTGCGCATGAACGCTTCGGACTGGCTGCACAAGCCGCTCGACGCCAAGGAACTGCTGAACGCGGTGACCTTCCACGACACTGGCAACCAGGGAACGAAAAGCCGCATCATCACCTTCATCAGCGCCAGCGGGGGCGCCGGCGCAACAACGCTCGCTCTGTCGGCGGCCGAACACCTGGCATCGAAATCGTCTGAACGCGCGGCTTCGACCTGCCTGGTCGATCTCGATTTCCAGAGCGCCAATTGCGGCGCCTATCTCAACTTGTTCAACCAGTTCGATCTTGCCGGCATCATCGGCCAGCCGGAACGGCTCGATGTCGAGCTTATGGATGTCATCAAGCTTTCGCGGCCGTCCGGCCTGACGCTCTATGCCTTCGAGCGGCCGCAGCTGCCGTTCGAGCCGCAGGGCGCGGATTTTGTGTTCCGGTTGCTCGACCTCGTCGCCTACCGGTTCGACGACATCGTCATAGACCTGCCGAACATCGAAACCCCCTGGCACAACTCCGTGCTGTCGACGAGCGATGAGATCTTCATAGTCTTCGAACTTAACGTCGCCTCGCTTCGGCAAGGCAAGCGGCTCTACAAGAAGATCCGCGAACTGCGCGGCAACAAGGTCAGCATCACGCTGGTCGCCAACAAGCACAAGCGCAAATGGTTCGGCAACCACTTCTCGCGCAGCGAGCTGGAAAAGATCTTCAAGGCGCCGCACATCAAATCGGTCGCGCTGGACAATGCGCTTCTGACCGATGCGTTGAACCGTGCTATCCTGCCTGCCGAGGTGGATGGGCGTGCGCGCTTCAACAAGGACCTGAAGCGGATGTTCAAAGAGCGGCTCGATGACGCTGCCAAATAGGTATCGGCCGAGTGGGTATCGAATTGGCCCGGGATTGGTCTGCGTCATGGGCATGGCGCTGGCGATGTCGGTCCAGGCCCCCGCCAGCGCGCGATCGGCACTTTCAGATCGGCCGCCGCTGCCGGCAATGGGCCCCAGCCTGCGCAAGACTGTCGCCTTCGAGACCACGGAACAGCCCGGCACGATCGTTATCCGCAAGGGCGAGAAGGCGCTTTATCTGGTGACCCGACAAGGCCAGGCGCTTCGCTATCAGATCAGCGTCGGACGGGACGGATTTGGCTGGACCGGGGTCGTCAAGGTGGGGGCCAAGACCGAATGGCCGGAATGGCGCCCACCGCGCGAAATGCGCGCCCGCCAGCCGGAGCTGCCGCAAATGGTGCCGGCCGGTCCCTACAATCCGCTCGGCGCCAGGGCGCTCTATCTGCTTCGGGATGGGCGTGACACGCTCTATCGGATACACGGAACCAACGATCCGTCGGGGGTTGGCTTCGACGGAACATCGGGGTGTTTTCGCCTTACCAACACCGATGTGATCGATCTCTTCAAGCGCGTCGCGATCGGCGCAAAGGTGGTGGTTCAATGACGATGATCAGCGAACCGGACATGCCGGCAATCGAGATTGGGACAGCAGCCCGCATTGAAGAGCAGGCTGTCGTTGGGAAACCGAACGACAAAAGCATTATCGGCGCGGTCATCGTCGGCGCGTCCCTGCTCACTCTGGTGAACATAATAGCCGCGGTCTATCTCTACCGCGGCATCAGCGATATGCGCGTTCTGGAAGGACGCCTGCAACAACTCGGGACGTTCGAACAACGAATCGGGAGCCGGCTGGACACGGTCAACAACGGTTTTCAGAGCCGATTTGAAAAACTCGACAGTCAACTGCAGAGCAGCTTTGGTGAAATCAACAGGAGCATAGCCCGGCTTGAACAGAGCCAGCCTCTTGCCCGTGACGACGTCATGTCGAGCGCAGTGGAACCTTCCGTTGACACGACCAGCAGCATGGCGGAGGCACCCGCCGTTCTCGACGGTGAAGGCGCGGCCGAGCCCAGCGTCGTCGATGCGCCGCGCCCGCCGAAAAACAGGATCGCGGCCGCAGCCCCTGCCCCAAGCCCCAACTACCAGCGCATACAACAGGCCGACGGCAAGGTTTACTACCGAAAGATCAACTAGCGCTGGAAGACGTGGGCTGCCCTAGTAGTCTCGCTGCAGGGCAACAAGTCTCACGGCCAGCGCTTCTGACCGCTGTCGGCTTTCGCTGAGGAAGGCAACATGACAATAGGCGCATGCTGTCACACCCAGAAACAGCACAAGACTGTTCTTCAAGGTGAAATCGACCATCAGTGAGAATGGAAGACCTCCGGGTACCGTGAATGAGGCGACTGTGCTTGCTGTTTCGGAATGGCTGGTGACGGCGATCATCAACCCTGCAAAAAGCAGAGCGACGTGATTTGCAATGAAGAAGAAAGCAGCCGACTTTCTTGTGCGGCACGCCATCCAGCAGACGATCGACAGGGCGGCCAGGATAGAGGCATCGAGAACCATCGACGCCCCCAGAGAGAGATCGATCTGTTGCCAGAACAGTGTCGACAGCGGCCTTAGTTCCAGCCAGATCCGCCACATTGTGGGACTGGCCGGATAGGCTCCCAGCAAGAAGGTCGCCATGCGCTCCCCTGCCAAAATCAGCAGGATCAGAGCTGGGAAGGCAAAGAGCATTATCGACTTGCGCTTCATGTCACCCTCGACAATCTGGCATTCAAGATAGAGCGCAGAGATTGAGCGAGGATTAACGGAGCTTTGCTGGTCCCGGTGCCGCAGCCGGCTGCGCGTGGCAGCCTGCAAGTCAGCAAGAGCCATGCGGGTACGGCGCAGCCACTAGTTGTTTTGGCTGAGCACGAGCGTCACCACCTTGGGCTCGACTCGTTGCAGACATCGTTCCGGAATATTGGGCCACGTCGCCTTGGCGCATCCCTCGTTTCCGCCCGACGCCAGTGCAAGCCAGCGTTCCGACTTAAGGTCTTGCTCGGTGGTCGACAGGAAGACCTGTGTAGCCAGCGCGGTCGCCATGGACACCTGGACGAAGATAAGGGCGTAGGCGAATCGTCTGATCATCCGCTCGCAACGCCCAATCCGCGAAGTGGTTCCAACGTCCCGACGCGCCGGTGCTCACGATTCTTGCGCTTCTGCGCCCTTCCGGTATCGGCTGCCATGCCACGGCTGTTCCAGAACGGCTCGGCGTGGAATAGAATGCCACCCGATGGCCGCCGTTTGGCCATAGACGAGTGCCATCGACGAGCGACCAGCGGAAGAACACATGGCGACCACGCAACTGGAACGGTCGGACGGCTTCGGCGCGCGCATATCGCGCGCGCTGAAAGCCATGCCGCGCGCCTGGAACCGGTTCTGGCGGCTGGTCGCGCTCTATATGCCGAAGCGGCTTTATGCCCGCTCGCTGATCATCGTCATCGCGCCGATGATCCTTCTGCAGTCGGTCGTCGCCTTCGACTTCATGGAACGCCACTGGGCAACCGTGACGCAGCGCCTGTCGCAAGCCACCGTGCGCGACATTGCCGCGATCATCGACATGATCGAGACCTACCCGCACGATGGCGACTACGCCAACATCATCCGCATCGCGCAGGACCGCATGCAGCTGAAGGTCGACTTGCTTCCGCCCGACCCGCTGCCGGCTCCCGGTCCGAAGCCCTTCTTCTCGATCCTGGACGACGTCCTCTCGAGCGAGATCACGCGCCAGATCAACCGCCCGTTCTGGATCGACACGGTCGGCAATTCCAACATCGTCGAGGTCCGCATCCAGCTCGAGGGCAAGGTGCTGCGCGTCTTCGTGCGCCGCAGCCAGGCCTACGCTTCCAACACCCACATCTTCCTGATCTGGATGGTCGGCACCTCGCTGGTGCTGCTGACCATCGCCATTCCCTTCCTGCGCAACCAGATCCGGCCGATCCTGTCTCTGGCCGAGGCCGCCGAAAGCTTCGGCAAGGGCCGGCCGATGCCGCGTGACTTCCGCCCGCGCGGCGCCGAGGAGGTTCGCCGCGCCGGCTTTGCCTTCATCCAGATGCGGGAGCGCATCGAACGCCAGCTGGAACAGCGCACCGCCATGCTGACCGGCGTCAGCCATGATCTCAGAACCATCCTCACCCGCTTCAAGCTGCAGCTGGCGCTGGCCGGCGGCAAGCCCGAGACCAAGGCGGCGCTCAACCAGGACATCGACGACATGCAGTCGATGCTGGAGGGCTATATCGCCTTTGCCCGCGGCGAAGCGTCAGAAGATGCCGGCCATTTCGATCTTGAGGCCTATTTCCAGAAGCTCGGCGAGGAGGCGTCGCTGCACAAGCGCAAGCTGTCGACCGTGCTCGCCGGCGACCCGGACGTGCATGTGCGCCCGCACGCTTTCGCCCGGCTGTTGTCCAATGTCGCCGGCAATGCCTTACGCTATGCCAAGACGGTGGAGATCAGCGCCGATCACGGCCGCGGCTCGCTCGTCGTCACCATCGATGATGACGGTCCGGGCATTCCGCTGGAAAAGCGCGAGGACGTGTTCAAGCCGTTCGTGCGGCTCGACGAGGCGCGCAACCTCGACGCCAGCGGCACCGGCCTTGGGCTCTCCATCGCCCGCGACATCGCCCGCAGCCATGGCGGCGACATCATGCTGGACGACAGCCCGCTCGGCGGCCTGCGGGCCGTGATCAAGGTGCCTGCCTGATCAGAGCATGATCCCGAAGGCGGGCCTGGCCAAAACCGCCTTCATCCGCCCGTCATGAAATCATGGTCAAGAGCGCGCATGAAGCGCGCGACCTCAGTTGATTCGGCTCAGCCGCCTCACTTCGACCTCGTGCCTGCCCGGGTACGCTGGAGCGAAGCGAGGGCAGCCGCGTGGGTGCCGTTCCGCCGTGGCATCAAGGCAACCGACGATCCGAGCAAAGGGCCGCCATGCGCATCCTGATGGTTACCGACGCCTGGCGCCCCCAAGTCAACGGTGTCGTCCACACGCTGGAGCGGCTCACCGAAACGCTGAAATCCTTCGACGTCGAGGTCGACTTCCTGACCCCGAACATCTTTCGCACCTTGCCCTTGCCGACCTATCCCGACATCCGGCTGGCGTTGACCACGCCCGGCAACGTCGCGCGGCTGATCGAGGCGCGCAAGGCCGACCACATCCACATCGTCACCGAGGGACCGCTCGGCATCATGGCGCGGCGCTATTGCCGCAACGCCGGCCGTCCCTTCACCACCAGCTATCACACCCGCTTCCCCGAATATCTCAGCGCCCGCCTGCCGGTGCCCGAGAGCTGGGCCTATCGCTGGCTGCGCGATTTTCACAATTCGGGACAAGGCACACTCGTCGCCACCCAGTCGCTGGCCGACGATCTCGCCGCGCGCGGTTTCAACAAGCTGCGGCCATGGACGCGTGGCGTCGATACCGATCATTTCCGCCCGGACAAGAAGAAGGACCTCGGCTTTCCCGGCCCGGTGTTCCTGTGCGTCGGCCGCGTCGCCATCGAGAAGAACCTGAGCGCCTTCCTCGATCTCGACCTGCCCGGCAGCAAGGTGATCGTCGGCGAAGGACCGGAACTGGCCAAGCTCAAGGTGAAATATCCGCAGGCGCACTTTCTTGGCCACCGTCCGAACGACGAACTGGCCGAAATCTACGCCTCGGCCGACGTCTTCGTCTTCCCCAGCCGCACCGACACCTTCGGCAACGTCATCATCGAGGCGCTGGCCAGCGGCACACCCGTTGCCGCCTATCCGGTCACCGGGCCGATCGACATTGTCGGCGACGGCATCGGCGGCGCGGTGTCGACCGACCTGCGCGAGGCCTCGCTCGCCGCGCTGAACGTCGACCGCGCCCAGGCGCGCGAACGCGCCATGCGCTACAGCTGGAAAGCCTGCGCCGAAATGTTCATGGACACGGTCGAAGAGGCGCTTGGCACCAAGCGCAAGCTGGCCGCCTAGGGGCAGTTAGAACAAGCGCCCGCCGTCCGGCACCTTGCGCTCAATGGCGCCGAGCACCACGGCGCCCTCTTCGTCGGGAAAGCCGAGCGTCAGCACTTCGGACATGAACGGGCCGATCTGGCGCGGCGGAAAATTGACCACCGCAAACACCTGCCGTCCCACAAGCGTTTCCGGCGCATAATATTTGGTGATCTGCGCCGAAGATTTCTTCACGCCAATATCGGGCCCGAAATCGATCTTCAGCTTGAGCGCGGGCTTGCGCGCTTCGGGAAAAGGCTCGGCCTCGACAATGGTGCCGGCGCGGATGTCGACACGATCGAAATCGGCAAAGCTGATCTCGGGCTTGCGCGCGCTGCTCGAACTCATCTTCTTTTCTTATGGACGATCAGGCGTTGCCATAGGTCTCGAACAGGACGCCGGCCAGCGCATCCTTGGCCGAGGTCCCCGACCAGACGACGAACTGAAAGGCCTGGAAATAGCATTCGCAGGCTTCCAGCGCCGACGACAACAGGACCTCGACCTGCTGGCTCGACGGTTCGACCCCTCCGGCGAGCAGCAGCGACTGGCGAAACATGATCGCGCCCTCCTGCTCCCACAGGTCGAAATGGCCAAACAGCATCTGCTCGTTGATCAGCGACAGCAGCCGCATCACTTCCAGCGCACGGGCTTCCGGCACCTTGATGTCGAACGCGCAGGCCAGATGCAGCGCCTCGAAATCCTCCATCCACGAGAAGGAGACGTGATAGTCGGTCCAGCTGCCGGCAACCGAGATCGAGATTTCGTCATCGCCGGCCCGCTCAAAGGACCAGTCATTGTTATGGGCCACCTGCTCGATGACATCCACCGGATGGATTTCGCGGGAGAATTCGAGTTCGAGAAGTTCCATGGAATGCTTCCTGTGTTCAGGGGAGCGCCACACGCTCCGCGGGGCACACACGACGAACAATCTTGTCTAGAACTCGGACGGCCAGGACTTCACGACACAAAGACCCCGGACCGGACCCCACCGCCCGGCCGCATGACCCTGCTCCGAATCATGCAACAAATTCAGTCTATTGATCGGGAGTCGCGTGAACAGCCTAATTTTTCGCACTGCGTCATCCGCATGTGGAAAGGCGCTGTCACAAAGATTCATGCATTGCCGGTAAACGATTCACGGCAAAGCACTTTTTCGGATTGCGCTTTGTGGAAAAGTTTAAAGATTATTTTTTTGCTTTCGGCTTTGCCGCCGCCGCCGGTGCGGCCTGTCCGGTCAATTCGGCAAGCCTGGCTTCGAGCGCGTCGATGCGGGCGGCCAGCCTGGTGTTCTCTTCCCGGGCCTTGGCGGCCATGTCGCGGGCAGCCTCGAACTCTTCGCGCTGCACCACGTCCATGGTGTTGAGGATGCGTTCGGCCTGCCCCTTGAAGGCAGTCTCGACCTCGCGGCGCACGCCTTGCGCGGCGCCGGCGGCATCGGTCATCAGCTTGGCGAACTCATCGAGAATGCGGTTCGGTCCGGTCGACATGGCAAATCCTCGCTTGCTCGAATTGACGTAATGGCGCTGGGCGCGGAATGCAAGAAGGTTGAAGCCTGGTGCGGCGTCGCACCTCAACGGCCAGCCTGTACGGGATGGCGCTACATCGCCTATTATTGTGCCTCCTCTCACTCAGGATCAACCAATGGCAACGCCTCCGCGCCGACCGACAAATCCGATGGAAGCCGCAGAGGCTGCCTTCAAGCCGGTCAAAAAGCCGGCGCCACCAATTCGCGAAGCCTCGGCCGCACCGAACGTCAGGGAGCTCGTTTCGATCAGGATCGATCGAGCCGTGCTCGATCATTTCCAGGAAGACGGGCCCGGCTGGCAGGACAGGATCAACGACGCCCTCAGGCAATTGGTCGCCGGCAAGCCGCAAGGTTGAGCCCTCCATCTGCGACGTCAAGGCAACCGTGACCTTGCCTTGACCCCGCCAAAACCCTGCCGCATGGTCCGCGCCCGAACGCGAGCCCTTCCGGGAGACCCTGTTGAACGACTATTTCCTGCTGCCGATGGCTTCGCTGCCCTTCCCCAACATCGACCCGATCCTGGTCCAGATCGGGCCGCTGGCGGTGCACTGGTACGGCATCGGCTACATCGTCGGTATCCTGTTCGCCTGGTGGTATGCCAAGCGGCTTGTCACCAACACCATGCTGTGGCCTGACGGCATCTTGCCGATGAAGCCCATCGATCTCGACGATTTCATCGTCTGGGCCGCCGTCGGCGTCGTGCTCGGCGGACGTACCGGCTACGTGCTGTTCTACGACCTCAAACGCTACATCGACCACCCGCTCGATATCTTCGCCATCTGGCAGGGCGGCATGTCGTTCCATGGCGGGCTACTCGGCGTCATCCTGGCCATGACGCTGTTTTCCATCAAACGCGGCATCCGCACCTGGTCGCTGTTCGACGTCGTGGCGGCCGGCGTGCCGGTCGGACTCGGCCTTGTCCGTGTCGCCAACTTCGTCAATGCCGAACTGTGGGGCCGCGTCACCGATGTGTCCTGGGGCGTCGTCTTCTGCAACGAGCGTCTCCTTCAGTCGGCGGCGGGTTGTGTCGCTGGCCTGGAACCCCGTCACCCGAGCCAGCTCTACGAGGCCTTGCTCGAAGGCGTGGTGCTGTTCCTGGTCCTGCGGTTCCTCACCCATTCGCGGCTGAAGCTGAAGACGCCGCGATTCGTCGGCGGCGCCTTCATCTGCGGCTACGGCCTGTCGCGTATCTTCGTCGAATTCTTCCGCGAGCCCGACCAGCAACTCGGCTACCTCCTTGGTGGCTGGCTGACAATGGGCATGGTGCTGTCGCTGCCGATGGTGCTGGCCGGCATCTGGGCGATGGCCACCGCCAAACCGGCGCCGCAGCCACAGCCGGCATGACACGGCTGAAGACCCGCATCATCGACCTGATCGGTGCGCTAGGCCCCCTACCCGTCAACGAGTATATGGCGCTCTGCCTGTTCGACCCCAGCGACGGCTACTACACGACGCGCGAGCCGTTCGGCGCCCCCGGCGACTTCATCACCGCGCCGGAGATCAGCCAGATGTTCGGCGAACTCGTCACCGTCTGGCTGTATCAAGCCTGGCTGGCAATCGGCCGGCCGCTGCCGGTCACCATCGCCGAGATCGGTCCGGGACGCGGCACGCTGATGAAGGACATGCTGCGCACCCTGTCACGGCTCGATCCTGCGCTCGCTGCCGGTGCGTCCTTCGCCTTGATCGAAACCAGCCCGCGACTGACCGAAATTCAGAAACAGACGCTTGCCGAGAGTTCAGTTGAGGTCAACTGGCACGAAACCATTGCCACGCTGCCCCAGGCGCCGCTGCTGATCGTCGGCAACGAATTGTTCGACGCCGTGCCGATCCGCCAGTTCATTCGCTCCGGAGCCGGATGGCGAGAACGGATGATCGGCCTCGATGACAGTGATGCATTGAGCTTCTTCGCCGGCGCCGGCTCGGTCGAGGCGACGCTGCTACCGGACAATGCCGCCAAGGCGCCGCAAGGCGCTGTTGTCGAGGTGGCGCCGGCCCGCGCCGCGCTGATGGCGGCCATTGCCGAGCGCATAAGCCGCGACGGCGGCGCCGGCCTCTTCCCTGACTATGGCCATCTCCAGCCCGGCTTCGGCGATACATTGCAGGCCGTGCGCAGGCACGCTCCCGAAGATGTACTGGCCAATCCCGGGCAAGCCGATCTCACCGCGCATGTCGACTTTGCGGCACTGGCCTCTCTCGTGCGCGCGCATGGCCTCGATGTGGAATTGACGACGCAGGGGGACTTTCTGCTTTCCATGGGTCTGCTTGAGCGGGCTGGCCTGCTGGGCAGCCAGGCCAGCGAAGAGGCACGCCAAACCATTGCCGACGCCGTCGAGCGCCTGGCCGGGCCCGACGCCATGGGCACGCTGTTCAAGGTCCTGAAAATCCTGCCGCATCAGCCATGGTGACCGTCAGAGATCGTTTACCAGCCGCCCCGCCACACCGCCAAGATAGGTCTCCCATACATGATCGCACATCAGCCGGCGATAGTGCCGCGTGCTGATCAGCCCGCGATACGAAGCGCCGCCGACGTGAAAGAAGCTGTTATCCAGCATGCGATGATCGGCCTCGATGCCGCCGAGGTTCAAGCTGACCGTGGTCTTTTCTGCATTGACGATGTTGTCGTCATCCAGCCTGTCGCGCAGCATCGGCCAGTTGCCGCCGCCAGTATCGAGCCCGGTGTCGAAGCGGGGCGTGAAATCGAGATCGAGATCCTCGACGACCGAAAAGCGAAAGAAGCAGAGCCCCGCCCAGAAGTACCATCCCTGATAGCCTCTTTTGGCGGGATATTTGGTGCCGAAGGCGTTCTTGCCCTCCATGCGCCTGGCTAAATCGACGGCAACCACGGGAAAGCAGTCATGGTCGAGAAAGCCGAACAGGTCGGGCCGCAGCGGGCGCACAATGTTGTGGAAGACCCAGTTCATCGAGATGCCATGCGATCGGTTCGGATTCCATTCGGGATTTCGCGGCAAGCCGAAATAGGCGATGCCGCGCTGCCGGCAGATGGCCTCGATCGCCTGCCGCGCTGCGGGCCTGGACGAATTGTCGATGACCACCAGCGTCATCGCGGTGGAATAAGTCAACCACGCCTGAGTCAGCGCATCGATGACCCAGGGCGTGTTGTAGGCGATGGAGAAGCAAAAATGCCGGGCACCGGTCTGCCTGAGGCTATCGGCAAATTCCGCCCCCGACGCCGCATTGCGTGAGCGGAAATAGCCTTTCACCAGCGTGTTGCGAAAGTCCTTAGCCTTGCGCACCTGCCGGTTCCGATGGATCTGTCGGATCAGGCTTTTGACTGGATTCCAGCCCATGCACTTTCGCCCGCCCCGGAAATTGTCTGGCCATTGGCTATAGTCGAATGCCTGCTTTTCGCCAACTCGGAGCCGATGCGCGATGGCTGCCGCAAATACTGACCGAACTTCGCCTTGACGAAAGCGCTGGCGCGGACAACAAACCCATCCATGCTGAATCAGACCAAACCGGATCCTGTTCGCTCGCAACTGCTGGAAGCGGCGAAGCCGCAAGGCATCCGCCATGGCTATTTCACCCGTATCGGCGGTGTCTCCAGCGGCATCTACCAAGGACTCAACATCGGCACTGGCTCGGATGACGACCAGATGCTGGTCGCCGAGAACCGCCGCCGGGTCGCTGCCTGGATGGGCGTGCCGGCCAGCCATCTCTTGACCGCGCATCAGGTCCACTCGCCCGACGTCGTCATCGTGAGCGAGCCGTTTCCCGGCCCGCGGCCCAAGGCTGATGCCATCGTCACCGACCGCCCGGGCATCGCTATCGGCGCCTCGACAGCCGATTGCGGCCCGGTCCTGTTTGCAGACGCTGAAGCGCGCGTCGTCGGCGCGGCGCATGCTGGCTGGAAGGGTGCTTTCACCGGCGTGCTTGAAAACACCATTGCGGCGATGGAAAGCCTGGGTGCCCGCCGCGAGCGCATCGTTGCGGTTCTCGGCCCTTCCATCGGCCCTGAAAACTACGAAGTCGGGCCGGAATTCGTCGCCCGTTTCGTCGAAGCCGATGTCGAAAACATTCGCTATTTCATGCCATCGGCCAATCCCGGGCATGCGATGTTCGATCTCAACCTCTATACGATCGACCGGCTGAAGAAAGCCGGCGTGATAGCAGAGGGGCTTGGCCGGTGTACCTATGCCGAGGAGGATCTCTTCTTTTCCTACCGGCGCACGACGCATCGCAAGGAACCGGACTACGGTCGGCAGGTTTCGGCAATTGTTTTGGAGAACGAATAATGGCGCTGCATTTCGAACGATCGGAATTTGACGCCCGGCGTGACCGGCTGATGATCGAGATGACCGAGAAGAAGCTCGACGCGGTGCTGCTTTTCGCCCAGGAAAGCATGTACTGGCTGACCGGCTACGACACGTTCGGCTTCTGCTTCTTCCAGTGCCTGGTGGTGAAGGCCGACGGCTCGATGGTGCTGCTCACCCGCTCGGCCGACCTGCGCCAGGCGCGTCACACCTCGATCATCGACAAGATTGTCTTGTGGACCGATCGCGACGGCGCCAACCCGGCGATCGACCTGCGCAACCTGCTAAACGACCTCAATTTGCTCGGCGCCCGCATCGGCGTCGAATACGACACCCATGGCCTGACCGCCTTCAACGGCCGCCGCGTTGACGAACAGTTGCAGACCTTCGGCCAGATCGCCGATGCTTCCGGCATTGTCGGCCGGCTGCGGCTGTTCAAGAGCCCGGCCGAAATCGCCAAGGCCGAAAAAGCCGCCAATCTGTCCGACGACGCGCTCGACGCGGCGCTGCCGCTGATCAAACAGGGCGGCGACGAAGCGCTGATCCTTGCCGCCATGCAGGGCGCGGTCTTTGCCGGCGGCGGCGACTATCCGGCCAATGAATTCATCATTGGCTCGGGTGTCGACGCGCTGCTCT
This sequence comes from Mesorhizobium sp. 128a, assembly GCF_053848025.1. Taxonomy (NCBI): domain Bacteria; kingdom Pseudomonadati; phylum Pseudomonadota; class Alphaproteobacteria; order Hyphomicrobiales; family Phyllobacteriaceae; genus Mesorhizobium; species Mesorhizobium sp. 128a. The sequence continues at coordinate 163,333 of NZ_JBSPKY010000005.1, read as the reverse complement.
GCCGCTACAAGGCCGGACGCCGCAAGCTGACCAAGAACGACCAGCTGACGCTCGAATGGGCCGGCGTCTTCCACCACTATCACGCACCGATGATGCGCACCGTGCTGACCGGCAAGGTGTCGAAGCGCCATCAGGAGCTGTTCGACGCCGCCCGGGCCGCCCTGCTGGCGGTCGAGAAGGCGATGACGCCCGGCAACACCTTCGGCGACGTCTTCGACGCGCATGCGCGCACGCTGGAAGCGCATAATCTGACCAAGCACCGGCTCAACGCCTGCGGCTACTCGGTCGGCGCCCGCTTCACCCCTTCCTGGATGGACATGCCGATGTTCTACCAGGGCAATCCCGAGCCGATCGCGCCCAACATGACGCTGTTCGCGCACATGATCATCATGGACTCCGAAACCGAGACGGCAATGACGCTTGGCCGCACCTACCTGACCACCGAATCCCAGCCGAAGCCGCTTTCACGCCATGATCTCGACTTGATCGTACAGTGAATCCATAATGACTGGTCCACGCGGGGGCGTTCACGAGAGCAACTCCAGGAAAAGTGTAGTCGGTTTTCCGTCCGGAATTGCGTAAAAGACATAGGGAGTTTTCGGGCAGATGGGACGATCGCATGTGACGACCGTGTCATTGCTCGCAGCGCTCGTGCTGGCCGCTTGTACCAACGCCAAGGACGTCCTCGAACCCTCCGCCATCACGCCGCCGGCAGCCTCGGCCCAGCCGCTATCGGCGGCCCCGGGCACCGCGCCGGCCACGCCTGCGCCATCGTCGCCGGCCGTCGGCGCCACCACACCCGCCAACCCTGCGCAGAGCGCCGCGGCCCTGGCGAAGACGCGGCTGCAGATCGCTCCGATCGTCGGCGCTTCGGTGGAAGCGGCAACGCCGTTGACGGCCGAACTGCAGACGCGCGCCAGGCAGCGCGGCATCACCCTTGCCGGCAGCGCAGACCAGGCCGCCACGCATGTGCTGAAGGGCTACTTCTCGACCATGACGGAAGGCACGGACACCACCGTCATCTATGTCTGGGACGTCTATGACCCCGCCGGCAACCGGCTGCATCGCATCAACGGCCAGCAGAAGGCGGCGTCGGTCAATGCCGCCGAAGGCTGGCCCGCGGTCGCGCCCGCCACCATGCAGGCGATCGCCGACCAGACGATCGACCAGTTCGCGGCCTGGCTCGGCGGCCGCGCCGGCTGATCCGCCTGTTGCCGGCATCCGTCATGCGTTGACGTTTTTGAGATTAGCCGGCGGATTCCCGTCAACGAGGCTTGCAATACCGGCACGGCTCGCTAAAAGCCCGATTAAGAGGCCTAAGAGAGTTTGTCTGCCTCTCCATCCTTCGCCAGGAACGGTGCATGAAGCTTTTCGCGGGCAATTCCAACCGGGTGCTGGCCGAAGCGGTCGCCCGCTATCTCAACGTCCCGCTGGGAAAGGCCAGCGTCAGACGCTTCGCCGACCAGGAAATTTTCGTCGAGATCCAGGAAAATGTGCGCGGCGAGGATGTCTTCATCCTGCAGTCGACCTCGTTTCCGACCAACGATCATCTGATGGAACTGCTCATCATGATCGACGCCTTCATGCGCTCCTCGGCCAAGCGCATCACCGCGGTCATCCCCTATTTCGGCTACGCCAGGCAGGATCGCCGCGCCTCGGGCCGCACCCCGATCTCGGCCAAGCTGGTCGCCAACATGATCACCCGCGCCGGCGTCGACCGCGTTCTGACACTCGATCTCCATGCCGGCCAGATCCAGGGCTTTTTCGACATTCCGACCGACAATCTGTTCTCGGTGCCGGTGATGGCCCGCGACGTGAAGGCCAAATACAAGCAGCTTGCCAATGTCGTCGTCGTCTCGCCCGACATTGGCGGCGTGGTCCGCGCCCGCGCGCTGGCCAAGCGCTTCGATGCGCAGCTGGCCATCGTCGACAAGCGCCGCGAACGCCCCGGCGAATCCGAAGTGATGAACATCATCGGCGCGGTCGCCGGCAAGGATTGCCTGCTGATCGACGACATCGTCGATTCCGGCGGTACGCTGTGCAACGCCGCCGACGCGCTCTTGGCCAACGGCGCCACCAGTGTCACCGCCTACATCACCCATGGCGTGCTGTCGGGCGGCGCGGTGGCCCGCATTGCCGGCTCGAAGCTGCAGGAACTGGTGATTACCGATTCGATCCAGCCGACGCAGGGCGTGCTCGATGCGCCGAACATCCGCGTCATTTCCATCGCCGACCTGATGGGCGAGGCGATCTCGCGCACGGCGACCGAAGAGTCAGTATCGAGCCTGTTCGACTAAGCGGACGCCCATATTAGCAGCCCGTAATCTGCATTGTTGCAGGACGCAGACGTTTCTCCTGACGCGCTTGGCATGGCATACTGCCCCTCCAAACAATGGAGGAGTAGCAGATGCGGCGTAGGACTTTGCTCGGGCTTGCGGTTTCCATCGCGGCTGTCTTTTCGACGCCGGCGGTTTGGGCCGCCGATTTTCCGGACCGGACCATCACAATGGTTGTCCCCTTCTCCGCCGGCGGCTCAACGGATCTGGTTGCGCGCCTTGTCGCCAACAAGATGTCGGAAAAACTCGGCCAGCAGATTGTCGTCGAAAATGTCGGCGGCGCCGGCGGCAGCATTGGTGCCGCCCAGGTCGCCCGCGCCGAACCGGACGGCTACACGATCCTCATGGGCACGGTTGCGACACACGCACTCAATCCGCTGATCCTGAAGACAAAACCTTACGATGCGGAGAAGGATTTTGCGCCGATATCGCTGCTTGTGCTGGTGCCGAACGTCCTGGTCGTGAACCCTCAGTTCCCCGCCAAGGACGTCAAGGAACTGATCGAGTTGCTGAAGAAGGACCCGGACAAATACGCCTACGCCTCGTCAGGCAACGGCACCCCGCTGCATCTCTCGGGCGAGCTTTTCAAGACGATGGCCGGGGTGAGCATGCAGCACATACCCTACAAGGGCGCTGGACCGGCCTTGAACGACGTCATCGGCAATCAGGTGCCGATGATGTTCGACAATTTGCCGTCTTCATCGGGCCATATCAAAAGCGGGACGCTGAGGGCGCTCGGCGTTACCACCAAGGAGCGCGTTCCCTCCTTCCCCGATTTGCCAGCCATTGCCGAAACCATCCCCGGCTATGAGACCTACAGCTGGAACGCACTGTTCGCGCCTGCGGGCACTCCGCCGGAGGTGGTCGCCGTGCTACAGAAGGCGGCAGTTGAATCCCTGAAGGACCCCGATGTGATTGCCCGCATGGGCACGTTCAGCGCCTCGATCGTCGGCTCCACCCCGGAAGAGCTGGGGGCACATGTGAAGGCTGAGCTCGCCAAATGGGAGCCGATCGTCAAGGCGAGCGGCGTTCAGATGGACTGAGGTAAGGACAGCGCGCGGGGCGGAGCCCGCCGCATGGCTTCGCCATTGTCGCGCGCGCCGCGCATATAGCCGCGCGGCGAGGCGCCCAGCATTCGCTTGAACATGGTGATGAAGGCCGGCACGCTGTCATAGCCGAGATCAAGCGCCACCCTGGTGATCGGCTCGCCGTCGGCGAGCCTGGGAAGTGCCGCGAACAGGCAGGCCTGCTGGCGCCATGTCGACAAGGACAGTCCAGTCTGACGGTGGAAGGCGCGAGTGAAGGAGCGCCGGCTCATCCCGGCGGCATCGGCCCATTCGTCGATCGTGGCATGCGGCGACGGTGCCGCCACGAAGCGCCGGCAGAGCGCCGCCAGCCTCGGATCAGTCGGGAACGGCAGCCCGAGCGGCCGTTCCGGCAAGATCGGGATTTCGTGCAACAGCAGGTTCATGATCAGCCCGCCGCGCCCTTCCAGTTCGCCGCCCTGCGGCAGCTTTTCCGACTCCACGATCAAGCTGTGCATCAGCTCGGTGACGCCGACGACGCGCAAGCCTTCCGGCAGGCCGGGGATCGCGGCCGGCATGACATAGACCGAGCGCATCGAGACATCGCCCAGCATCTCGACGGAATGCTCGGTGCCCGCCGGGATCCACATTGCGTGATCGGGCGGCACCATCCAGCGCCCGTACCTGGTCGTCACCAGCACGACGCCGACCAGCGCATGCAACAGCTGGCTGCGGCTGTGGCGGTGGTGCGGCACGTGGTAGCCGTCCGGGTATTCGGTCGGCAAAGCCACTGCAGGGCCGGCAACCTCCTCCAGCCACTGCCAGCGGCTTTCGTGCAACCGTCCGAGATCGGCATTGCCGGCGCGGAAGATGTCCCTGCCATGTGGCATCGGCTATGGCCCACTTGCGAAACTATTGGACCAAAACACGAAAGAAGTCGCCCCGCAAGCGGCTTATAAGGCAAACGTCCCAAGGCGCTCCGTAAGGACGTCCTTAAGCGGTCCGCGAGAAGCGGCCGCCAAGCCTGCCCGCGGGCAAACCACCCGCCAAAAAGACCTAGGAGCCTGCCTTGACCGATACCACAGCCACCAGCATTGCGCCGTCGGCGCCCGCCAGTCTTCCTTCAGCCCAAGCAACCGCCTTTACCGTCATCCTGGCGGTGAGCTTTTGCCACGGCATCAACGACATCATGCAGTCTCTGCTGCCGGCGATCTATCCGCTGCTGAAAGAAAATTACGGTCTCGACTTCTGGCAGATCGGTCTTTTGACCTTCACCTTCCAGGTCACGGCATCATTGTTGCAGCCGGTCATCGGCATGATCACCGACAAGCGGCCAATGCCCTATTCCCTGCCCTACGGCATGGCGTCCTCGCTGATCGGCCTGATCGTGCTCGCCTATGCCGGCCATTATGCGCTGCTTTTGGTCGGCGCCTCGCTGATCGGTATCGGCTCGGCGATCTTCCATCCGGAATCCTCGCGTATTGCCCGCTTCGCCTCGGGCGGTCGCTTTGGTCTGGCGCAATCGCTGTTCCAGGTCGGCGGCAATTTCGGCCAGTCGATGGGGCCGCTGCTCGCCGCCTTCATCGTCGTGCCCTTCGGCCAGACCAGCATCTCCTGGTTCGCCGTCGGCTCGCTGATCGGCATCATTGTTTTGTCGCGGGTCGGCAGCTGGTACAGTCGGATGCGCGCCGCGCAAGGCAATCGCAAGGCGGCAAGCTTCGTCTCGCCCTTCCCGCGCAAAAAGGTCATGGGAGCGCTGGCGGTGCTAACGCTGCTGGTGCTGAGCAAGAACGCCTACATCGCCTCTCTCTCCAGCTATTACACCTTCTATTCCATCCATAAGTTCGGCGTGTCGGTGCAGATGAGCCAGGTGATGCTGTTCCTGTTCCTCGGCGCCTCGGCGCTCGGCATCCTGCTCGGAGGTCCGTTCGGCGACCGCTACGGCCAGAAGGCGATGATCTGGTTCTCGATCGTCGGTGTGCTGCCGTTCACGCTGGCGCTGCCTTACGCCAATTTCGAATGGACGATGGTGCTGACGGTGTTGATCGGCCTGATCCTGTCATCGGCCTTCTCCAACATCGTGGTGTTTGCGCAGGAACTGGTGCCAGGGCGTGTCGGCACCATCGCCGGCATCTTCTTCGGCTTCGCCTTTGGCATGGGCGGCATTGCGGCTGCCGTGCTCGGCGTTATCGCCGACATGAAGGGCATCGATTTTGTCTTCCAGGTCTGCTCGTATCTGCCGCTGCTCGGCCTGCTGACGGTGTTCCTGCCCAACATGAAGGAAGCCAGGAAGGCGCAGGCGACGACCGGCTGAAAACCGCCGATCTCCAGAACGCGACATGAGGGCGTGGCAGCTGCCGCGCCCTCTTTGATTCTTTCACCTTACGCCGGGTGAAAAGACTGCTAGGAAATAGCATCAACGAAGGCTTGGGGCCTCCGGCAGCTCTGGAGATGATATGCGCAAAATCATGTTGGCCGTGGTGGGTTTGCTCCTTGTTACCTTGCCGGCGACGGCACGCATCGTCCCTTTCCCCCCGGGTTTCAAGACGCAGTCCGTCGAAACCAACGGCACCAAACTCTATGTGCGCGTCGGCGGAAAGGGCCCCGCCGTCGTGCTGCTGCACGGCTTTGCCGATACCGGAGACATGTGGGGCGCCGCGGCGGCGGCACTTGCGAAGGACCATACCGTCATCGTGCCGGACCTGCGCGGCATGGGTCTGTCTGCTCACCCGGACGCGGGCTACACCAAGAAGAACCAGGCCGTCGACATTGCCGGCGTGTTGGATGCCCTGAAGATCGACAAGGCCGACCTGGTCACGCACGACATTGGCAACATGGTCGGCTATGCGCTTGCCGCGCAATATCCCAAACGCATCACCAAATGGGTCATCATCGATGCGCCGCTGCCGGGAATCGGCGACTGGGAAAAGATCAAGCAAAGCCCGCTGCTTTGGCACTTCAACTTCCGCGGCCCGGATATGGAGCGGCTGGTCGCGGGGCGCGAGCGCATCTATCTCGATCGTTTCTACAACGAGCTGTCGGCCGACCCCAAGAAGATCGACGAGGCAACGCGCAAGCACTACGCCAAACTCTATGCCCGCCCGCATGCGATGCATGACGCTTTCGAGCAATTCAAGGCCTTTGACCAGGACGCGATCGACAACCAGGCGATGCTCGCAGCCGGCGGCAAACTGACCATGCCGGTGCTGGCTGTTGGTGGGGAAAAATCCGCCGGCACTACGCAGGCCGATATCTTGCGGCTTGTTGCCACCGATGTCACGGGCGGCATCGTGCCCGACTCCGGCCACTGGATCATGGAGGAAAACCCCGACGCCACCGTCGAGCTGATCACAGGTTTTCTCGCCAAATAGGCGCTGCCCCGCGGACATTTCGATAACAGCACAAAGGCACCCGCCCGACGGCGGTGCCTTTGTTTATCCAAGTCGCAGATTTCTAGGCCTTGAAGAAGGCCAGCAGGTCGGCGTTGATGACATCGGCATGGGTCGTCGCCATGCCATGCGGAAGACCCTTGTGGACCTTGAGCTCGCCCTTCTTGAGCAGCTTGACCGACAGCAGCGCCGAGTCGGCGATTGGAACGATCTGATCGTCGTCGCCATGCAGGACAAGCACCGGCACGTCGATTGCCTTAAGGTCTTCCGTGAAGTCGGTTTCCGAGAACGCCTTGATGCAATCGTAATGCGCCTTGGTGCCGCCCATCATGCCCTGGCGCCACCAATTCTCGACGACAGCCTGCGATACCTGGGCGCCGGGACGGTTGAAGCCGTAGAACGGACCGGCTGCAACATCGTGAAAGAACTGGGCGCGGTTGGCGGCCTGGGCGGCGCGGAAACCATCGAACACCTCGATCGGCAGGCCGCCGGGATTGGCTGCCGTCTTCAGCATGATCGGCGGCACGGCGCCGATCAGGACAGCCTTGGCGACACGACCGCCTGAGCCATACTTCGCGACATAGCGGGCCACTTCACCGCCCCCGGTCGAATGGCCGACATGGAAGGCGCCCTTGAGGTCGAGATGTGCCACAAGTTCCGCGACATCGGCGGCGTAAGTGTCCATCTCGTTGCCGGTATCCGTCTGTGTCGAGCGGCCATGGCCGCGCCGGTCATGGGCAATGACGCGGTAGCCCTTGGACAGGAAGAACAGCATCTGGGCGTCCCAGTCGTCGCTGCTCAGCGGCCAGCCGTGATGGAATACGATGGGCTGGCCGGTTCCCCAATCCTTGTAGAAAATCTCGGTGCCGTCCTTGGTGGTGATCGTGCTGCTGCCGGGCTTGGTCATCTCAATCTCCGTTGATCGCTTTCGCGACAATAAATATCGCGATAACAATATTGCTAGCGTAGATCGAAACCCTTGTCTACAAAAAATATGTATCGCGATATCTTTTTTCGTGGTACATATCTGAGAATGCTCAGTCGGCAAAGGAATGGGCCGTGCCTCTCCCCTTGGACAATCAGCTCTGTTTCACGCTCTACGCCACCTCAATGGCGATCAACCGCACCTACAAGCCGATGCTGGACGAGATGGGCATCACCTATCCGCAGTACCTGGTGCTGAACGCGCTTGCCGAGGCCGACGGCATGTCGGTGGGCAGCATCGCGCACAGGCTCGCTCTGGAATCGAGTACGATCACGCCTCTGGTCAAGCGCATGGAACAGGCAGGCCTGGTCACCCGCCAGCGCAGCCAGACCGACGAGCGTCAGGTACAGGTCGATCTGACCCCAGCCGGTCGCGCGCTGCTCACCCAGTGCAACTGCCTCAACGAAACCCTGATCGAGCGCTCGGGCATGACGCTGGCGCAGCTCGATGCCTTGAACCGGCAGATCCAGACGCTGCGTGACGCGTTGAGCGGCAATCAGTAGGCCGGCAGCGAATACGCTACAGGCCTAAAGCCGCCTTGAAAGTGGACAGTTCCGTGTCGGTGATAGGGACCACGTGCTGCGGTTCGGGATAGACGCCCGTCTGCACGTCGGAGATGAATTCGCGATAGGCGGCGACGCGCTCGCGCTGCAGCCGTTCATATTCGGCGGCGAAGTTGCGGTACGTCTTGGCGTGGCGCGGTCTGTGGCCAGCCGTGTGGCCGAGCACGTCCTCGCTGAACAGGTATTGCGCATCGGCATGCGGCCCGGCACCCATGCCAAGCATGATCATCGGCGTATTCCTGGTGATCAGTTCGCCAATGCGGTCGGGCACCACCTCCAGCTCCGCACCGAAGCAGCCAATGGCCTCCAGCCGCTTGACGTGATCCCACACCGCACGCGCGCTCTCGGCTGTCCTGCCGACGGCCTTGAAGCCACCGGTCCAGGTGCATTGCGACGGGATCAGGCCGACATGGGCGACGACCGGCACGGCATTGTCGCAAAGCGTCTTCTGGATATCGAGCGACGCGGCACAGTAGAAGCAGTCGCCGCCGATGCGCATGAAGTGGTAGGCGGTTTTGAGATAATCCTCTGCGGTGACCAGATTGCCGGCGGGGCCGTAGGGCAGCCCGACCTGCACGAAACAGCGGCCGGCCGCCTCGCGCATCTCGGGTGAGAAGAAGCGGCCCTCGATCGACAGCATGTCGACGCCGGCCGCATCCGCCGCCGCAGCCTCTTCGAGCGTGGTGACGTAAAGCATGGAGATCTTTTGTTCGCGGCTCTTCATGGCGCGGATGTCGGCGACCGTGGGGCGGCTGCTCTTGGTGACCATTGTCGTTCCTCAGACTGTGAAAGCTTCGCGGAAGGCTTGCAGGGCAGCCTCGGGATCACTGGAGGCAAACGCCTCCAGTCCCACGGGTCCGCGATAACCCATGTCCTTCAGCGCACGGGCAATGCCTCGGTAGTTGATCTCGCCGCTGCCGGGCTCCATGCGTCCGGGAACGTCGGCGACTTGGACCTCGCCGATCCATGGCAGGCTGTTGCGGCACAGCTCGATCAGATTCCCTTCACCGATCTGCGCATGGTAGAGGTCGAGATTGAGGCGCAGCCCCGGCCGGTTCACACTCGATACCAAAGCAAGCGTATCCTCGGCACGCCCAAACGGCACGCCGGGATGGTCGACCGGAAGGTTCAAATTCTCCAGCGTGAAGGTTACGCCCTCGGCCTCAGCGAGATCAGCGATGCGGTTCAGCGTGTCGCGCGCCTTGAGCCACATCGCGCCAGTGATGGTCTCGCAAGGCGTGACCGGCAGGCCGCCCTCGCCGAGACCGGTGCCGTGCAGATTGAGCCGTGCGACGCCGAGGCGCTTGCCGACCGCCGCCGTCTCCTTTGCCGTCTTCAACAGTTCGGCGGCGCCCTCGTCATCGGCCAGCCGGCCGCGCAGATAGCCGTTCATGATCGAGAAGGTAGCGCCGGATTTCTCCAGCATTGCGAGGTTGTGCTCAGGCCAGTTCCACAGGCCGACCTGGAAGCCCATTTCGGTGAGGCGCTTGAGGCGGAACTCCATCGGCCGGTCGCGCCAAAGCATTTCGGCGCAAGCCGCAAGCGTAAAAGGATCGGACATGTCAGACCTCGATATGCACGCGGCCGTCCTCGACCTTCGTGGCGTAGGTTTTAAGGTTCACGCAGACCGGCGCGCGCACGGCTTCGCCGGTCCGGTAATCGAACACGCCGTTGTGCTTCGGACATTCGATCCTGTATTCCATGACCAGCCCGTCGCAGAGATGCACCTTCTCATGCGTACACAACCCGTCGGTGCAGAAGAACGCATCGTCCGGACTGCGGAAGATGGCGAAGGTCCGGCCTTCGTGATCGAAGCGGATGACATCCTCTTCCTCGATATCGTCCGTCGCACACGCATCAATCCACTTTGCCATTGCTGGTTCCTGCAAGCCTGTCTCTGGTTGGTTGAAAAGGCGGCCGGCGGAACCATGCGTTCCGCCGGCCGCACAGGAAGATGCCCGGGAGGAGGAGATGGGCGCCTTCACTGTGTCGCACTGAAGCCCTCGATCTCGGCTTCAAGCTCTGCCATCTGCTCGCCGCCCGCCATCAAATCGGTGATCGCTTCGCGGCTTTTCTCGCCCTTGCGGAAATCGGCGGCCTTGGAGCCTCTGATCAGCACGGCGAAGTGGTCACCGACGGTCAACGCATGGACGACATTGTGGGTGATGAAGATCACCGCGATGCCCTTGCGGCGTGCCTGCAGCACGATGCGCAGCACGTGCGCCGCCTCCTTGACGCCGAGCGCCGCGGTCGGCTCGTCCAGGATCAGCACGCTGGCGCCGAAATGCACGGCGCGCGCGATGGCCAGCGCCTGGCGTTCGCCGCCGGACAGTCCGCCGACGAGGCGGTCGCCGTCGTCGATGCGGGTGATGCCGAGCTGGCGCATCTCGGTGACGGCGATCTCGTTGGCCCGCTTGCGATCGTAGATGGTCAGCGGCCCCCAGCGCCGTGTCGGCTCGGCGCCGACGAAGAAGGAACGGCCGATGCTCATCAGCGCGAACGTCCCACCAAACTGGTGGACGGTGGCGATGCCATGGTCGCTGGCGTCGCGCGGGCTGGCGAATTCGACCGCCTTGCCGTCCATTTCCATTGTCCCCGATGTCGGCTTGTGGACGCCGGAGAGTATCTTGATCAGCGTGGATTTGCCGGCACCATTGTCGCCGAGCAGGCACAGCACCTCGCCTGCGTTAACCTCCAGCGAAATGTCGTGGAGGACGTCGATCGGACCGAACGACTTGTTGATACCGGTCAGCCTGAGCAGGGGCGTTGTCATCAGCGGACCCTCTGTCTGGTGCGCGGCGCGTAGGTCAACGCCATGGTACGGAATGTATTGTTCATCAGCACGGCAGCGAGCAGCAGGACGCCGATGATGAGGCTCGCCCAGTTGGCGTCGAAACCGGTGTAGAAAATACCCTGGTTGACGATGGAGAAGGTCAGCGTGCCGAGCACGATGCCGACCACCGAACCGTAGCCGCCGGTGAGCATCACGCCGCCGATGACCACGGCGATGATCGAGTTGAAGATGAAAGACTGCCCTGCCGCCACCTGGGCACTGTTGTATAGGATCGCCTGCGACATGCCGACGAAGGCTGCGCACAAGCCGCTGCTCATGAACAGCGCGATGGTCACCCGGTCGGTCGGAATGCCGGCATTGCGGGCGCTGACGGCATCGCCGCCCATGGCCAGGATCCAGTTGCCGAAGCGCGAGAAATTCAGGATGAACCCGACAACCAGGATGATGGCGATCCACCAGAACAGGGTGACCTGGAACTTGCCGCCGAGATAGTCGCCGAACAACAGCTTGGCGGTCGGCCCGCTCTTCAGCGCCACACTCGTACTGCCGGACAGGATGACCGAGATGCCGAGCGTCAGTCCGGCCAGCGCGAACAGCGTTGCGAGCGTAACGACAAAGGACGGCACCTTGGTGCGGATCACCAGCACCCCGTTGATGAATCCGACAGCCAGCCCGAGGGAGAGCGCCGCGAGGATGCCGACGATGATCGGCAACCCGTAATGGCCCGAGAGGATGGCAATGGTCATGGAGCTGGCCGGGATCATCGACCCGATGGAAAGATCGAGGTGTCCGGCGATCATCAGCAACCCCACCGGGAGGGCAATGATGCCGAGTTCCGAGGCGACGTTGAGCCAGCTGGCGGAGCCGCCGGCCGACAAGAAATTGGCGCCGCCGAAGATCGAGAAGAAGACAAGAACGGCGATCATGCCGATCAGCGAGCCGACCTCTGGGCGCCGCACGAGGCTGCCTATCGATGGCATCGAAGAGGCGGGTTGCGCAGTCGCTGCCACCGCGGGTTGGTGATGGGCTTGGGATGTCATCGAACTGGTCCCTGGCTTGAACATGGCTCCCCTTCTCCCCCTGTGGGAGAAGGTTGTCGCCGAAGGCGGCGGATGAGGGGGCTGGGCGGAGGGAGGCGTTGGCGTTTCTTCCAGCACCCCCTCATCCGTCTCGGCGCTGCGCGCCGATCCACCTTCTCCCACAAGGGGAGAAGGTGAGGCGGAGCTTTATCGGGCGCCGGCCGCTGCGCCACCCATCGTCGCGTCGACATTGCCTGCATCGACGATCCCCGGCCCGGTCAGCACCGGTTTCGTCGGCAGGTCCAGCCCATAGTTGACGAAGCCGTTCAGCAGCGACACGGCGAGATAGCCCTGCAAATAGGGCTGCTGGTCGACAGCGAACAATTGCGTCCCGTCCTTGATGCGCTGCAGACCGGTTTCGTCCATGTCGAACGACGCAAGCTTGACCTTGTCGCCGACACTGGCCTGGCTGATGGCGTTGGCCGCGCTGTTGGCGTCGCCGGCGCTGATGGTGATGACACCGTCGAGCGTATTGTCTTTCAACACGGCCGCCTTGATCGCCTCGGCGACCGCGGTCGGGTTGCCGAAGCTGGATGAAGGCAGCGGCAGCTGGCTCGATTTGCCGCCGCTCTTGGCGATGGCGTCAGCGATGCCCTTGCAGCGGTCTTCGGTGTTGGTGGAGCCCGGCAAGGTGTTGACGCACAAGACGTTCTTGGCGCCATGGCTGCCGAAATAGGCGCCACCGCCCAAACCGGCCGTGTATTCTTCGTTGCCGACATAGTTCATGGCGCCGAGCCGCTTGGCTGCATCCATGCCGCCGGAATTGTAGACGATGAGCGGCACGCCGGCGGCGACGACTTCCTTGAAGGCGTCATCCATGGCCTCGGGCACCCAGTCCGGGCCGACAATGGCGCTCGGCTTCTGGCTGAGCGCGGTGCGGATCAGCTTGGCCGCGTCCGGGCCGAGATTGTCGTAGTTCTGCGGGCCGAGCCAGGTGACAGAGCCGCCGGTCAGTTCGGCGACCTTGCCGGCGTCGTCGGCGCCCTTCTTGACCTTCGACCAGAACGGGTCGTCCGCCTTGCCGCCGATGACGAAGATCTTCGCCCCGTCGGCCATCGCCACTGTGGCTGATGTCGCCAGCACGGCGGCCGTCATCATCGCCGTCAGAAGGTTCGTGGTGCGTTTCATGTCATTTCCTCCCGGTTGCCGTCCTCGGACGGATTTAGAAAACGTTGAATTCATCTGCACGCGCACCTCTCCCGTTGCGCGTGATGTCGCGAGATCAATGGTTCGCCGCAGCCTTGGCGTTCATGCGTTCCTTCTTTCTCTGGAACCGGGCGTCCATCATGGCGTCGCCCTCCCTGGTGCCGTCGTGCCAAGTACCGAACCAGCGATCGAGCGGGATCAGCCCATCGCCGCCGTAGTTCACCTCGAAATATTTGTGGTGCAGGTAGTGCGTGTAGGCATGGCTATCGACGGCCGTGTCCTCGCTCACCTCAAGTTTGTCGAAGCCGAGATGACCGTTGACGGCGCCGAAGCCGGCGACATGCAGCTGGAACAGCGCGACGATCGGATTGGACGGGATGACAAGGTGCCAGAAGGCGACCGCGTGATAGAGAAACCCTTCCACCGGGTGCATCGACAGCGACGACCACGGCGAGGGGTTGATCGAATTGTGATGGACAGAATGGATCCAGCGATAGAGCGGTCCCCAGTGGATCAGGCGGTGGATGAAGAAGAAGTGCACCTCGTGGATGGCCGGCGCGATCAGCACCAGTGCGGCTAGGTAGACTGGATGATCCGACCAACTGACCCAGGGTGCGTAGCCATTGGCAAAGCACCACAGGAAAATGACTTCGACCACGGTCCATAGCGGGATGGTGATGAAGAACGAGCGCAGGAAGTTGTCGAGGTTCTGGCTCTGGAACCAGAACACGTCCGAGGGCGCATCGCCTGGAAATTTGTGGTTGTATTTGAAACGCGTCGCCTGGGCGCGCTTGATGTAGTAGCGCAACTCGAAGATGCCGTAGAACACCAGGATCGCCGCGGCGTTGACGGCGTAGAGCCACAACGCCCAACCCCAGCTGAGCGTCTTCATCGTCTCGACGCCGGGGACAACACAGAACCAGTAGATCAGCGCCGTCGCCATGTGGAACGCATTCCACGGCCAGATATAGCCGGGCAGCCATGCCAGGATTTTCGGCAGCCTGGGTGGCCAGTTCCACAACGGCGCCCCCTCGATGCGCCCGTTCGGCTTCCAGTCCCCGCGCTTGTCGCGCGCGCCGTATTTGAGATCGTCCATGCCAATCCTCCACCCGCAATGCCGCGCCCGCAACGCAGACATTGCCGCACGCGCACGCTGCCTGACACCGCCGAGGCGGTGGGCGAAAACCCGTCTGCGCTGTGCTGCTGCTGTCCCTGGGCTGGCGGTGCGTCCGCCTTGCTTGCTTTTCCGGAGATAAACATCTTGATCCAAAATGAATCAAGAATAGAATGTTTATTCCAACTTTATTGTGTCATTCATATCAATCGTGCACGGCAAATGATATCTTCGCATCAATTGCTACAGACGGATGAGACAAAATGGATCAGAACAAGCGGCCGACGATCAGGGATGTCGCCGCCGAGGCCAACGTCTCGGTGGCCACCGTCAACCGGGTGCTGAGCGGCGCCGGCGCCGTCCGCCAGGGCACGCGCGAGCGCGTCAGGCTGGCGGCCGAGCAGATCGGCTTCTACGGCATGGGCGCGCTGCGCAGCCGCATAGCGGCCGCCCGGCCGCGCTACCGCTTCGGCTTTCTGCTGCACCAACCCGGCCGCGCCTTCTATCGCAACATCGCCGAGGCGCTGCGCACGGTGGCGCCGACCATCCCCGACTGCGAGATAGAGCTGCGCACCGAGTTTCTCGACGATCTGTCACCGCAGAACGTCGCCGCCCGGATGCTGGCCTTGGGCGCCGAATGCGACGCCGTCGGCGTTGTCGCCGCGGTCCATCCTCTCGTCACCCAGGCGGTCGATGCGCTGCATGCCCGCAACGTCCCGGTCTTCGCGCTGATTTCGCAGATCTCGGCCACTGGCCATGTCAACTATATCGGCCTCGACAACTGGAAGGTCGGGCGCACCGCAGCCTGGGTGTTCGAGCATGTCTGCCGGGCGCCCGGCAAGCTCGGCATCCTCGTCGGCAATCATCGCTACCGCTGCCAGGAGATGAACGAGAGCGGCTTCCGCTCCTATTTCCGTGAGCACGCGCCTGATTTCACGCTGCTGGAGCCGTTGCTGACCTTCGAATCCAGCGCGATCGCGCAGGAGATGACCGAAAAGCTGCTCAACGAAAATCCGGATCTGTCCGGCCTCTATGTCGCCGGCGGGGGCATCACCGGCGCCATTGCTGCGCTCCGCTCCACCGGCCGCGCCGGCAGCATCGTCGTCGTCGGCTACGAACTGATGGACTCGACCCGCCCGGCACTGCTCGACGGCACGCTGACCTTCGTCATCTCGCATCCACTCGCCCGCATCGCGCAGGAAGCACTGGCCGGCATGATCCGCGTCGTCTCGGCGCCGAATGAAAGCGGCAACGTCACCACTATCCTGCCCTTCGAGATCTACACCCGTGAGAACATCTAGGCGGTGGAATATCTCCAGCGAGCTCGCAACGTCGTTGGAATTTGGTGCAAACAGCAGGTTTGGACTTGGAAATGTCCGGCCACGGTGCCAAGCGCATTCAAAGTGCAATACCGACCATTGCCACCGACTTGCACCCTTTCCCACCTTCCGCTATAGAGCCGCCACCCGCGTAGACACCCTTGGAGGCAACGCGGCGGAAGGCTGCCTTCCCTTGTGATCCCGAACAAAGGTCCGCGTATGCGGCTTCCGGCATTCGGATATCCAGGCCAGGCGGCTTTCGACGTTTACGGTCCAGGCACATTGCCCGCCGCAAACGCTCCATAACACGCGAAAGGAAATGCCATGAGCCACGATACTTACGAGCTCAAGGCCGAAGCGCGCGAACAGGTCGGTAAGGGGTCCGCCCGTGCAGTTCGCCGCAACGGTAAAGTGCCTGCAGTTATTTACGGCGACAAGCAGCCTCCCCTGGCGATTGCGCTCGGCTACAAGGACGTCTTCTACAAGATCCACGGCGGCGGGTTCCTGACCACGATCGCCACGATCGATGTCGACGGCCAGAAAATCCAGGTTCTGCCCAAGGATTTTCAGCTCGATCCGGTCAAGGACTTCCCGATGCATGTCGACTTCCTGCGCATCGGCAAGGACACCGAGGTCAATGTCGACGTGCCTGTCCACTTCATCAATGAAGACAAGTCGCCCGGCATCAAGCGCGGCGGCGTGCTCAACATCGTGCGTCACGAAGTCGAGTTCCACTGCCCGGCCAATGCGATCCCGGAATTCATCACCGTCGATCTCACCGGCGCCGACATTGGCGATTCGATCCACATCTCGGCGGTGACCCTCCCGGCCGGCGTCAAGCCGGTGATCTCCGACCGCGACTTCACCATCGCGACCATTGCCGGCTCATCGGCGATGAAGCCGGAGACGGAAGAGACGGCGGAAGCGGCAGCCCCCGAAGCGGCGGCTCCGGCTGCCGAAGAGAAGTAATTTTCGGGTCCGGAGCGCACGATGCTTGTCTTTGCAGGCCTCGGCAATCCGGGCGCGAAATACGCTCATAACCGGCACAATGTCGGCTTCATGGCGGCGGACGCTATCGCCCGCCGCCATTCCTTTTCGCCCTGGTCGAAGAAGTTCCAGGGCCTGATCGCCGAAGGCACGATTGCCGGCGAAAAGATCCTGCTGATCAAGCCGCAGACCTTCATGAACCTGTCGGGACAGCCGGTCGGCGAAGCCCTGCGCTTCTATAAGATCGGCCCCGAGGCGCTCACCGTCTTTTATGACGAGATCGACCTGCCGGCCGGCAAATTGCGGGTCAAGGTCGGCGGCGGCGCCGGCGGCCACAACGGCATCCGCTCGCTCGACCAGCATGTCGGCAAGAATTTTCGCCGCGTGCGCATCGGCGTCGGCCATCCCGGCGTGAGGGACATGGTGCACGGCCATGTGCTCGGCGACTTCGCCAAGGCCGACCGCGAATGGCTGGACGTGCTGCTCGATGCTATCGCCGACGATGCCGGGCTGCTGGCCAAGGGCGACGACAGTTCCTTCATGAACCGCATTACGCTGGCTCTGCGCGACAAGCTAACCCCGACCGGCGATGACGACCGCCCGCCATCCAGGGCGCCGAAGGCTGAGGGCCCCAAAGCCCAGAGCCACATCCGCCAGGCCCGGCCGCAGCAGGCACCGGCCAAGCTGCCGGAAAGCGGCCCGATGGCTGCGATGCTGAAAAAGCTGTTCGGCAAGAAGGACTGAGCGCCGACGCTATCGGGACCGCAGGGCTTGACGTTCCTCACCCCTATCGCCCATAGCCCTGATCAAATTTCGAATTCCCGATAGGACTGGACGAACATGGGTTTCAAATGCGGCATCGTTGGCTTGCCCAACGTCGGCAAGTCGACGCTTTTCAACGCGTTGACCAGGACGGCGGCGGCGCAGGCCGCCAACTATCCGTTCTGCACCATCGAACCGAACACCGGCGAGGTCGCGGTGCCAGACCCGCGGATGCAGAAGATCGCCGCAATCGCCAAGTCGAAGGACATCATCCCGACCCGCATCTCCTTCGTCGACATTGCCGGCCTGGTGCGCGGCGCCTCCAAGGGCGAAGGGCTGGGCAACCAGTTCCTCGCCAACATCCGCGAGGTCGACGCCATCGTGCACGTGCTGCGCTGCTTCGAGGATGACGACATCACCCATGTCGAGGGGCGCATCGACCCCGTCGCCGACGCCGAGACGGTCGAGACCGAACTGATGCTCGCCGACCTCGACAGCCTCGAGCGCCGCATCGTGCAGATCCGCAAGCGCGCCGGCTCGAAGGACAAGGAAGCAACCACCGTGCTGCCGATGATGGAGGCGGCACTGGAGCTGCTGCAGGCCGGCAAGCCGACCCGCATCCTGCTCAAGGGCATTTCAGCGGAAGACCTGCGCATCCTGCAGGGGCTGAACCTCTTGACCTCGCACCCCGTTCTCTATGTCTGCAATGTCGCCGAAGCCGACGCCGCCACCGGCAACGAGCACACAGCGGCTGTCGAGAAAATGGCGACCGCGCAGGGCGCCGGCACCGTGGTGATCTCGGCCGCGATCGAGGCCGAAGTCGCTCAGCTCTCGGACGAGGAAGAGATGGAGTTCCTGTCCTCGCTCGGGCTCGACGAACCTGGCCTGAACAAGGTCATCCGCGCCGGCTACGATCTGTTGCACCTCATCACCTATTTCACCGCCGGGCCCAAGGAGACGCGCGCCTGGACCATCCACAAGGGCGACAAGGCCCCGCAGGCCGCCGGCGTCATCCACACCGATTTCGAGCGCGGCTTCATCCGCGCCCAGACCATAGCCTTTAACGATTACATCACGCTGGGCGGCGAAGTGGCGGCCAAGGAAGCCGGCAAGGCGCGCGACGAAGGCAAGGAATATGTCGTCCAGGACGGCGACGTGCTGCTGTTCAAATTCAACACGTAAGAGTGCCATGTCCATGAGGTGGGCTCGGCTTGACCTTGCCGAACGCCGGGTCTAAGCGCAGCAAACATCATCCGGCAGCGCCCATCTCGATAGTTCAGCCGGTCACAGTCCTGAAACAGGCGTCGTCCATGACACGCCTGCCCCAGCCAACGGAGAGCGGCGATGATCAAGGCCTTCGTCGTCGACAATGACCGCCTGCGCCTCGCCGACGATCTCGTGGCCAATGGCGATCAGGTCGTCTGGGCCGACCTGCTCAACCCGACCAAGGAAGAAGAAGCCACGATCGAGACCTGGCTCGGCGTCGCCATCCCGACGCGTGAGGAGATGGAGGAGATCGAGATTTCGAGCCGCCTCTATATCGAGGACGGCGCCTACTTCATGACTGCAACTCTACCGGCGCAGACTGAAATCGACGATCCGCTGATGTCGCCGGTCACCTTCGTGCTTGCCGGTCCGAGACTGGTCACCATCCGCTATCACGAGCCGAAGGCGTTCAAGACCTTTCCGCTGCGCGCCGAGAAGGTGGCGACGGGCTGTACCACGGGCAACACCATCCTGATCGGCCTGCTGGAGGCGATCGTCGATCGGCTGGCCGACATTCTCGAACGCGCCGGCCGCGACATCGAGACGATCTCGCGCGACATTTTCGAAGCGCGCTCGACCAAGGTGAATAAACGCAACCGCGATTTCCAGGAACTGCTCAAGGCCATCGGCCGCAAGGAGGACATCGCCTCCTCGATCCGCGACAGCCTGATCTCGTTGCAGCGCCTCACCGGCTTCCTCGCCCATGTCGCGACCCAGATCAAGATGAGCAAGGACATCCGCGCCCGCATCAAGACCGTGTCGCGCGACGTGCTGTCGCTCGCCGACCACGCCACCTTCCTGTCGCAGAAGATCTCGTTCCTGCTCGACGCCACGCTCGGCATGATCTCGATCGAACAGAACGCCATCATCAAGATCTTCTCGGTCGCCGCCGTCATCTTCCTGCCGCCGACGCTGGTGGCCTCGATCTACGGCATGAATTTCGATGTCATCCCGGAGCTGAAATGGGAGTTCGGCTACCCCTTCGCCATCGGCCTGATGATCCTGTCGGCGGTCCTGCCCTTCTGGTATTTCCGCCGCCGCGGCTGGCTCTGACCGGAGCATGATGCCGAAAAGTGCGAAGCGGTTTTCGGATGACATCATGCTCGATCCCTTGGTTTGGAGTCCCCTGGCTCAGTAGAAATCGCTTGACCGAATGCCGCCCGGACGGCATCCGGATGCCCGGTGATCGTACAACCTTGAACCGGATTAGGATCATGACCGGAAAGACCTGGGCCTATGAGGATTTCACCGAAGGCGCATCGATCGACCTCGGCGCCAAGCAGGTGAGCGCGGCCGAAATCGTCGAATTCGCCACCGAGTTCGACCCTCAGCCCATGCATCTCGACGAGACAGCCGGCAAGGCCAGCATCCTTGGCGGGCTTGCCGCTTCCGGTTGGCACACCTGCGCGATCTTCATGCGCATGCTGTGCGATGCCTTCCTGCTGGACTCGACCTCGCAAGGCGCGCCCGGCGTCGACTATGTCAAATGGAAAAAGCCGGTGCTGGCCGGCGACATTTTGAGCGGCAGCACCACCGTCCTTGCCAAGCGGGTGTCCAAATCGCGGCCGCAGATCGGCCTCATCACCATGCGCAGCGAGCTTTTCAACCAGCGCGGCGAAAGCGTCTTCGAATTCGAGAACACCTGTATGTTCCAGACCCGTGAGGCCATGGCGTGACCCTCGACGAGTTCTTCGGCATCGGCGTCACCGTCGCTCTCGGCTCCTATACATTCGAGCCGGAGGCGATCAAGGCCTTCGCCCGGAAATACGATCCGCAGCCCTTTCATGTCGACGAGGAAGCAGCCAGGAGCAGCGTGCTCGGCGGCCTCTGCGCGTCGGGCTGGCACACCGCCGCTACCTGGATGAAGCTGAACCTCCAAACCCGCATGGACACCGAAGGCTGGACCGGCCCCGGCCCGGTGCCGGAATTCGGCCCCTCGCCCGGCTTCAAGAACCTGAAATGGCTGAAACCGGTCTATGCCGGGGAAACCGTCAGCTTCACGCGCACGGCATTGTCGCATCGCCCGATCTCGTCGCGCCCAGGATGGCGGGTGCTGGCACTGCGCGCGGATGCTTTCGATTCGACGGACAAGGTGCTCGAGTTCGACAGCGCGGTGCTGGTGAAAGCTTAGTAGCGCCTCTTCCTCCTCCCCCTGCGGGAGAAGGTGGATTGCCGCGCAGCGGCAAGACGAATGAGGGGTGCGTGACCGAGTGAGACGTTGGCGTTCCCTGGAACACCCCTCATCCGACCGAGCTTCGCTCGGCCACCTTCTCCCACAGGGGGAGAAGGGAAGACCTGCTCAATGTCCCTCAAACCCGATCAGCGTCCGCACCGGAACGCCCAGCGCTTCCAGCTTGGCGCGCCCGCCAAGGTCCGGCAGGTCGATGACGAAGCAGGCGGCAAGGATGTCGGCGCCGATCTGTCTCAGAAGCTTCACCGCCGCCTCCGCCGTGCCGCCGGTGGCGATCAAATCGTCGACCAGGATCACCTTCTCACCCGGTGCAACACCGTCCTTGTGCATCTCCATCTCGTCCAGCCCGTATTCCAGGCTGTAGGCGACGCGCACCGTCTCGTAAGGCAATTTGCCCTTCTTGCGGATCGGCACGAAGCCGGCTGAAAGCTGGTGCGCCACGGCGCCGCCAAGGATGAAACCGCGCGCCTCGATGCCGGCGATCTTGTCGATCTTCTGGCCGGCATAGGGATGCACCAGTTCGTCGATGGCGCGGCGGAAGGCACGCGCATTGCCGAGCAAAGTGGTGATGTCGCGAAACAGGATGCCGGGCTTCGGATAGTCCGGAATGGTGCGGATCGCGGCGAGCAGCGTGTCTTCGAGTGAGGATTTCATGAGCCGAGATTACCTGAAACGGAGATTGTTGCGCGACAATTGTTCGATCGAACTGCAGCCCATCAGCTTCATGCCGCGCTCGATCTCGACCCGCATCTGCTCGAGCGCCCGTTCGACCCCGGGTTGGCCGGCGGCCGCCAGCGGAAACAGATAGTAGCGCCCGACGCCGACAGCTTTGGCCCCGAGCGACAGAGCCTTCAGCACATGCGTGCCGCGCTGCACGCCGCCATCCATGATGACGTCTATTTGGTCGCCGACGGCATCGACGATCTCGGCCAGCTGGTCGAACGCCGCCCTTGAGCCGTCCAGCTGCCTGCCGCCATGGTTCGACAGCACGATGCCGCTGCAGCCGATCTCGACGGCGCGTTTGGCGTCCTCCACCGACATGACGCCCTTGAGGCAGAACGGGCCTCCCCACAGTCTGACCATCTCGGCGACATCGTCCCACGTCATCGACGGATCAAGCATCTCGGTGAAGTAGCGGCTGATCGACATCGTGCCGCCGCCCATATCGACATGCTCGTCGAGCTGCGGCAGCTTGAACCCCTCATGGGTGAAATAGTTGATCGCCCAGCCCGGCTTGAGCGCGAACTGCAGCATGCCGGCAAGGTTGAGCTTGAAGGGAATGGCAAAGCCGGTGCGCTTGTCGCGCTCGCGGTTGCCTCCGGTGATGCTGTCGACGGTTAGCATCATCACCTCGACACCCACCGCCTTGGCCCGCTGCATCATCGCCCGGTTGAGGCCGCGATCCCTGTGGAAATAGAACTGGTAGACCTGCGGACTGCTGCTGATCTTGCGCGCTTCCTCAAGGCTGACGGTGCCGAGCGAGGAAACGCCGAACATGGTGCCGAACTTGGCCGAAGCCTTGGCCACCGCGCGCTCGCCCTGATGATGGAACAGCCGCTGCAAGGCGGTCGGCGAGCAATAGACGGGCATTGCCAGTTTCTGGCCCATCACCGTTACCGACATGTCGATCTCGCTCACTCCGCGCAACACGTTGGGAACGAGGTCGCAGCGCTCGAAACTCTCGGTGTTGCGGCGATAGGTGACCTCGTCGTCCGCGGCGCCGTCGATGTAGTTGAAGATCGGCCCCGGCAGCCGCTGCTGCGCCATGCGCCGGAAGTCGGAAAAGTTGTGACAGTCCTTGAGCCGCATCATCGATTCCATTCTCATGGCGGCACAGGCGTCCGCCTTTCGCTGCGTCGAATATCAACCGGACGCCGCCGTGCCAACGCACCATTTGTCGAACGACCCCACAAACCTGGCCATGAACAGGAAAGGGGCGCCCAAGGCGCCCCTTTGTGTCGAAATCGGCTGCTGAGAAGCGGTCTACATGCCTAAGTCGGAACGCAGCTCCGCTTTGGCCACATCGTATTCGGCCTTGAAGTCATCGCGGTTGAGCAGGACCGCGGCAATCACACTGCCGGAAATCCTGCCCATCTCGACGTCGGACGGGTAGTGGATGCCGCCGACCACACGGTTGTGGGCATACTGCGCCGCACGCGCCATGATCTCTGCGCGTTTCTCCGGCACCATGTCGGCCAGGATGATGCCCATCATGGTGCCGACCGTGGCGTGGCCGGAAGGCCAGGACCCGGAGCTCGAAAGCTTGACCACGGGCTTGACGAGGTCGCTGAGTTGATGCGGACGCGGACGCTTCCAGACATCCTTGGCCGGGTCGACCACGGCGCCCTCGGTGGCCAACACGCGATCAAAGAAGGCGCCGAATTTCGGCAGCTTGTCCTTGTTGAAGTTCGGACCCATGACATCGGCGAAGCGCCAGACATTCTCCTCGGCGTCAGCGACGGCGCTCGCCACCATCTCTGGTGTGCGCGTCACCTGCAGCGTCAGCACCGCGCCGAGCTCGGCCTTGGTCTCGGCCGAATCGTTGGCCGGCGGCGGCGGCAGGATCATCGTGAGGTCGATGTCCTTGTTGGTGACGAAAGGCTGGGCGTCATCGGCAAGGGCGACGGAACCAGTAACGAGCAGCAGGAAGCCCGCCGCGAGCGATGCATATCTTTTCATAGGTGCGATCCTTTGATGAGGGCAAGGCAGGATCGTCCCAAGGGGTGACGGCCATGTGACACGTCCACCTGCCGAAATACAAAAAGGACGCCTTTCGGGGCCCTCTTTTGATCTCGCATGCTGCGCAGCCTTAGTGCGCCACGCCTTCCCAAACCTTGCGCTTGGTCAGATAGACCAGGGCGCCGAACAGAAGCAGGAACACAAGCACGCGGAAGCCGGTCTTCTTGCGGTCTTCCATATGCGGCTCGGCGGCCCACATCAGGAAGGCCGAGACGTCGCGCGAATACTGGTCGATCGTCTGCGGCGAGCCGTCATCATAGGTGACCTGGCCGTCGGAGAGCGGCTTCGGCATCTTCAGTGACACGCCGGACATGAAGTACGGGTTGTAGTGGGTGCCTTCCGGGATCACCATGCCGGCCGGCGGCGTCTGGTCGTAACCGGTCAGCAGCGAATGGATGTAGTCCGGGCCGCCCTGGGCATATTGGGTGAAGATGTCGAAGACGAAGCGCGGGAAGCCGCGCTCGACGCCGCGCGCCTTGGCCAGCAGCGACATATCGGGCGGAGCAGCGCCACCGTTGGAGGCGGCAGCCGCCTCTTCATTGGCGAACGGCGCCGGGAAATGGTCGGACGGCTTGCCCGGACGGTCGAACATGTCGCCGGCATCGTTGGGACCGTCATGGATGGTGTATTCGGCGGAAAAGGATTTTACCTGCGCCTCCGAATAACCGAGGCCTTCGAGCGTGCGGAACGCGACCAGGTTCATCGAGTGGCAGGCCGAGCAGACTTCCTTGTAGACCTTCAGGCCGCGCTGCAGCTGCGCCTTGTCGTAGGTGCCGAACGGGCCGGCAAAGCTCCAGTCCATTTCCTTCGGTTCGTCGATCGGGAAATGCGTCGGCGCGGCCGCGTTATGCGCCTCTTCAGCGGCCATCGCCACGCTCCCGACGGCACCGATGCCGCCAGCAAACAGGCCAAGCAAGGCGAGCGAGGTGAGAATCTTTTTCATGCCAAATCCCCTTAGATTCTCGCTCAGCCCTTGGTTTCCGGCGCGGCATTCGCACCTGCCGGATGTCCGCCACCGGCACCTTTGTTCTTCTCCAGCACCGCTTCGGTGATCGAATTCGGCAGCCTGCGCGGCGTCTCGATCAGGCCGAGCACCGGCAGGATGACGAGGAAAAAGGCGAAGTAGAACAGCGTCGCCGCTTGAGCGTAGCCAACGTAGTTGCCCGAGACTTCACCTATCATGAGGGTCAACAGACCGCCGCCTTCCGCCGGCTGCGAGCCCAGCCATCCCAGAAGGACCGCGTCGGCCACGAAGAGCCAGAAGAACAGCTTGTACCAGGGCCGGTAGACCGCCGAGCGAACCTTCGAGGTATCGAGCCACGGTACCAGGAACAGCATGACGATGGCGCCGAACATGCACAGCACGCCGCCGAGCTTGGAATTGATAGGTCCGATGTTGAAGGTGATGGCGCGCAGGATCGCGTAGAACGGCAGGAAGTACCATTCCGGCACGATGTGGGCCGGCGTCTTCAGCGGGTTGGCGACCGTGTAATTGTCCGGATGGCCGAGGAAGTTCGGCAGGTAGAAGACGAAATAGGCGAAGACGAACAGGAACACGATCATGCCGAACGCGTCCTTGATGGTCGCATAGGGCGTGAAGGCGACGGTGTCGGTCTGCGACTTGACCTCGATGCCGGTCGGGTTCGACTGGCCGACGACATGCAGCGCCCAGACGTGCAGCACGACGACGCCGGCAATCATGAACGGCAAGAGGTAGTGCAGCGCAAAGAAGCGGTTGAGCGTCGGATTGTCGACAGCGAAACCGCCAAGCAGCAGCTGCTGGATCCAGTCGCCGACCAGCGGAATGGCGCTGAAGAAGCCGGTGATGACGGTGGCGCCCCAGAAGCTCATCTGCCCCCAGGGCAGCACATAGCCCATGAAGCCGGTTGCCATCATCAGCAGGTAGATGATGCAGCCGAGGATCCAGAGTAGTTCGCGCGGCGCCTTATAGGAGCCGTAGTATAGCCCGCGGAAGATGTGGATGTAGACGGCTACGAAGAAGAACGAGGCGCCGTTGGAGTGGAGATAGCGCAACAGCCAGCCCGAATTCACGTCGCGCATGATCTTCTCGACCGAGCCGAAGGCGAGATTGGTGTCGGCCGTATAGTGCATGGCCAGCACGATGCCGGTCAGGATCTGCGCCACCAGCATGATCGCCAGGATGCCGCCGAAGGTCCAGGCATAGTTGAGGTTGCGCGGCACCGGATAGGCGATGAAACTGTCATAGACCATGCGCGGCAGCGGCATGCGGGCGTCGAACCAGCGTTCGATACCGGTCTTGGGCGTATAGGTCGAGTGTCCCTCGCTCATCGAAATATCCCCTGCCTCAACCGATAAGGATTTTGGTATCGGAAATGAACTTGAATACTGGCACGGCCATGTTTTCCGGCGCCGGGCCTTTGCGGATGCGGCCGGCAGTGTCGTACTGCGAACCGTGGCACGGGCAGAACCAGCCGCCGAAATCGCCTTCCTGGCCGAGCGGAATGCAGCCCAGATGCGTGCAGACCTGCACCATCACCATCCAGGCTTCCTTGCCGGGCGTGGTACGGTTGGCGTCGGTCGCCGGCGCATCGGCCGGCAGATTGGCGTTACGGGCGATCGGATCCTTGAGATCGGCCAGGTTGACGGCCTCGCCGTCCTTCATTTCCTGCTCGGTGCGGTTGCGCACCACGACCGGCTTGCCGCGCCATTTGACGATCAGCGACATGCCAGGCGTCAGCGAGGAAACATCGACCTCGACCGAGGCCAGCGCCAGCGTCGAGGCATCGGGGCGCATCTGGTCGATGAACGGCCAGGCGACGGCCCCAGCGCCGACCACTGCGGCCATGCCAGTGGCGACGTAAAGAAAATCACGACGGTTCGGATCCTGGGTATCGGTTGCGCTCACGGGTGCCTGATCCTTTCGCCTCTTCCGAGCCGGTGGCCGAGCTTTGTTCCCGCTCCATCGCGCCGGCCCGACAGCGCATGGCGAACAAGCTAGCGAACTCCTCCGGCATTTGGATTTCGGTTTATGCGTGAAGCCTGTTTTTGTCCAGCGGGGTCAGGCCACAAGGGCAGATTGTCGCGGGGACAGAACAGCGCGTCAGTCGGCCAGTTGCCCAAAGACCTGCAAAGGCGGCTAAACGACAGGAAAATACCGGCAAATCCGAGGATCCCCGCCTGTCTCGACAGGACATGTTGCCGTGATCTAGTCTCGCTGACATGGCACACATCATCGACCGCGAGACCTGGACCAGGACGCCCGGCCTTTGGCAAGGCGAACTGCAATTGGGCGCCTACGGCTCCAACTCCTGCCTGATCTTCAATTACCAGGCGGAGATCGGCGGCGGCCCGCGCCTGCACACCCACCCCTATTGCGAGATCTTCATCATCCGCCAGGGCACCGGCCTGTTCACGATCGGCGACCAGCGGATCAAGGCCACTGCCGGCCAGATCCTGATCGTGCCGCCGAACACACCGCACAAATTCACCAATCTCGGCCCAGGCCCGATCGAATCGACCGACATCCACGAAAGCGGCAGTTTCATCACCGAATGGCTGGAATGATTGTTTGCCGGCCGATGATCTCTAGCTCGCGCCGAGTCTGACCAGCACTGCCCTCGGGATGTCGTACTCGCGGATCACCGCATCATGCCGGCGCAAGCCGCAGAGTTCGCGCTGGATGAAATAGGCGTGCACCGCCGCGGCGGCTTCCTTCAGCAGCCGGGGGCGCTGTTCGCTGTCGCTGTTCTCGCGCAGCTTCTTCAGTGTCTCCTCGACATGCTGACCAGTACGGCCAAGTGCGGCCGCCTTTTCGGCCAGGATCTCATGGCCGAGCAGGTCGAGCGCGCTCTCCTGCGCGCTGCTGCGTCCAAAGTTCGAGGGCATCCTGACCGACATGTCAGCGTTCTACTCTGCCGGCCGCGTCTCTTCCAGCACGCTTTCCTCGTTATAGAGGAAGCCGCCGGACTGCCGTTTCCACAGCCGCGCATAGAGCCCGTCGAACGCCACCAGCTCATCATGCGTGCCCTGTTCGACGATGCGGCCGCCGTCCAGCACCACCAGCCGGTCGAGTGCCGCAATGGTCGACAGCCGATGCGCAATGGCAATGACCGTCTTGTTCTCCATCAGCCGCGTCAGGTTCTCCTGGATCGCCGCCTCGATGTCGGAATCGAGCGCCGAGGTCGCCTCGTCGAGGATCAGGATCGGCGCGTCCTTGAGGAAGACGCGAGCGATCGCCACGCGCTGGCGCTGGCCGCCCGACAGTTTCACGCCGCGCTCACCGACAAAGGCCTCGTAACCGGCACGGTCCCGGTTGTCGCGCAGGCCCAATATGAACTCGTGCGCCTCGGCCTTCTTCGCTGCAGCGACCACCTCGGCATCGGTTGCATCGGGCATGCCGAGCTTGATGTTGTCGCGCAGCGAACGGTGGAACAGGGCCGTGTCCTGGCTGACCACGCCGATATTGGCGCGCAGCGAATTCTGTGTCACCTCAGCGATGTCCTGCCCGTCAATGGCGATTTCACCGCTTTCGAGGTCGTAGAGCCGCAGGATCAGGTTGGCGAGCGTCGTCTTGCCGGCACCCGACGGCCCGACCAGCCCGACCTTCTCGCCCGGCTTGACGACAAGGTCGATGCCATTGAGCACGCCGAACCCCTTGCCATAGTGGAACTCGACATTCTTCACCTCGATGCGGCCGCCGGCGACGACAAGCTCCTTCGCATCGGGTGCATCGATCAGTCCTAGCGGCTGCGTGATCAGCGCCTTGGAGTTCTCCAGCACGCCGAGATTTCGCAAAATGCCGTTGAGCTGCATCATCAGCCGTCCAAACAGCATGTTAAGCCGCAACACGAGGGAAAGCGTGAAGGCGACGGCGCCGACGGTGATCGCCCCTTCGACCCAGAGATAGACCGCAAAGCAGCCAATCGCCGTGATCATGATGCCAGCCAGCGTCGTCAGCGCCATGCGCACGCCGGTCAGCCGGCGGGTGAAGGGTCGCAGCGCGTCGAGATAGATGTCGAAGCCGTTCCTGATATAGTGGTCGTCGCCATCGGCCGAGAACAGTTTCAGCGTCTGCACATTGGAATAGGAATCGACGAAGCGGCCGGTAATCATAGAGCCGGCCTCGGCGGTCGCCTCGGCATTCCTGCGGATCGAGGGCAGATAGAGCTTGGCCAGAAACCCGAAAGCGACGATCCAGATTATCACCAGCGCCGCCAACCTGAGATCCAGCCCGGCGACCAGCGCCAGCGTCGTCACCGTATAGACGAGCATGAACCA
The DNA here is from genome assembly GCF_053848025.1 of Mesorhizobium sp. 128a. Taxonomy (NCBI): domain Bacteria; kingdom Pseudomonadati; phylum Pseudomonadota; class Alphaproteobacteria; order Hyphomicrobiales; family Phyllobacteriaceae; genus Mesorhizobium; species Mesorhizobium sp. 128a. Next base: position 134,379 of record NZ_JBSPKY010000005.1, on the reverse strand, counting down.
GACGACCTCGATGAAGCTCTCCATCAGATCGCCGGTCGCTTGCCCCGCCTGCCAGACCTTTGTCGCGATACGGCCGGCGAAATCGTTCTGGAAGAAGGTGTAGGACTGCCGCGAGACGTGCCGGTGCGCCTGCCAGCGCACCAGATTGTAGAAGCCTGGCGTGATCGTCTGTTCGTTGACCAGCGCCGACAGACCTACCACGACGGTGCGGATGACCAGCACCACTGCGATCATGAACAGCAGTTCAGGACCGGCGGCGGTCCACAGCGCGTGCCAGCTGCGCTCGCCGGGCAGCTGGTCGAGGATATCGACCAGCCGGCCGACGAAGTAGAACAGCCCGGCCTCGACCAGCGGCGCGATGCCGCCGATGACCAGCATGGCGAAGAAGGCGAACTTCGCCTGGCCGACATAGTGCCAGAGAAAGCCGCCGACGCTTGATGGTGGCCGAAGGCTCGCCGGCTCCCTGAACGGATAGACCCAGTTCTCGAACCAGCGATAGACGGCTGTCATCATGCTGATGTCATCATTCCGCGGCTTCGCCCTTCACGCCGATGTCGTTTGCAACGGCGTCACTGGCGGCATCGACCGGGCCGTCGTCGAGCAGGAACCCGCCCGACTGGCGCTGCCAGAGCTGCGCGTAGAGCCCGCCGCTGGCGACGAGGTCCTCATGCGACCCTTCCTCGATGACACGGCCCTTGTCGAGGACGATGAGCCTGTCCATCGCCGCAATGGTCGACAGCCGGTGCGCGATGGCGATGACGGTCTTGCCTTGCATGAGCTTGTAGAGATTCTCCTGGATGGCGGCCTCGGCTTCGGAATCCAGCGCCGAGGTCGCTTCGTCAAGGATAAGTATCGGCGCGTCCTTCAACATAACGCGAGCAATGGCGATGCGTTGCCGCTGGCCGCCCGACAATTTGACGCCCCGGTCGCCGACATGAGCGTCGAACCCTTTGCGTCCAGTGTGGTCCGAAAGCCCGCCGATGAACTCCAGCGCCTCGGCCCGCCCGGCTGCCTCGACGACCATCTCTTCCGTGGCGTCGGGCCGGCCGTAGAGGATGTTGTCGCGCACCGAACGGTGCAGCAGCGAGGTGTCCTGCGTCACCATGCCGATCTGTGCGCGCAGCGAATCCTGCGTCACCGATGCGATCTCCTGGCCGTCGATCAGGATCCGGCCTTTCTCAAGGTCATAGAAGCGCAACAGGAGGTTGACCAGCGTCGACTTGCCCGCACCGGAGCGGCCGACAATGCCGACCTTCTCGCCAGGCTTCACCGTCAGCGACAGGCTCTCGATGACGCCCTTCTGCTTGCCGTAATGGAAGCGGATATCGTCGAACTGAATCTCACCCTTGGTGACGGCAATGTCCTTCGCCCCCGGCCGGTCCTCGACCAGGCGCGGCAACGAGATCGAGGCGATACCGTCCTGCACCGTGCCGATGTTCTCGAACAGGCCGGACATTTCCCACATGATCCACTGCGACATGCCCCACATCCTGAGCACAAGGCCGATGACCACGGCGACGGCGCCGATCGTCACCGCCTGGCCAAGCCACAGCCACAGCGCCAGCGCCGTCACGGAGAACAGCAGCAACGCGTTGAGGATGTAGAGCAGGCCGTAAAGCACAGTCACCAGCCGCATCGAACGGTAGACCGTGTCGAGGAAGCCGGCCATGCCTTCCCTGGCGAACGTTGCTTCGCGGCGCGCATGGGAAAACAGCTTGACCGTCTGGATGTTGGTGTAGCTGTCGACGACGCGGCCGGTCATGGTCGAGCGCGCATTGGCTTGCGCCTCGCCGACCTTTCCGAGCTTCGGGATGAAGTAGCGCAACAGGCCGATATAGCCGAGCAGCCAGACGCCAAGCGGTGCCGCCAGCCTCACGTCGGCAGAACCGACGATGAAGAGCATGCCGAGGAAATAGACGATGACGTAGTTGAGGACGTCGATCACCTTGATGACGCATTCGCGCACGGCAAGCGCCGTCTGCATCAGCTTGGTGGCGATGCGGCCGGCGAATTCGTCCTGGTAGAAGCTCATCGACTGCTTCAAGAGATAGCGATGCACCTGCCAGCGGATTCGCATTGGGTAGTTGCCCATCAGCGTCTGCTGGTTGAGCAGCGAGTGCAGCCAAACCGTACCGGGCAGCGCAAACAGCACGACGAAGGCCATGCCGGCGAGCTTCCAACTCTCGGTCTGCAGGAAGGTTTCGCGATTCTGCCCGGACAGCCAGTCGACGATGCGGCCCATGAAGCCGAACATCCACACTTCGGCGACCGCGATCGCCGTCACCAGCACCGCATCGACGATGATGTAGGGCCAGGCGCCCCGCGTATAATGCACGCAGAAGGCAACCAGCGTCTTCGGCGGCTCGACCGGTTCCGCTGCGGGGAACGGATCGAGCCTTTTTTCAAACCAGCTGAACATGTTGATGCTCACAAATCAGTTTTCCGCTCACGCGGCGTGGGAAAGGTCCCCGGAGCGTACGAAGTCGGGGACCGACGGCCCGGAATCACCCGGGCCATCGGTCCTGCTTCGCCCAATATAGGGACTTGCGGGCTTTTCGCCGACAGACGCGGTCGACTGACCTGACGGCACGCCGCCGCCAGCCCGGTTTTTCGCGCCCGGCCGTATGAGCCGGATGATCCGGCGCACCAGCGACGGCCGACTGTGGTCTGGAACCGCGCGCGAGAAATCGACATCCGGCAACATGCCGCGATGCGGACGCCGGCGCGTCTCGGCGTGAACCACCGACGAATAGGTCTCGCCGACCAGCAACGCCCAGGTCGCCGTCTTGCGCTCGTGCAGGCTTCTTGAACCAGGTATTTTATAGGGATCGAACATCGGTCCGTCCTCCGTGTGCAAAAAGAGATAAAAAGGCGAGGCAATGTCGTGCGCCGGCATTCGGCCGGACGCACGGATTGCATCGGTCGGGACACGAGGGGACACCCCGGTCGGGACACGCTCAGCTGGGGCGTACAGCCCCTTCAACAGGTTGAAAAACATCGCAGGATTCCTTCGAAAGCCGAAAACTGGGTTCGGCGGGAATCGGTGCGATCAGATCCAAGAAGTCAGGTAAATCGTCGTACCGAAACCGCCGGCAGGCAGGTAAGCCCACGGGAGGGGCGCTGGATGTGCATGGTCATCATGAAATACCCCTCCATCGGTTCGGGTTGACAATGCGTGCGGTATAATCGACTTCGCAGAAAATGGCCACCCGCAGGTCCAGCAATTTCCAAAACCAGGAGTCCGCTGTGGCCGATCTGCCACTTATTAGGAAGACGCGGAAATGAACCACCGTCTCCGCATCGCTCTCTACCAGCCTGACATTGCCGGCAACACCGGGACAATCCTGCGCTTCGCCGCCTGCCTCGGTCTTGGCGTCGACATTATCGAACCGGCCGGCTTCCCGCTCTCCGACAAAGCGCTCAAGCGAGCCGGGATGGACTATCTCGAAATGGCCGCTTTGACCCGGCATGTCGACTGGAACGCCTTCGAGGACTGGCGCAGAGGCCAAGCGCGCCGGCTGGTGCTGCTCACCACCAAAGCCGCGACTGCCTACACCGGCTTTGCCTTTACCGATGGCGACATCCTGCTGTTCGGCCGCGAATCCGCCGGGGTGCCCGATTCTGTCCATCGGGCGGCGGATGCGCGGCTGACGATCCCGATGCAGCCCGGCACGCGCAGCATCAATGTCGCACTGTCCGTCGCCATGGTCGCCGGCGAAGCCATCCGGCAGCTCGGCTAGAACCTTCAATGCGTTGTCGCCATCGCCAACGGCCGTTGCGTCTTGCGTCATTCTCACCCAGGCGCACATCGCCTTCTCCTCAATTGCCCTATCGACATTTCCTGGCTACAAGCTCAACTTAACTTGAGGTCAAGCGGAAAAACGAAATGGCTCCGATAAAGGAATTGACGGTTGGCCAGGTGGCCATGCGCAGCGGCGTGGCAGTGTCGGCGCTGCATTTCTACGAGGCGCGCGGGCTGATCCGCAGCCACCGCACGGCGGGCAACCAGCGGCGCTATGGGCGCGACGTGCTGCGGCGGGTGGCGATCATCCGGATTGCGCAGGAGGTCGGCATCTCGCTCGCCGAGATTGCTGCCGCACTTGAATCGCTGCCGGAGGGCCGTACGCCGACGCGCGAGGACTGGAACCTGCTGTCGACTGGATGGCGCGACGACCTCGACCGCAAGATCAGCCAGTTAAAGAAGCTGCGCGACGGCCTCACCGACTGCATCGGCTGCGGCTGCATGTCGATCGACAAGTGCCCGCTGAGGAACAAGGGCGACCGGCTGGCCCTAGAAGGGGCAGGCGCGCGGAGATTAATCGCGTCATGAACAAAGGCATGCGATCATTGGGCGATGAGGAGGAAACATCTTTGCGAGGACACCTAATGCAAGCAGACGAAGAGACACAGCTCATTTCCATCTACCGGATCGATTCTGGCGGCATGCCAACCCTCTTTACCTCCATCAGCTTCGATGAAGCGCGGAAGATGGGGTTGGAAAAATTCGGCAAACTGCTTGGCGAGAACCTGATCCTAGATTCTCCAAAGTTGCGCGATCTGTTTTTGCCGTGACATCCCCTAGTCCGCCGCCGGCAGCCGCCGTATCGTGAATTCGATGACGTCTCCGGGCCGTTCGAACCAGCTCTCGATCTCGGTCCAATAGGCCTGCTTGGGGAAGCGTTCGAACCATTCCTTGGCTTTGAGCCGCGCATCCGAGCGCGGCAGGACGAAGGTTTCGCGCAAAAAGCCGTCACGCGGCATACGCTCGTGCTCGGCGCGCGAACGGTCGAGCCTTTTCTTCAGGCCGTGCAGCGGCGGTCTTGCCGGGGTGCGCACCAAAGAACTCCTGGGCCTCTACCAGATGACACTTGACCCTTGCTCCCAAGAGATTAGGGATCGCGCCCGGAAAAGACGAGTCATTTGTCGGCTCGGCTGGAGACGTGATTTGGAACGACCAGAAATACCGGCGGGCCTTCCAGCCGACATTGAACAGAAGAAGATGAAGGCCAGGCTCTGGTTCGAGACGCTGCGCGAGCGCATCTGCACCACCTTCGAGCAGATAGAGCAGGACTTGACCGGCCCGCTCGTCGAATGGTCGCCCGGCCGTTTCGAAAAGACGCCGTGGGAGCGCGACCAGGGCAAGGGCGGCGGCGGCACCATGTCGATGATGCGGGGCCGCGTCTTCGAGAAGGTCGGCGTCCACACCTCGACCGTCCATGGCGAGTTCTCGCCTGAGTTCAGGAAGCAGATGCCCGGCGCCGAAGAAGACCCGAGTTTCTGGGCATCGGGCATTTCGCTGATCGCGCATCCGTGGAACCCAAAGGTGCCTGCGGTGCATATGAACACCCGCATGGTCGTGACGTCGCGCCACTGGTTCGGCGGCGGCGCCGATCTGACCCCGGTGCTGGACCGAAACCGCACTGAAGATCACCCCGATACGGTCGCCTTCCACCGCGCCATGCGGTTTGCCTGCGAGAAGAACGCCGCGGTCGCCGACCACCCCAAATTCAAGGCCTGGTGCGACGAGTATTTCTATCTGCCGCACCGCAACGAGCCGCGCGGCGTTGGCGGCATCTTTTTCGACTGGCTGCATTCGAGCGAGGACAAAGGCGGCTGGAACGCCGATTTCAACTTCGTCCAGGATGTCGGGCGCTCTTTTCTTGTCGTCTATGGCCATCTGGTTCGGGCCCATTTCAATGAAAGCTGGACCGACGACGACCGCGACGAACAGCTCGTCCGCCGCGGCCGTTACGTCGAATTCAACCTTCTTCACGATCGCGGCACCATCTTCGGCCTGAAGACCGGCGGCAATGTCGCCTCGATCCTGTCCAGCCTGCCACCGGAAGTGAGATGGCCGTAACAAATCGGTGAGCGAAGCGTGAGCCGCAAAAGCGTCCCATTCACCGAATCTGGGCAGGCAATGTGGCATTGCCATTATCTTTTTCGTCTAATAGGCAATTGAACTAAAAGGATTATTTGTCGTTTCCGGGTCGGGAAGCGCCGGTGGTTCGCTCCCGAACTGCGACTCGACGCAACCAGACGGCCCTTAACGAAGCGGAGCATTTTCCCAATCGAATGCCCCGCATTTTTCCAGGAGTACTTACCATGCGCAAACTCATTGTTTCGGCTGCCGCGGCCGCCCTTCTTGCCTCAGGCTCGGTTGCCTTTGCCGCGGTCAAGCACACCACGGGCACGGTCAAGACCTACGATGGAACGGCCATGAGCCTCGTTCTGGACGACGGATCCACCTTTACGCTGCCCAAGACCTTCAAGGATCCTGGCCTGAAGGCCGGCGAAAAGGTCCGCGTTTCCTGGGACATGAGCGGCAAGAACAAAGTTGCCGAGGCAGTCAAGATCATGAGGTGACGGCCCTGTCGGAACAAGACCAAACTGGTCTTGTTCTGGGGTAGCGTAGAGAGGCGGAGCAGCGCTGCTCCGCCTTTTTTGCCTATGCATGTCACCCAAAAGTGACCTCGGTTTTGGGAAAATGACATGCATAAAATCGAAGAACTAAAGCGCGTTGCGTGTAACCGTCTAGACGCGACACGCTTTAGCGGCAACCAAAACCGCTGAACCGTGTTATGCTTGTTCCCCCGTACGTGCCCCCAAAACCGACTGCGGCGACAGGGCGCGAAACAAAGGTGACGGGAGCTTCGTGCGCCCATGAGAGGCGCAGGCTCCCAGGAGGAAAGGAGAAAATCCCATGAAGGAATTCCATTGCGGCTCGCTGGTTCCCGGCTGTGAGTGGCACACCCGTGCCGACGAGGAAGCCGAGGTCATGCGCCGCGCCGTCGACCATATGCGCGAGACGCATGGCGAAACGATCATCCGCGAGACGATGATCGAAGCGATCCGCTCGCGCATCGAGAAGGTGCGCGACGCGGCCTAGGGAAATACCCTATCCGGCTTTCAGGGCCTCCGCGGCGCGCTCAAGCAGCGCGTCGCGATCGAGCGCAAAGCCTGAGCCGATCCATTCCTTTTCAAGGTTTTTCAGGATCGCGCCGAGTTTCGGCCCGGGCGAGGCGCCAAGCGCGGTCAGATCGGCGCCCTTGACCGGGAACACCGGTTTTTCCCATTTCAGAGCAAATGCAAGCAGGCGCGAAAAACCGCCGGCCCGGACAAGCGCGTCATTGTCCTCGACGGCGCGCGCCCGCGCCGAGGCGAGCGACAGCCGCAGGCGGTCGACAAAACCCTGGCGGTCGCCGGCATAGAGTTTTTTGGCCACTTCCGCCTCGCTCGTCTTGGGCTCGACCGCATCCGTCAGCGCCCAGTGCCGCAGACGGTCCGCCTCATTGGTGGAGAGCTTCAGCCGCTCCCCCAGCGTCTTCATCCGCGCGGCATCCGGCGGCACGATCGCCTCCAGCCTGAGCAGCGGGTCTGGTGCCCAGCCCAGATCTTTCTCGGTCTTGACCAGCCCGTGTATGGCATCGATGCCCCATTTCTCGCTCTCCGGCAGGGCACTGGTGAGCACGCCGGCCTGGCGCATCCACAGCAGGGCGCGCGACGGGTCGGGGGCCGCCAGCAGCTTCTTCAGTTCGGACCAGATGCGCTCGGCCGAGAGCTGCGCGAGCCCTTCCTTGAGCCGGGCGCAGGCCTTCAATCCCTCGACATCGGGCCGGCCGTCGCCATACCAGGCGAAGAAACGGAAGAAGCGCAGGATGCGCAAATAGTCTTCGCGGATGCGCTGCTCGGCATCGCCGATAAAGCGCAGCCGGCGCGCCTTGATATCGCCGACGCCGCCGACTAGGTCGACGACCGTGCCATCGGCCTCGGCATAGAGCGCGTTGATGGTGAAATCGCGCCGTTCGGCGTCGGCCTTCCAGTCGCGGCCGAACGACACTTTGGCCCGGCGGCCGTCGGTCTCGATATCGGCCCGCAGCGTGGTGACCTCATAGGCCGTGCCACCGGCAACCACCGTGACGGTGCCATGCTCGATGCCGGTCGGCACAGGTTTGAAGCCTGCGGCTACAGCGCGGCGGATGGTTTCCTGAGGCAGGCAAGTGGTGGCGATATCGATGTCGGCGACCGGCTGGCCGATCAGCGCATTGCGCACCGCGCCGCCGGCGATCCGGGCCTCTTCGCCGTCTTGCGCCAGAACGCCAAGCAGCCGCTGAAGATGTTTTTCACCGAGCCAGTCGGCTCTGCCCGTCAGCGATATCGGATCACTCACGCATAAAGCCTTTCATAGAGCGTGCGGATGATGCCGGCGGTGACGCCCCAGATGCGCTGGCCGCCATAGGGCATCTCGTAGAAGAACCATTCGAGCTCGTTCCACATGCGGCTGTCCCTGGCGTGATTGGCCGGATCCATCAGGAACGAGAGCGGCACTTCGAAGGCGGCGTCGACCTCGTCGGCATTGAGCGACAGAGTAAAACCGGGCTCCACGATCGCCAGCACCGGGGCAATGCGATAGCCGCTGCCGGCGACATAGTCGGGCATGCGGCCGATGATCTCGATGCGATCCTGGCCGAGTCCGATCTCCTCGAAGGTTTCGCGCAACGCGGCTGCTTCCGGTGTCGGATCGGTCGGATCGATCGTACCGCCGGGGAAAGCCACCTGCCCGGAATGGTTGCGCAGCCTTTCCGCCCGCTTGGTCAAAAGCACAGTCGCTTCGCGTCCGTGGTCGACGACCGGGATCAGCACGGCAGCATCGCGAAGCGCCTTCAGCTGCTTCAGCCGGGGATGACCCGGGTTAAAGCGATGGTCGCCATAATCGTCGCCCGCATGGGCGTCAGCCTGCACCGCGACACGCGCGCGAAAATCCGCTGTGGAAAACGGCGGCGGCGTCACATGGTCCATCATGCGCTCAGCCGCTTCAGCTTTTCCGCCGGCATGATCGGATAGACCTCGCCTTTCGAGCGCACGGCAAACATTGTCTTGCCGCCGATGTCGATCTCCTCGCCATGCTCGACCAGTTCGTACATCACCGGCCGCGTCACCAGCGCTTCCAGCCGTCCGCGCACCAGCACATAGGGTTTCAGCCCGCCGGTCTCGTTCTCGTCGACGAAGCGCAGCGGATGGCCGGGTCCGGCCTCGACGACATCGCCGACATTGGTGCGGAAGGTGATGATTTGCCCAACGCCGGCGCCGGAAACATCCATCTCGACGGCAATGAACGGCGCGTCGACGACGCGGATGCCGACCCGTTCGACCGGCGTCACCAGATAGGTCCTGCCATCCTCGTCCTTGCGCAGCACGGTGGAAAACAATTGCACCAGCGGCATGCGGCCAATCGGCGTGCCGAGATAAAACCAGGTTCCGTCCTGTTTGATCTCCATGTCGAGATCGCCGCAAAAGTCGGGATTCCAGCGCTCCACCGGCGCCGCGCCCTTGCCGGCGCGGGTGGCGCGCGAGATCAGCGCCTCCAGGCCGCGGGCCTCTGTGGCACCGGTAAGGCCTTGTTCGCGATGTTCGGAGCGGTCCATCATGGTCACGAAATAGTCACTGTTGTTCCGCTTGTCAGCCTAAGTCTGTGATTTAAGTTCATTCGTAGGCGCCAGGCGAGGCCGAATCGCGGCATTCTGCGCACTGCGATAGTGCAAGCCGGTACCTCCAGCACAAGGATCGATGCGGCATGAGCGTGATGGTCAAGGAAAGCCCGATCAGCGAAAAGGACATGATCGCCCAGGCCGAGACGGCGCTGGCCGATATTTCCAGGGTCCGCGACGGCGTCGGCCGCGTCATCTTCGGCCAGGAAGCGGTTGTCGAGCGCACGCTGGTGGCGCTGCTGGCCGGCGGCCATGCGCTGCTGGTCGGCGTGCCCGGCCTTGCCAAGACCAAGTTGGTCGAAACGCTCGGCGTCGTGCTCGGCCTCGATTCGCGCCGCATCCAGTTCACCCCCGACCTGATGCCATCGGACATTCTCGGCTCCGAAGTGATGGAGCAGGACGAGGCCGGCAAGCGCTCCTTCCGCTTCATCTCCGGTCCGATCTTCGCGCAATTGCTGATGGCCGACGAAATCAACCGCGCCTCGCCGCGCACCCAGTCGGCGCTGCTGCAGGCGATGCAGGAATACCACGTCACCATCGCGGGCGTTCGCCACGACCTGCCCGCGCCCTTCCACGTGCTGGCGACGCAGAACCCGCTGGAGCAGGAAGGCACCTATCCCCTGCCCGAGGCGCAGCTCGACCGCTTCCTGATGCAGGTCGACATCCTCTATCCCGAAATCGAGGCGGAGCGCCGCATCCTCTTGGAAACCACCGGCATCGAGGACGCGAAGGCGCAAAACGTCCTGCAGCCTGTGCGGCTGAAGGAAATCCAGACGCTGATCCGCCGCATGCCGGTGCCGGAAAGCGTCGTCGACGCCATTCTCAAGCTGGTGCGTTCGGCGCGCCCCGGCCAGGGCAATGCCGAGACCGACAAGCACGTCGCCTGGGGTCCGGGTCCGCGTGCCAGCCAGGCGCTGACGCTCTGCGCTCGCGCGCGTGCCCTTTATGACGGAAGGCTGGCGCCGTCGGTCGACGACATCCGCGCACTGGCCGAGCCGGTGCTGCAGCATCGCATGGCGCTGACATTTGCCGCCCGCGCCGAGGGCACGACCGTGCGTGACGTGGTGGCGAAACTGGCCAAAGGCATCTGATGGCGCGTATCGGCGAAGTCCAGGCACCGGCAGCGACGCGCGACGCGCTCGCCAGGGGCCGGTTGCGGGCTTCGCTGGTGCCGGATCTGCTGGTCGAAGCGCGCCGCATCGTCAACACGGTGATCGCCGGCTGGCACGGCCGCCGCAAGCGCGGCATCGGCGAAAATTTCTGGCAGTTCCGCCCCTATGTCGAAGGCGATTCCTCGCGCATCGACTGGCGCCGGTCGGCCCGCGACGACCATACCTATGTGCGCGACCGCGAATGGGAGGCTGCCCACACGGTGTGGCTGTGGGCCGACCCCTCGCCCTCGATGCTCTACAAATCGACCGGCGCCAGCGTATCCAAGGAATCCCGCGCGCTGGTGCTGGCGCTGGCCATGGCCGAATTGCTGTCGCGCAGCGGCGAGCGCATCGCTTGGCCGGGCCTGACTGATCCGTTCACCGCCCGCAACGGCGCCGAGCGCATCGCAGCGCAATTGATGCACGCCGCCGACCCGCCGGCAAAGCCCGACCTGTCCGGCATCCGCCGCTTTTGCGACATCGTCATCGTCAGCGATTTCCTCGATCCGGTCGAAGAGACAATGGCCTGGCTCGACGTGCTTGCGCGCCACGGCGTGCGCGCGCATCTGATCGAGGTCGCCGATCCGGCCGAAGAGACCTTCCCTTATGCCGGACGCACCGAATTCACCGACCCCGAGACCGGCGACAAGCTGACCGCCGGCCGCGCCGAAATGCTCGGCGACGAATACCGCCTGCTCTACACCGCGCGCCGCCAGGAATTGGCCGGCTGGTGCAAGCGGCTGGGCTGGAGCTACACCGTCAACCACACGGACCGCCTCGCTTCCGAGGCGCTGGTGCGTATCCACATGGCGATGACCGCCGATGGCTTTGCCGGGCCGGCCGCTAGCGGTCGTGCCGGCATGACCGCCAGTGGCGGTCAGCCAGGAAAGGTCAGCGCATGAGCTGGCTGCCGCTCTCCTTCGGTGCCCCCATGGTATTGTGGGGCCTGCTGGCACTGCCGGTGATCTGGTGGCTGCTCAGGCTCACTCCCCCCAAGCCGCAAACGGAGGTGTTCCCGCCGCTGAAGATCCTCGCCCGCGTGCTGAAGCGCGAGGAAACGCCGCAGCAGAGCCCGTGGTGGCTGACGCTGCTGCGGCTGCTGATGGCCGCCCTTGTCGTTGCCGCCCTGGCCGAACCCGTCTTCAACCCGCGCGAAAAACTGCCGGCCGAGGGCGCAGCCTTGGCACTGGTCATCGACAATGACTGGGCAAGTGCCGCCGACTGGGGCAAGCGCGTCGCCACCGCCCAGCGGCTGATCGCCGACGCCGGCTTGAATGGTGTGCCGGTCGTCATCGCCTTCACCACCGAAAAACCCAATGCCGAGATCGGCCCCTTCGACGCCGCCGCAGCACTCGATCGGCTGCGCGCGGCAAAACCGCGGCCGATCCCGACCGACCGCCCCGCCGTCTATGCCCGCGTTGCCGGGGTGCTGGAGACCTTGCCCGGCGCCAGCGTTGCCGTTCTGGCCGATGGCTTGGCGGCAAAAGGCGACGAGGCCGCCTTCAACACGCTGCTGTCGAGAAATGCCGCCCGTGTCGTCTGGGCGAGCTCCGACCGGCTGGCGCTGACCGGGCTGACCGGCGCCGAGAACCAGGTCGACGGCTTTGCGCTGACCGCCATTCGCGCTCCCGGCGATCCGGCCCCGGCTCAGGTCACCGCCGGCGCCTTCGACGATAAGGGCCGGCGCATCGCCGATGCGACGCTGACATTCGCTCCCGGCGAAACCAGCGCCACCGGCACGATGGCGGTGCCGTTCGAACTGCGCAACGACTTCGCCTCGATCGCGCTCGATGGCGAGCGCCAGGCGGGTGCGGTGCGCGTGCTCGACGAAAGCTCCAAACGCCGCCGCGTCGGGTTGTTGTCGCAGGCGGAGGCCGACCAGGCGCAGCCGCTTCTGTCGCCTCTCTACTACATCAGGCGCGCGCTGCAGCCGTTTGCCGATCTGGTCGAGCCGTCGAGCGCTGATCTCGCCGACGCCATCCCGCAGCTCCTCGACCAGAAACCGGCGATGATCGTCATGGCCGATATCGGCACCATTCCGCCGCAGGTCCGTCAGCGGCTGGTCGACTGGGTCGACAATGGCGGCACGCTGGTGCGCTTCGCCGGGTCTCGACTGGCCGCCGCCGGCAATGACGACGATCTTCTGCCGGTCAGGCTGCGCACCGGCGAGCGTTCGCTGGGTGGCTCCCTGTCATGGACGACGCCGCAGGCGGTGACAGAGTTTCCGAAGAACGGCCCGTTTGCCGACCTTGCACCGCCGGCCGAAGTCACGGTGAGCCGGCAGGTCCTGGCCGAGCCGACGCCCGATATCGTCGAGCGTACCTGGGCGACGCTTGCCGACGGCACGCCGTTGGTGACCGGGCTGAAAAAGGGCAAGGGCACGCTCGTCCTGTTCCATGTCACGCCGGAAGCGACATGGTCGACCCTGCCGATCTCTGGCAGCTTCGTCGAGATGCTGCGGCGCATCGTGCAGCTGTCCCGCAACCAGGGTGCGGCGGTCGCCAACGCCGAAGCCGCCGCCACGTCGCTGGCACCCTACCGCATGATCGCGGCCGACGGCGCGCTGGTGCCGCCGACGCCTGATGCACGGCCGCTGGTGCCCGTCGCCGGCCCGCTGCCCGTGACGTTCGAGAACCCGCCCGGCCTCTATGGCTCCGAGACCGGCGTCTTCGCCCACAATCTGCTCGATCCGGCCACCGCCTTCGCGCCGCTGGCGCGGCCGCAATTCACCGTGCCGGTGACCAATATCCAATATGCTTTCGATGAATCACGCGACCTCAAGGCTCCGTTGGTCACCGCGGCACTGGTGCTGATGCTGCTCGACACGCTGGCTGTGTTCTGGATGGGCGGTCTGTTGTCGCGCAGGCCGCGCCGCGCTCGCTCGGCCGCCGCAACGACTGCTGCGCTGCTGCTCGGCCTCGGCATGCTGTTTGGCCATGCCGACCTCGCCCGCGCCGACGATGCCAAACCGGGCGACGCCGCGGCCATCGAGGACATTGCCAAGACCCGAATCGCCTATGTGCTGACCGGCGTGCCGGGTGACGATTCGATCAGCCGCGCCGGCCTTGAAGGCCTGACCCGCTTCCTGATCGAGAAGACCGCGCTTGAGCCGGGCGCGCCGGCGGGCGTCGACATCTCGAAGGACGAGCTTTCCTTCTATCCGCTGATCTACTGGCCCATCGACCCTTCCGCGCCGATGCCGAGCGAGGCCGCGATCGCCCGTATCGACGCCTATATGCAACAGGGCGGCACGGTGCTGTTCGACACGCGCGACCAGTTTGCCAACGGCATAGGTGCGGATTCGGCGAGCCCGGCAACGGAGCGGTTGCGCGACATCCTCGGCAATCTCAACGTGCCGCCGCTGGAGCCGGTGCCTGCCGACCATGTGCTGACCAAATCCTTCTTCATCCTGCCCGAATTTCCCGGTCGCTTCGCCGGCAGCCCGCTCTGGGTCGAAGCCTCGCTCGACGCCAGCAATGCCGAGAACCGGCCGGTGCGCGTCGGCGACGGCGTCTCGCCGATCCTCATCACCGCCAATGATTTTGCCGGCGCCTGGGCTGTCGACGAGAATGGCGACCCGTTGCTGCCGACCGTGCCGTCGGACCCGATGCAGCGCATCTACGCGCTGCGCGCCGGCGTCAACATCATGATGTACATGCTGACCGGCAACTACAAATCCGACCAGGTGCACGTGCCGATCCTGCTCGAACGGTTGGGGCAGTAAGATCATGAACTGGTCGATCTCCTTCGAACCTCTGCTGTCCTGGCCCTTGCTGGCTTTGGTGCTCGTGCCGCTGCTGCTGCTCGCGGCTGTTGGCCTGTGGTTTCGCCAGCGCGGCGCGATCTTCCGCTTCGCCGCGCTGATTGCGCTGGGCGCCGCCTTGCTCAATCCAGTCTTCCTCGACGAGGAGCGCGAGGCGTTGAAGAGTGTGGTTGCCGTCATCGTCGACCGCAGCCAGAGCCAGGACATAGGCGACCGAACCAAACAGACAGACGAAGCGCTGGCCGGGTTGCAGCAGCGCCTTGCCCGCTTCAAGCAGTTCGACGTCCGCGTCGTCGAGGCCGGCAAATCGGAAGCCGCGGAGGAGCGCACCGAAACCAGGCTTTTTGCAGCCCTCGAAGGCGCTTTCCGCGACGTGCCGCCATCGCGCATCGGTGGCGCCATCATGATCACCGATGGCGAGGTGCATGACGCACCGCCCGCCGCCTCCGACTTCAACGCGCCGCTGCACGCGCTGATCACCGGCAATGAGCACGAGAAGGACCGCCGCATCCGCTTCGAGAACGCGCCGCGCTTCGGCCTGGTCGGCAAGCCTCTCGACATGACCTACCGTGTCATCGCCACCGACGGCGAAACCGGCCCGGTCGATGTGCGCGTCTCGGTCAATGGTGAGCAGGTGGCGGTCGAAGAGGCCACCATCGGCCAGGCCATGCCGCTGCAGGTGACCATTCCCGGCGCCGGCCGCAACATCGTCGAACTCTCCATCGACCGCGAGCCGGGCGAACTGACCGACGCCAACAACCGCGCCATCGCGCTGATCGACGGCATCCGCGAGAATTTGCGCGTGCTGCTGGTCTCCGGCGAGCCGCATGCCGGCGAGCGCACCTGGCGCAATCTGCTGAAATCCGACGCTTCGGTCGATCTCGTCCACTTCACCATTCTGCGGCCGCCGGAAAAGCAGGACGGCACACCGATCAACGAATTGTCGCTGATCGCCTTCCCGACGCGCGAATTGTTCGTCGAGAAGATCAAGGATTTCGATCTCATCATCTTCGATCGCTACCAGCACCGCGATGTGCTGCCGATCCTCTATTACGACTACATCTCCGAATATGTCGAAAAGGGCGGCGCGCTTTTGATCGCAGCCGGGCCGGAATATGCCGGCGACGCCTCGATTGCCCGCACACCGCTGATGTCGTCGCTGCCGGCGATGCCGACCGGCGAAGTCATCGACAAGGCCTTCTATCCGCGCCTCACCGATGTTGGCCAGCGCCATCCGGTGACGCGCGGCCTCGACGGTTCGGCCACAGAGCCGCCGCACTGGAGCCGCTGGTTCCGTACCATCGGCGTGCAGAACCCTGAAGGCGAAGTGGTGATGAAGGGCGCCGACAACCGTCCCCTGCTTTTGCTCGACCACAAGGGCGAAGGCCGCGTCGGCATGCTGCTGTCCGATCAGGGCTGGTTGTGGGCGCGCGGCTTCGAGGGCGGCGGCCCGCATGTCCAGCTCTATCGCCGCATCGCCCACTGGCTGATGAAGGAGCCCGAGCTCGAGGAAGAGCGGCTGACCGCCGACGGCCGCGGCATGGTGCTTGAAATCCGCCGCCAGACAATGAGCGACGATCCCGGCCCGGCCCAGGTCATCACCCCATCTGGCAAGGCACTGATCGTCAAGCTGGAGAAATCCGAACCCGGTGTCTTCCTGGGCAGCGTCGAGACCAAGGAGATCGGCCTCTACCAGATCGGCAATGGCGACCTGACCGCACTTGCCCATGTCGGTCCGGTCAACGCGCCGGAATTCTCCGACGTCATCTCCACCGAGAACCGGCTGAAGGCGCCGGCGGAAGCCACTGGCGGCAGCGTGCGCCGGCTGGCGGCGTCCTCGACCCTTGGCGAGCTTACCGGCAGTGTCGCCCTGCCCTCCATCGTCCCGGTCCGCGCCTCCGGCGCCGCCTCGGGCGCCGACTGGATCGGCTTGCGCACCACCGACGACAGCGTGCTGAAAGCAGTCTCCCGCGTGCCGCTGTTCGGCGGCTTCCTCGGCCTCGGCCTGCTGCTGCTCGCAATGGGCGCGATGTGGTATCGCGAGGGAAGGTAAGTTGCGTGTCCTCCTTCTCCCCGTTCACGGGGAGAAGGTGCCCGAAGGGCGGATGAGGGGCAGCGCGAAATTGACGTGATTAGCGATCTCTACGGCAGACCTATCTGAACTATTGTCGACGTCCGCGCCGCCCCTCATTGTCCTGCCGGACATTTCTCCCCGTAAACGGGGAGAAAGAAGCTACTCCTCCGGCTCCGTCGTAAACAGCAGCGGATAGCCCTTGGCCTTGCCGGCATCGGTGGCGCGCGTCGCCTTGGTCTCGGCGACGTCCCGGGTGAAGACCGCGACGACGCAGACGCCGCGCTGGTGCGCGGTGATCATCACCCGGTGCGCCTGGTCTTCGCTGAGCTTGAACTCGCCCTTCAGCACCGTCACCACGAATTCACGCGGCGTGAAATCGTCATTGATGAGGATGACCTTGTAGAGCTTCGGCCGCTCGGTCTGCGGCTTGGTCTTGGTGCGGGGCTTCGAGGTGATTTCAGGCATCGGGAACCGTCATCGCGCGAGGGTCGCTCTCACTTTGTCATGGGGGAAAGCGGTCGTCCATTTTGATCGGCGCGCGAAACCGGCTTGCCGGGAGTGCTGCCGTTCACAAATTTAGGAACTGTCTGCTGCGGTTCAACGGCCCTGGCGGTCGATGATGCGACGGGTATGGAATTGCCGGGCGGTGGATGCCGCATCCGGCCTGGATCCGGCCGCCTTGCGCTCCATCCCGGCGACAGCGAGCCAGCCGACAAAGCAGGCCAGCGCGCCACCGGTGAGTACGGCAAGCAGCAGGCTCTGCCATGGTGTGATGTATTGCCAGTTGCTGGAGATGGCCGGCGCAAACAGCGACGGCTCGGTGCGCCCGCTCACCGGATCGGGCACCGGGCTGGCGGAAAACTGAATCAGCACCCTGACCACAGCCGAGGCCACAAGGCCGCCAATGGCCATCGAACGTAGAATGGATGAAAGCCGCTTCTTCATACTGGCTGTCCTATCGGACCGGCATTGCAAACGGGTTAAAGTCCTGGGCGGCCGGCGCCCATCAACGGGATAATCACGCTCGTCAGATACGACAAGGCCGCTCCAGCCGGGGGTGTGGCTGGAGCGGCCTTGTTACAGACAACCCTGTCGGGCTGGTCTGGATCAGGCCTTCGGAGCGTCCTTCTTGACGATCTTCTTGGCCTTCTTGTGCTTCTTGACGGGCTTCTTGGCGACGACCTTCTTCACCGGGGGCTTCGCGGTCGTGGTCGCCGGAGCGGCCGTCGTGGCAGCCGGAGCAGCGGTCGTGGTGGCAGCGGCATTGCCCAGGGCCGGCATCGCGAAAGCGAGAGCGACGGCGAGACCGGTGGCGGAGAGGATGGACTTCTTCATGGCTTCATTCCTTGTTTGTGCGGGTCGGTTTTGAGTGTCACTGAACCGGGTCGATCGGTGTCACTCCAAGCAGCTTCAAAGCGTTCGCGAGCATCCGGATACCCTGTGCCTGTTTCTTGTTGGCGCAGAACCGGTTTCCCTTTCTTTGCAGTGCTTTCGCCGCGGTGACCTGCGTTGCCGCGGCATGGGTTTCGAGGGCTTCGTCTACCTGGCGATTGAGATCGATGCAGCGCTCGCTCCTTGTGACCGGCGTCACCTTTGCGCTGGAGGCTGCGACCGCGGCCGTGACGAGCGAAATGCTGAACAGCGCACCCATCAAGCTGATCGCGAACCTGTGCATTGGTAATGTCCGTTACTCCAGAGACTAGCGTCGCAGCCGATGACCTGACCGCCACGGCAACCTTTATGCCTTTGATTTTTTTCGGAAGTTTTTCCGGAATATAGAATTTTGTTTCTGGATTGTTTCTGGCAAATCGGCTCTGCAGGCGATCGTCGCCGCTGGCCAACATGTGGCCAGAATTCTATCGTGTGGGTGACGTCGCTAAAGCAGACTCGAAGGGCGGCCCCCCGACTGGCCGCCAGCAATGACAGGATCGCCGTGAAATCCGATGCACACATACTGATCGTCGATGACGACAAGGGCATTCGCGACCTGCTTCAGGAATTTTTCCAGAAGCGCGGGCTGCGCACCACGGTTGCCGCCGACGGCATCGAGATGGAGGACATACTGCGCCGCACGCAGGTCGACCTGATCGTTCTCGATGTGATGCTACCCGGGAAAAGCGGGCTGGAGCTCTGCCGCGACCTGCGCGCCAGCTACTCCACGCCGATCATCATGCTGACGGCAGTCACCGAGACCACCGACCGTGTGGTGGGGCTGGAGATGGGCGCCGACGATTATGTTCCGAAGCCCTTCGATCCGCGCGAACTTCTGGCCCGCATCCGTGCCGTGCTGAGACGTAATGGTGCTGCCGAGCCTAAGCGCCCCACCACCAAGCAGATCTACCATTTCGCCGGCTGGACGATGGACTGTTCGCGCCGCCGGCTGATGGCGCCGGGCGACGTCAGGGTCGAGCTGACCATGGCTGAGTTCAACCTCTTGCAGACCTTCGTCAAAAGCGCGCAGCGCGTGCTTACGCGAGACCAACTCATCGAGCTTTCCGGCGGCGACAGCGACTATTCCTTCGACCGCAGCATCGACATTCTGGTTAGCCGTCTCAGGCGCAAGATGGAAGACGACCCCAAGACGCCCAAGCTGATCCTGACCGTGCGCAGCGGCGGCTACCAGTTCCTGCCCGAGACCACCTCCGAATGAGACGCCTGCTGCCGCAAACCCTGCCGGTCTGGGTTTTGCTCATTGTCATTGCCGGCCTGCTGATCAGCCAGGTCGCCACCCTCTATATCGTCTCGCGCGACCGTGCCGTCGCCAATGACGAGGTCGATCTCTACCGGCTGAACGACCGCGCCTATTCGCTGGTGCAGCTTATGCACGACGACACGCCAGAGCAGCGCAAGCTGACGGCATCCGGCTTGTTCAACGCCACCTATGCGCTCACCGTGTCGGACACGCCCGCCGTCACCTCGTCGATCGCCGGCGACGACGAACTGGCCGAGCTCGAGGACATCCTGGTAGGGCGGCTGTCGAAATTCGGCATCACCGACGCGCGCGTCCGGCGCGATCCGGCATCGCAGGCAGCCAACGCGCCTGGCGGCGTGGTGCTCACCAAGGATGTCGGCGCGGTGGAGCGTGATCTCCTGGGACTGGCGGCAAGCTTTGCCCAGAGCGACAAGCTGACGGCATCGGTCCGCTTTGCCGACGGCCAATGGCTGAACTTTACCGAGCCCAACACGCCGGTCGGACCGATATTGAGCTTCGACAGCCTGCCGCTCTATTCACTGATCGCCGGGCTGGTGGTGATCATGTCGATCTGGTCGCTACGCCGGCTGACGGCGCCCTACCGGATGATGGAAACGGCAGTCAATCGGATCGGCACCGATCTGAAGAGCCCGCCGATCGCCGAGACCGGCAGCCGCGAAATCCGTGCCGCGGCCAAAGCCGTCAACGCCATGCAGGTCCGGCTGCGCGACTATGTCGAGGACCGCGAGCATCTTGCGGCGGCACTCGCCCACGATCTGCGCACGCCGCTGACCCGCATGCGGCTGCGCCTGGAACTGTTGCGCAAATCGACGGCGCGCGAGGCGCTGGCCCACGACCTCGCCGACATCGAGAGCATTGCCAGCTCCGTCATCGACTTCGCCACCTTCGAGGTCACCGAGGAAAAGAGCGAGCGGATCGATTTCTGGTCGCTGGTGGAATCGATCGCCGACGGTTTCGAGGACGTCTCGTTCGACCATGACGGCGCAAGGCCGCGTGGCATGATCTGCATGGCGCGGCCGGTGGCGCTCAAGCGCTGCGTCAACAATCTGGTCCAGAATGCCGTGACCTACGGCAAGAAGGCGCATCTGAGCCTGCGCCAGTCCGACGGCACGATCACGCTGGTCATCCGCGACGAGGGGCCGGGCATACCGCAGGCGCAGCTCGACCAGGTGTTCGGCTCTTTCGTGCGGCTGGAGCAGTCGCGCAACCGGCAGACCGGTGGCCTTGGCCTCGGCCTGACCATTGCCCGCAACATTGCGCGTGCCGCCGGCGGCGAAGTCAACCTGTCCAATCATCCCGGCGGCGGCCTGCTGACGGAACTCAGCCTGCCGCTGACAGCATAAGGCAGCAGACTATCGTCTCGGTATGCACCAGGGGCTGGATCAGCCAACCCAACCTTGCAATAGTGCGGCCGCTCGAACAGGAGGAGATCGCCGCATGTTTTATGCCATCTTGGCCTATCACGTCGAACAGACCATCCAGTCCCTGACGCCGCAGCAGGATGCGGCGCTGATGCACGACCTGCTCGAGGTCAATGCAAGGCTGACCCGGGACGGCAAGCTCGGGCCGGCGGCAAGACTGGGCGCGACGGCCAACGCCGTCACGCTGCGCGGTCCGGGAGACGGCATCGTCATCGACGGGCCGTTTGCTGAGACCAAGGAACAATTGCTGGGTCTTTATGTCCTCGACTGCGCCACGCAGGAGGCAGCGATTGCAGCTGCGCGCGACTTGCGTCGCGTGAACCCTTCGGCAGTCTACGAAATCCGCCCGATCACATTCTACCTTCCCGGCGTGACGTTTCCCGTCACGGAAGGATCAGGCAGGGGCGATTTCAAGGAGGCCGCCAGCGGCTGAGAGCCGACTGGCTGACCCCGTGGCCGGTCACGCAGACGCGATCTCATTGCCCAGGCGAACCATTTCGGCGACCAGCAGGTCGAGGTCCTCGCGCCGGGTGCGGTGGTTGTTGATCGCCACCCTGAGGCAATGCCGGCCCTGCACCGTCGTATCGGAAATGGCGGCGATGCCGTCTTCCTGCAGCCGCAGCATGATCTCGGTGTTGAGCGCCTTCGCGCGCTCGCCATCGAGCCTTTCCGCGCGATAGCGGAAGCAGACGATGTTGATGCTGGTCGGCGCCGCCAGCTCGAGCGCCGGTTCGGCCTCGATCAGGCTCGAGAGGTAGTGCCCTTGCGCAATGTTCTGGTCGATCAGGCGGCCGAATTTCTCGACGCCGTGTTCCCGCAGCGCCATCCACACTTTAAGTGCCTTGAAGCCGCGTGACGTCTGCAGGCCGTAGTCGTGCAGCCATTGCCCCGAGGCAAGGCCGCGCGGCGTCGATTCCAGATATTCCGGCGTCACCGCAAAGGTTGTGCGATGCGCCGAAGCATCCCTGACCAGCGCGCAGCCCGCCTCGAACGGCGCATGCAGCCATTTGTGCGGATCGAGCGCGATGGAATCGGCCCATTCGAGGCCGCCGACGCGGTGGGCATTCTCAGGCGCAATCGCGATCAACGCACCGATGCAGCCGTCGACGTGGAACCACATGTCTTCCTCATGCGCCAGCTTGGCCAGCGCCCGCAGATCGTCGATCGCGCCGGTGTTCACCGTGCCGGCATTGCCGATGATGCATGCCGGCTTGAACCCGGCCGCGCGGTCTTCGGCAATCGCCGCCCGCAATGCCCTAATGTCGATGCGCAGGCTGGCATCGCTGGCAATGCGGCGCAGCGCCCTGTTGCCGAGGCCGAGCGCTTCCATCCCCTTGCGATGACAGGAATGGATCTGGTCCGAGCCATAGAAGCGCAACGGCTTTTCGATGGCCGCAACGCCGTGCTCGCGCACGTCGATGCCGGCCTTGGTGTTGCGCGCCACGGTCAGCCCGATGATGTTGGCCATCGAGCCGCCGCTGACCAATGTGCCGCTGGCCGAGGCCGGCATGCCCGTCATCTGCTTGCACCAGTCGACCACCTGGCTGTCCATCAGGGCGGCGGCATGGTTGCCGCCGCCGAGGTTGGAGCCCTGGATTGCCGCCAGGAAATCGCCGAGCGCGCCCGTAAAATTGCTCGACCCCATATACCAGGCCCAGAAGCGCGGATGGATGTTGCCCATCGGATAGGGCATCACCTTGTCCACGACATCGCCATAGATGTCGGCAAGCGGCGTCGGCAACTGCGGCAGGGAGCCGGTGAAGAAGTCCCTCACATCTCCAGGCATCTCCTGCCACACCGGCCGTTCCCTGACGTCCCGCAGGTAGGAGACGGCATCGTCAACGATCCGATGCGACAGGATCTGCACATCGGCCCAGTCCGAGGGGTCAAGCGTTTCCTCGGTGCTTGCGGCCGAGTGTCCAGGCATCGCGTCCATGCAGATTGCTCCCGCGCCATCATGCTGGGAACTGGCAGCCGGGCGTCGAACGCGAGAGAGCGAGCTCTTCCGCATTCATCTCGGCCTCGATGCCCTCGAACAGCGGCGTCGTCATGTAGCGTTCCCCGGTATCGGGAAGCATGCACAGGATCACCGAACCGGCCGGCGCCGTGCCGGCGATCTGGCGCGCGACGGCGAAAGCCGAACCGCCGGAAATGCCGGTGAAGATGCCCTCCTGCTGCGCCAGCGCCTTGGCCCATTTCATGCCCTCCGGCCCGGCGATCGACATCACCTCGTCATAGAAGTTGCCATCGATCGCTTCCTGCAGGACATCAGGGATGAAATCCGGCGTCCAGCCCTGAATCGGGTGTGGTTCGAAGGCCGGATGGCTGGCGGCCGGCGCGCCACCAGCGCCGCGCACCTGCGGCTTGCCGCTGCCGACAAGCTGCGCGTTGGCGGGCTCGGTCAGCACGATCTTGGTCTCGGGCCGCTCGCGGCGCAGCACACGCGAGACGCCGGCGACGGTTCCGCCGGTGCCGTAGCCGGTGACGAAATAGTCCAGCCGCGAGCCGGCAAAGTCGTTGACGATCTCGCGTCCCGTGGTTGCTTCATGAATGTCGGCGTTGGCCTTGGTCTCGAACTGGCGGGCCAGGAACCAGCCATTGGCTTCGGCCAATTCCACCGCCTTCTTGTACATGCCGAAGCCTTTTTCGGCGCGCGGCGTCAGCACCACCCTGGCGCCCAGCATGCGCATCAGCTTGCGGCGCTCGACCGAAAAGCTGTCGGCCATCGTCACCACCAGCGGATAACCCTTCTGCGCGCAGACCATGGCAAGGCCGATGCCGGTGTTGCCGCTGGTCGCCTCGACGATGGTCTGTCCCGGCTTGAGCGCGCCGGTGCGCTCGCCTTCCTCGATGACGTTGAGCGCCAGCCGGTCCTTCACCGACGCCGCCGGATTGAAGAACTCGGCCTTGACGTAGATGGTGGCATGCGCCGGGCCGAGATTGTTGACGCGGATGACCGGTGTGTCGCCGACCGTGTCGAGAATGCTGTCGAACAGGCGGCCGCGGCCGGCCGTGGTCCTGATTTTCTGCTTATGCAACATGGATAACTCCTGGTTTTGCTCACGGGCCGGTTACAAACCGGCGGTTTGGGCGACGAGGTTTCGACACCTTGCCGCACTACAGGTCCTTGACGTGCCGCAATGTGGTAAATCCCACATCCGGCGCGCAAATTTTGCGAGCCGGGTGCACTTTGTCGTGTTCGGTGATAAAGCAGGGCCAGCGGGCCAGCGTGGGAGAAGGCGTGGTATCCGTCGTGGAATCGAGCGTGGAGAGCAGCCGTCAACGTCTTAGCGTGCGCCTGTTTGGACCGCCGGCGGTTGCGCGCGAAGGCGTCCCGGTCGTCCTGCCGGCATCGCGCAAGCTGCGCGCGCTGCTGGCCTATCTGGTGCTGGCGCCCCACCCGGTCGGACGTGGCAAGCTGTGCGAATTGCTGTGGGATGTCCCAAATGACCCCAGAGGTGAGCTGCGCTGGTGCCTCAGCAAATTGCGGGCTGCTTTCGACGAGCCGGGGCGACGCACGATCGAAACCGCTGATGATACAATCGCGCTTGATCTCGACGGCATTTCGGTCGACGTGCTGGATGTCGCGGCGGGGACTGCCGGGGGCATAGAAACTCTCGACCCCGAGCGACTGCAGGCGCTGTCAAAGCTCTTCGTCGGTGATTTTCTGGAGGGGCTGGAGATCGACCGCAGCCCGCTCTTCAACAGCTGGCTGACCGCGCAACGCCGTCGTTTCGGATCCTGCCACGCAGCCATACTGGAACATCTGGTCAAGACGCTCCCGGCCGATTCCGAAGACGTCACCTCTCATCTCGAAAAATGGCTGGAATTGACCCCGTTCGACAGCTGCGCCCACATCGCGCTTCTGGCAAGGTTGGCACGGCGCGGCCAGTTCGGCGCCTGCGAGGACCATCTGGTAGCAGCAGCGCAGCTGTTTCAGTCGGAAGAGCTGGATTTCGGCCCGGTGCGCCAGGCGTGGCTGGCCATTCGCACGGAACGTCACTGCGCGACTCTGCCGGCACAGCCGGTAACGGCGCCGGCTGCGAAACCGGCGCCGATCATGCTTGCCGGTGCCGAGCCTTCGACACCGCACAAAGCTTCGCTTGCCGTGATGCCGTTCGCCGAAGACGCCGGCAGCGGCATTCGCGGGGGGATGGCCGACGGCTTTACCCACGACATCATCACCCGCCTGGCCAAGCTCCGGGATTTCTTCGTCATCGCCCGTGGCTCGGTCTTCGCGCTGGCCGAGACAAACATCGCGCCGGAAGATGCCGGTCGCCGGCTGAATGTCGACTATGTCGCCACCGGTACGGTGCGCAGCGTGACAGGGCGCCTGATCGTCACCGTCGAGCTTGTCGAGGTGCGCACGGCCAGGATCGTCTGGGCCGAGACCTTCGAGCGTAGGCCCGACGACATCTTCGCGATCCTCGACGATATCGGCAACAGCATCGTGGCCTCGATCTCATCCGAGATCGAGACGGTCGAGCGCAACCGCGCCATGCTGAAGGCGCCCAATTCACTCAACGCCTGGGACGCCTACCACCGCGGCCTCTGGCACATGTATCGCTTCACCCGCAGCGAAAACGACGTCGCCCGGCATTTCTTCGATATAGCCATACGTCAGGATCCGACCTTCGCCCGCGCCTATGCCGGCCTGTCCTTCACCCATTGGCAGAGCGCTTTTCAGCGCTGGGGCGACCGCGACCAGGACAGCGCGTTTGCCTATGAAGCGGCGGGCCAGAGCTTGTTGGTCGACGATCACAACCCGGCCGCGCACTGGGCCATGGGCCGGGCGCTATGGCTGCGCGGCGAAGGCAACGCATCGCTTGTCGAGCTGGAAAGAGCTGTCGACCTCAGCCCCAATTTCGCGCTTGGCCACTATGCGCTGTCCTTCGTGCAGTCGCAGTCGGGCGACCCGCAAGCGGCGATCGGATCGTCGGATCACTCACGCCATCTGTCGCCGTTCGATCCGTTGCTATTCGGCATGCTGGGTGCACGCGCCATGGCCCATGTCCGGCTGGGCCAGTTCGACGAGGCGGCCGGTTGGGCACTGAAGGCTGCCGCCCGCCCCAATGCCCATGTCATCATCCTGTCGATCGCCGCCCATTGCCTGGCGCTGGCCGGACGGCTCGACGAGGCCAAAACCTTCGCCGCCGCCATCCGCAAGACGCTTCCGGACTATAGCACCGACGACTTCATCGGGACCTTCCGCTTCGACCCAGACGCGACAGCCCTCTACAAGCTCGGCGCCAAACGCATCGGGCTTAGCTGAACCCGCAAAGCAGCCAGCCTTGGCCGCCTTATCAGCCTGTCAAGGAACGGCAACAATCTTCCAGGCCAGCAAGGCGATGATGACAATTGCCGCGAACAGCGTTGCCCAGCGATGTTGTCCGAACGCATGCAAGGCAAGAGCAACAAGTGCGGCGATGGACGCAGCAAGCGAGCCTTCGATGTAAAAGACTTCCTCATTGCCCGGCGGCGACGCGGTCGCGCCTCCGAGGCGGAAGAACTCCAGGTTCGAGCGGATCGCAATCACGATCAGCAAACCGAGCGCCGCTTGCGCCGCCCGCCGCATCGACAGCCAGGTCAAAATCCGTTTCATCGGTGACGTTGCCGGCCTAACGCCGCAACACCGCGCTCAGCACGTCGCGTATGCCAATGGCGCCGACAAAGCGCGACTGGTCATCGAACAGCGCCACGGGGGCCGTCTGCGAGCGGTGCATGGCCAGCATCACTGTCTTCAGCGACGTACCGGGATTGGCCCAGAACACCTGCGCCGTCTCTTCCTTCTGCGCCTCGACCTCGGCGCAGGACACCCACACTGCCGGTTTGCCGTCGCGCTCGGCCGCCGCCACCAGCCCGTGCTCATCGATCTTGAAGCGCGTCGTCTTGCGCCGGTCGAGCCACACCCAGCCGTTATCGCCGTGCTCGAGATCGCGACGGTCGCGCATGACATTCCAGGCGGTCAGCACCGACAACGGGTTCACATTGGCGATGAAGTCGCGGACGTAGTCGTTGGCGGGCCGCAGCACGATGTCTTCCGGCGCCCCGGTCTGCACGATGCGGCCACCCTCCATGATGGTGATGTGGCTGCCGATCTTCAGCGCCTCTTCCAGATCGTGGCTGACGAAGATGATGGTCTTCTTCAGCTCTGCCTGCAGCTGCAGCAACTCGTCCTGCAGCTTGGTGCGGATCAGCGGATCGAGCGCCGAGAACGGCTCGTCCATCAGCAGGATCGGCGCCTCGGTAGCGAAGGCGCGCGCCAGGCCGACGCGTTGCTGCATGCCGCCGGACAGCTCATGCGCATATTTCTTCGCCCACTGGTCGAGATTGACCAGCTTGAGCTGGCGATGCACACGCTCCTTGCGCTCCTGTTCCGGCACGCCGGCGAGTTCGAGGCCGAGGCCGACATTCTCCTCCACCGTGCGCCATGGCAGCAGGCCGAACTGCTGGAATACCATCGCCACCTGCTTCTGGCGCAGCCGCCGCAGCGTCGCCTGATCGCAGGTCACGACATCGACGATGTTGTCGCCGTCCTTGACCAACACCTGGCCGCGCGACACCACATTGAGCCGGTTGACGGCCCGCAGCAGGGTCGACTTGCCGGAGCCGGACAGGCCCATCAGCACCGAGATCTCGCCCTCATGCACGGTCAGGCTGGCGCCCGCGCAGCCCAGCACGTTGCCGGTCTTTTCGAGGATTTCGGCGCGCGTGGCACCGCCGTCGATCAGTGCAAGCGAACCGGCCTGATCGGATCCGAAGACGATATCGACATTCTTGAAGTCAACAGCGACGGTCATTTCTTGCCTCCAACGCCGATACGCGTCATCCGGTCGAGCACGATGGCGAGCACGACGATCGCGAGGCCCGCCTCGAGCCCGAGGTCGATGCGGCGCGAGCCGAGCGCGCGGTTGATTTCAGTGCCGAGGCCGCCGGCGCCGATGAGTGCTGCAAACACCACCATCGACAACGACAGCATGATCGACTGCGTCAGGCCGGCCATGATGGTCGGCAGCGCCGAGGGCAGCTCGACCTTCCACAGCAGCTGCTGCTTGGTGGCGCCGAAGGCCTCGCCGGCCTCGATGATCGACTTCGGCACCGAGACGACGCCGAGATGGGTGAGCCGCACCGCGGTCGGGATGACGAAGATGATGGTGACGATGAGGCCGGGCGCGTTGCCGAGGCCGAACAGCGTCAGCACCGGGATCAGGTAGACGAAGGTTGGCAGCGTCTGCATCAGGTCGAGCACCGGCAGCATGATGCGGTAGACCTTCGGCTTGTGCGCGGCCCAGATGCCGAGCGGCACGCCGATGGCCATCGCCATGGCGGCGGCGGCCACGACCAGCACCAGCGTCTGCACCGTCTGCTTCCAGAGGTTCTGGTTGATGATGAAGATCAGGCCAAGAAAGACGCCGATGGCGAGCGGCCGCGAGCGCTGCAGCAGCCAGGCGATGATGGCGACGACCAGCGCCAGCAGCACCGGCGGCACCACCAGCAGGATGTCGACCAGCCCGTCTAGCAGGAAATTGAGGCCGTTCGAAAAGGCCCTGAACACAGTGTCGAAATTGTCGGTGAGGAAACCGAAGAACGCCTTTCCCCAGGCGCCGATCGGTATCTTGTGATCGACCATGAATTTCGAAATCGGATCCATATCGCCCCTCTCATGCGCGAGACCGCCTGCCCCCGGCCTCTGCTGTCGTTACGTCATCTTCTCACAGGATATGAAAAAGGGCAGCCCTTTCTAAATTGGCTGCCCTTCCTGGTTCGGCTTTGCCGAATTCAGTCGGCTCAGCTTCCGAGCGCGGTCTTCACCGCTGCCGCCGCATCGCCGCCATCGAAGGTGGTGACGCCGGCAATCCACGGCGCGACCGCGTCAGGGTGCTTCTTCAGCCAGTCGGCTGCGACCGTGTTGGCGTCGCCGCCCTTCAGGATCGCGTCCATCATCTCGCCTTCCATGTCCAGGTTGAACTTGAGGTTGGCGATGAACTTGCCGGCATTCGGGCACTCGGTGGTGTAGCCCTTGCGCACATTGGTGTAGACGGTGGCGGCGCCGAAGCCGCTGTCGCCCATGCCGTCGAGATAGGTGATCTTCATGGCGCCCATCACCGGATGCGGCGTCCAGCCGAGGAAGGCGATCCACTCATTGTTCTTCATCGACTGCTCGGCCTGCGTCAGCATGCCGGCTTCCGAGGACTCGACCAGTTCGAAACCTTCGAGATTGTCCTTCGGGTTCTTGATCATGTCGAGGATAATGCGGTTGCCGTCATTGCCGGCCTCGATGCCATAGATCTTGCCGTTGAACTTGTCCTTGAACTTGCCGATATCGGTCAGCGACTTGACGCCGGCGTCCGCGACGTAGGTCGGCACGACGATGCCGTAGCCGGCGCCCGTCAGGTTAGTGCTGATCGTCTCGACCGAACCGTCGGCGGTGTAGTCCTTGATGTCGTTGGTCATCGACGGCATCCAGTTGCCGAGGAAGACGTCGAGATCCTTGTTCTTCAGCGACGCCATGGTCACCGGCACCGACAGCTGGATCGTCTGCGGCTCGTAGCCGAGCGCGGTGAGCAGCACCGAAGCGACGCCGGTCGTCGCCTGGATGTCGGTCCAGCCGACATCGGAAAGGCGCACTGTCTTGCAGCTCTCCGGATCGCCGGCAAGAGCAGCACTCGTAGACAGGAAAGTCGCCAGACCGAGGCCGGCAACGAAGGTGTTCATACGCGACATTGGTAGTCTCCCATTGTGATTCTTTGGCGAAGCGTCGTTACGGTTTCTCTGCCCGCCTTGTTTCGTCAGCCAAACACCATTCTGGTGTGGTTTCAAGCATTAAGGCAATCACGATCAACGGCGCGGACTGGCCAAACAGCGACACGCCTGCCGCTTTTTCGATGGCAGATGGCTTTTCCCGTGAAATGCTGAGGTGCCCCCCTCCCCGCGCTGCGCCAACTCGGCTTAAAAGAGCGGCATGGCCAAGCTTTACTTCCACTATGCGACGATGAATGCCGGCAAGACGACGATGCTCTTGCAAGCATCGTACAACTATCGCGAACGCGGCATGACGACGATGCTGTTCGTCGCCGGCCACTACAGAAAGGGCGACACCGGGCTGATCTCCTCGCGCATAGGGCTGGAGACCGAGGCCGAGATGTTCCGCGACGGCGACGATCTCTACGCCCGCGTCGCCGAGCACCATGAGCACACGACGGTGCATTGCATCTTCGTCGACGAGGCGCAGTTCCTCGAGGAAGAGCAGGTCTGGCAGCTTGCCCGTATCGCCGACCGGCTGAATATCCCGGTCATGTGCTACGGTCTGCGCACCGATTTCCAGGGCAATCTGTTTTCCGGCTCGCGTGCCCTTCTGGCGATCGCCGACGACCTGCGCGAAGTGCGCACCATCTGCCGCTGCGGCCGCAAGGCGACTATGGTCGTGCGTCTCGGCCCTGACGGCAAGGTGGCCAGACAGGGCGAACAGGTGGCGATCGGCAAGGACGTCTATGTCTCGCTCTGCCGCCGCCATTGGGAACAGGAAATGGGCCGCGCCGCGCCCGACGACTTCATCGGCTTCACAAGGGGCTGAACGGCCGGGGCAACATGAAAATTCTCCAGTTCGCAGTCGATTGCCCGTTTCCGCCGGTGTCAGGCGCCGAGATCAGGAATGCCGCCAACGCGCGCGCGTTGGCATCGATGGGCGAGGTTTTGACGGTAACCCTGACTGGCGCCCCAACGCCTTCCCTGCCGCCGAACATCCGTCACCGAATCATCGAGGCGGCGCGTGGCCGGGATCCCTGGCACAGGCGTAGCCCCCACCCGACCATGCACATCATACCGGACGACGAACTGGCCGAGGCAGATGCGCTGTGGCGGCAATTCGACCCCGACCTGGTGGTTATCGAGGAGATCATGCTTGCGCAGTTGCTGACGCTGGCGCGGAAGCATCGCGCGCGCGCCGTACTTGACCTGCACAACATCGATTCCCGGACGGTGGCCGACCGGATCGCCGGGCTGACGCTGTGGCAGCAAATTCGAGGCTGGCGCCAAAACAGGCGCAAGAAAGCGCAGGCGCGCGACGCCGACAGGCGTGCGGCGGCCGCCGCCGATCAGGTCTGGGTCTGTTCGCGGACCGACGGGATGCTGCTGTCCGCTCTCGGTCCGGTCAACGACATCAGGCTCATCGCCAACCCCATTCCGGACGAGAGCGTTCTCTCTCTGCCGATTGGCCCCGAGCGGTACCGTGAGCTCAGCCTGTGCTTCATCGGCCATCTCGGCTATTTCCCCAACATCGACGCCGTCAAGCAGATCGGCCGCAGAATGGTGCCGCGCCTCGCCGCTTCCGGCCAGCCATGGTCGATCACCGTCGCCGGCAGGAACCCGGGCAATGTCGTGCGCCAGACTTGCGCAAAAAACGGGCTGAGGCTCATCGAAAACCCGCCCTGTCTACCGGACCTGCTCGGCGCCGGCGTCTATGCGCCGATCCCGCTGCGCTTCGGCGGTGGAACCCGCATCAAGGTGCTGGAGGCGATGGCAGCGGGCCTGGTCGTCGCCGCCACCGAAAAAGCCGTCGAAGGGCTCGGCCTGCAGGCGGGCGGGCATTTCCTGTCCGGCAGCGATGCCGGCGAACTGGCGTCGAAAATCATCGATCTCGCGAAACACCCGCAAGCGGCGGCTGAGATGGCGGAGAGCGGCCGCACCTTCGTGCGCGACAACCACTCATCGGCGGCAATTGAAAAAGCGATCGGGCAGGCAATCGCGGCAATCCCGCTCCGCCCCAATGAATAAGAGGGCGATCCCCTACGCCCTATGGCGTTTGTTAAGGCCTGCCGCCTATTTTGCCGGTCAGCTAGGGCAGTTGGGGATCGCCATGCTTCGAGCCATTTCGTCAGCGTTCGTTTTTTACTTAGCCGGCATCATCGCCGCACAGGCCGGCGGCGACGCCGCGCTGGGCAAGAAAGTGTTCAACCGCTGCATGGCCTGCCACGAGGCGGCAACCGACCGCGACAAGGTCGGCCCGCATCTCCTCGGCGTCGTCGGCCGCACCGCCGGCACAGCCGAGAATTTCAACTATTCGCAGGCCATGAAGGATGCCGGCGCCGCCGGCCTCGTCTGGGACGAAGCCAACCTCACGGCCTATCTCAGCGCGCCCAAGCTGAAAGTACCCGGCAATAAGATGGCGTTCTCCGGCCTGACCAGCGACGACGACATCGCAAACGTCATCGCCTACCTGAAGGCCGATCCGAAGCCCTGAACGGCTGGCTGCTTAGCGTGACGGCGATGGTTTCGCCAACTGTCTCGCGCCTGTAACCGGTTGAGTTCTCTGCCGAATTTCAGGGCATCGGCGCCAGCGAAGATCGGCTGCTTTGCCAGCATCAAAGTTCAATGACAGTTGAACAATGTGTGGCCGGCCAATTAATCACGCCATGACCCCGCCTTCATTGACTTTCAAGACGATGACGGATTTTTTTGTTTTCGGGGCGGGTCTTGTCTTGCGTCTTTCAATCCCTGGATGCCCCACATATATTCGCCGCTGTTCGCAGCCAGCGACCGGAAGCCGAAGCGGGAGGCCCCTATGGCGACATTGCAGAATTTCGATGCCGAAATTGCCAAGACCAGGCAAGTCGTGCAGGACATGCGCACCAAGATCGAGCAGTCCGGCACCGTGCTTGACACGCTGGCCACCGCCGACAAGAAGATCGGTGACGCCAATTTCGACATTGAGAATGCCCGCATCGAGGACGTGCTGAAGCAGCAGAAGGTGATGGAAGGCAACATCGCCGACCTGATCATCGGGCTGGAAGACGCCACCAACGTCTTCGGCACCGAATTCGAGAGCATGAAAAACTACACCGGCTGGGAAAGCTTCGTCGGCGTCTTCTCCGCGCAACGCAAGCAGCGCATGCGCACCGACCGTGTCCGCAACATGTCGCTGGCCGGCAATCTGCAGGAGCTTCTGGTCAAATCCGACACCATCGTCGGCATCCTGAAAGCGCAGAAAGAGGTCCTCGACCAGCGCTACAAGACTTCCGGAGCCAGCCTGTCGCAGGTGATCGAGCGCCGCAAGACCACCATGACCAACCTCGAAGCGGTGCAGAAGCGCATCGAGGAGGTCAATCCGCTGCTGCTCGACATCGAGAACAAGATCGCGGCGTCGACCAGCCAGAAGGAGCGCACGCAGCTTGAGGGCGAGCGCTCGAAACTGGCCACCGAATACAATGAAAAGCAGGCCAAGGAGCAGGAGCTGCTGGCCGAGAGCCAGACGCTGGAGCGCTACACCTCGATGTTCCAGACCTTCGTCGATTCGCTCAACAACCAGATTGCCGCGCAGTCGACGCTGATCAACAAGCTGACCA
The DNA here is from genome assembly GCF_053848025.1 of Mesorhizobium sp. 128a. Lineage (NCBI taxonomy): Bacteria > Pseudomonadati > Pseudomonadota > Alphaproteobacteria > Hyphomicrobiales > Phyllobacteriaceae > Mesorhizobium > Mesorhizobium sp. 128a. The sequence goes on along the minus strand of NZ_JBSPKY010000005.1, from coordinate 101,428 downwards.
TCGATACCGAACAGCGCATCGTGCTTTACAAGGCCCTGGAAGATTCTTTGAAGACCGCCGCCCAGCAGGATGTCGCCCACAAGATCAACACGCTGGGCAGCCAGGTCGACAACACCGCCGAAGAGACCATGGCCGGCATCGGCGCCGCCGCGCAAAAGCACATTGGCGATCTCCTCGAAATGCACGAGAAGAACATGGTCGCCAGCGCCGACATCCAGCGCCGCAAGAAGCTCGCCGACGATGCCTTTGCCCGCCGTTTCGACGACGTGATGAAGAAGCACAATTCAGCGAACTACGTGCAGTCGTAAGGGGCGGCTGCACGCGGGCACACCGGCATGACTCCCGAAAACGAAGCGGCGGCGCGCTATTTTTCCGCCATCACGGCCGCACTCAGCGGCCTTGAAGTGTTCATGCGCGACGACCGCTCGCCGCTTTACCGGCATGGAATCGTCGCCAAGATCGTCGCCGAATATATTGCCCGGCTGGACAAGTCGTTCTCCTGCTGGCGCAACCGTCTCGGCTTCATGGACACGTTCCGCATTTCGCGCGCCGACAGCGGCTATCCCGTCTTCCAGAACCTGCTCGAACTGGAAAACGATCGCCGCCAGGCCGACGCGCGGCTGGCCAACATCCCGCTGGCCGGCGAATTGCGCGAGGAAATGGCCGACTTCATCCTGCGCCACAAGGAATTCCCCGAAGCGCTACAGAAGTCGATGGCCGAGCGGCTCTATCTCGAGGACGTCAAGAGCGAGCAGACTTTTGGACCGTTCTCGCTGGCGCAGACAGCCAAGGTCTCGGTCAATCCAAAAACCTTCCGGCCCTATTACCTCGTCCACTGGGCGACATTCGACGGCAGCGCCAACCTGCCGCTGGTCTACATGGTGACGGTGGAGGATTCCTCCGAAGCCATGATCAGCCAGCTTGTCGACGGCAACGGCAAGCTCAACGAACGGGTCGACATTCCGCTCCCCGTCGACGGCCTGCTCAATCCCGAACTCGCTCACCGCTTCGACGATTTCACCGAGAAGAATTCCGCCTACACGCTGTCGCCCGCGACCATTGCGGTCAATCTCGACAAGGATTTCGAGCCGCTGCACCCCAAGCAGTTGCGTCGCGTCGTGCTTGGCCCCTTCTATTCCGCTGGTATCACCGACAACAATTCGACGGTGACCGAAGTACTGGCCAAGGTGCGCAAGCCCGAAAATGCCTGGCTGCTTACCTGGACCATCCAGGAGGTCTATTCCAAGGGCGAGAAACCTGGACGCAAAGGCCTGTTTTCAAGCGAGAAGACGACGCAGGAATTCTTCATCAACACCGACGATCTCGAAGCCGCACGCCAGGGCGTGTCGAGCTACGAGAACCACGCGCTGATCCCGCACGAGGCCTATCAGGCACTCTACGCGGCGGGGGAGGCACAGAAGATCTTTTCCGGCTACAAGGTTCACATCCTGTCCAACGGGCAGGTCATCTCAGACGTCTGACCGTCACACCACGGAGCATCCTTCATGGACACCGGCCTGACCACCATCCCGGAAGCGGCGATCGAAAAGCACCGCGCCACCGCTCAGAGCTTCATCACCCGCGTCGTCGTTCTGGAAGACCCCTCGCGCGAATCCGGCACCGCCCTTGCCGGCACCAACCGCCGCTTCGTCTCGACAGTCTCGGTCGGCTCGGTGCGGCGCACGCGCGAGGTCGAGCTGACCAAGACCGTCGCCGCCATTCATCCCGACGACCAGCTGATGAGCATCCCGCAGCACACGCTGCTCTATCGCGCCCGGCGCGGCCTGGCGATTGCGCTCGCCATCTCCGACGTTTTTGCAGAGGGCTCAGACCTTGAAGGCCTGCAGGCCAAGAACACCCGCGCGCCGCTGGAAGGCGACGATGCCGCCACCTTCAAGAAGCTTCTGTCAGCATCGGCTTACGTTTCGGCCTTCAGCCTGGCGTCCTATCTGTTCCAGCTAATCGACAGCGATGGCGAGGCGCCCAACGACATCCCCGAGCCGGACTTCCTGTTCGACACGCCTCAGGATGCGGTGAAGTCGATCGTCGCCGGTCTCGACAAGGCGATTGCAGGCTCCAAGGACGATGGCGACCTGACGACGCGGGCGCGTGCTTTCGCGCGCGTCGCTATAGACGGGCTGCTGGCGCGCAAAGGCCGCTTCGACGGCATCGGCCCGTTCGAGAACGCCCATATCCGCATCGACGCCGACGATTTCACCCTCGACGGCTTCGACGTCGCGCCCGGCAAGCGCTCCAAGCCACTGGTGATGACCTTCAAGAAGCCTGAAGAGGTCGTCGGCAACCACATCGCCAAATACCAGTCGGTCAAGCTCGCCAAGATGCTGATGGCCTATGATTTCGAGCGCGAGCTGAACCCGTTTGTCGAGCTCGGCGGCTTCCTCTTCACCTTCATCGGCGACGGCGCGCCCGGTACCGGCAAGACGACGCTGATCCAGATGATCGCCGGCCTCGTCAACGGCTATTGCCAGGTCGCCGGCTATCCTTTCGCTTATGAGAATTTCGGCGTCGACCAGATCTCGTCCTATCAGGGCAAATCCGGCCAGAACTGCCGCCAGTTCATCAACAATGTCTTGAACCCGCGCGTCATCGGTTTCGGCACCGTCGACGATATCGACCAGGTGGCGGCACGCCGCTCCGACGACCGCGCTTCGGCCGGCCAGCAGGAAATCACCGGCGTGTTGATGGATGCCTTTGCCGGAGCCGGCACGGTGGTGCGCGGCAATTGCTCCTTCGGCATGTTTTCCAACTACCCCGAAAATGTCGACGACGCGCTGCGCCAGCGTGCCGGCGCCCGCTGGCTGGTCGACGGGCCGCAGAGCCGTGACGACTACATCGACATCTTCGTGCTGCTCGCGGGCAAGAACCACAAGATCCCGCTTGGCGACCACAAGCTTTACGCCGCGCAGGAAATCCAGCGCGCCGTGACCGAAGCCTATGAGGAGCATGGGAAGCCGCAGGAAGACGGGCTGATGAAGGTCTATGAGCGCTACATGAAGGAAAATGGCGCGCCGAAATCGATGGCCGACATCGGCACCTATCTGCACTTGATCAAGGATGCCGAACCGCGCTTCACCGGCCGCGCCATCAAGAACGTCACCGACGCCATCAAGATGCGCGCCATGGACATCGAATTGCCGGACGACTGGTTCGAGAAGCCGGAAGCCTTCATGCACAAGGGCTATGACGAGAAGAAAGCCATGATCGAGGAACTGCGCGGGCCGTTCTCGATGGACATGGTGATGCAGGAGATCAACCGCTACGCCGACTCAGAGTTCCGCTACTCCGATAAATCCGACGACGCCGCGGTGGAAAAACTGCTGCGCGACGCGAGGCTGCGTGAACGCGCGGGTCGTGAGATGGAGGAGATGAAGAAGAAGGGGCTCTGGAATGCGTGAAGCGTGCCCCTCTTCCTTCTCCCCGTGAACGGGGAGAAGGTGCCCGAAGGGCGGATGAGGGGCAGCGCTGTGCGTGGTGGAAACGAGCCGAAGGTGGCGAGAGCCCGGCAACTTCGAAAAGTCGAGAACGATGCCGAGGAAAAACTCTGGCACGAACTACGCGGGCGACGACTGAACGGCTACAAATTTGTTCGCCAGCTGCCAATAGGTCCATATTTCGCCGACTTCGCCTGTCGTGAAGCCAACCTGGTTGTGGAAGTCGATGGAAGCCAGCATGCAAATCGGTCCTATGACCGATACAGGGACGAAACGATGAACAGGAACGGCTGGTCTGTTTTGAGGGTTTGGCACGCTGACGTACTGGCAAGCCACAAGAGCGTGCTGGATACAATTGTTGCGGTCCTGGATGGACGGCTGAACCAGAAAATGATCGGAAGCGACGCGAAATTCCTGCCTGCAGCGAGGTTGGCGGAAAGATGATGAGCGTTTGCGCCGCCCCTCATCCGCCCTTCGGGCACCTTCTCCCCGTTAACGGGGAGAAGGCAAGGTGAGCAAAAAACCCGACCTCCTGCGCGACAACGAGCTGATCTACGGCCGGCTGCTCACCGTCGACGAGACGCACCTCATCCAGCGCTACAACAAGGCGCTTGTTGCCTTCGGCCTGAAGCCGACCAAGCTGAAGAGTTTCCAGATCGACCGCACCGGCTTCTCGCCCGAGATCGCCGAGGAATGCGGCGACTATAACTACCTCGATCCCAATGAGGTCAATCGCCGCTTCATCATCCTGACGCCGTCGCAGATCGACCTGCCGGTGGTGCACACCGCCTTCTCCAACACCTCGCAGCTGATGTTCGAGTTCATGTCCAAGAACCAGCGCGCCATCGACGCGCTGACCATCAAGGACGTCATCTACGGCGAGATCGAGGATTCCGTTCCGCTGGTCAACGACATCGAGGATCTGCTGTCGATCAGCCAGGTCGAGTTCAAGGTGCTGTCGGCCGAGGACGTTCTGGGCAAGGCGGCCGAGCTCGGCAAGCTCGTCGACCGGCTGAAGCAGGAGCCCGACGCCTGGCGCGACAATGCCATGCTGACCCGTATGGTCGATCTCGCCAAGGTCTGCGGCGACATCAGAGAGAACGCGCTGGTTCCCGACCAGGTGATCTTCCGCCACAACGCCTACTGGACCAGCCATTTCGGCGGCGTCTACGTCTTCGTCGATTCCGATATGACGACGGTCATCGGCGATCCGGCCGCACCCGGCTTTCGCCGCTCGCGGCCCTGGCAGGTCAGCTACCTCTCGATCAACGATGCCGACAAGGTGTTCAAGTTCCTGGCCAGCACCGGCCGCATCGAACTGCCGCGCGCGTCATGGGTCGAAAGCTCGGGCTATCTCGAGCACCGCGCCGAGATGGTGGTGCGATCGCTGATCCGCGACACCGAGCCGAACCGCAATCTGACCGACGTGGACAAGGTCTGGCTGCAGACCTGGATCCACGGCCATGCCGACCTGATCACCAGCGATGGCAATTTCCCCTTCCTCAACGCCGCCAAGCGCGAGATCGCCCAGCTCGGCCATCTCAAGATCGAGGATGTCGCGCCGCGCCAGCGCTTCCTGGTCGTGCGCGGCAAGCCCGACCATCCCGATGCATGGCTGACCAACCAGTTGATCTCGGATTTCGTGCCGCAGGACTTCGTCTCGCGCTACGTCTTCAACAAGCCCGGCTTCTACAAGGACTATGACGGCTACAGCGATGCCTGGCGATCGCATGTTGTGGACGTTCTGAAAACCACATATTTGAAAGACAAGGTGGCGTTTCGCACCCGTCTTTATGGCCTGACTGATTGAGGGGTGAAAACAGCCATGCTTGATCCGATCGTGAATTTCTTCACCCGCATCTTCCAATGGATCGGCCGCGGCATCGGCCTCGCCATCGGCGTGGTCCTGTGGCCCTTCATGTGGGCGGGGCGCTGGTATACGCAGCGCGGCTGGATCCTGAAGGCGGTGGTGGGCCTGGCGCTTCTGGTGCTGATCGGCCTCTACGCCAACTTCTTCTACGCCACCCAGTGGTGGAACAAGTTCGACCCCAACTACGTCGACAAATACACCTTCGAGAACCGCAACATTTCCGCCGGCGAACAGGTCGCGGCCGGCGCCGGCACCGACACCGCCAAGACCTGCGGCAATTCGGGCATCGCCCAGGTGGCGGCCGACCTTACCGACTTCAACGTCAATCAGAATGCCTGGGTCTCGTCGATGATCCTCTACAAGCTCGGCCTGTTCGGCGTCGACTGGGATCACACGCCGTTCATGGACAACAAGGCCTCGTTCCAGCGCGGCATCAACCAGGCGGTGCGGCGCACCGCCACCGAGCTTGCCGACAATCTCGGTCGCGTGCGCACGACATCGCAGATCGACGCCGATCTGCAGGATGCGCGCGGCAATCTGCAGTTCGACGAGGAAACCTGGTATTTCGGCCTGAACCCGTTCGGACCGAAGACGCCGACGCCGAGCTATTATCGCGATGCCGTCAACAAGCTGCGCTCCTTCAACGCCCGCCTGGCCACCTGCCAGGCGACGTTCGACGCCCGTGCCGACAATCTGAAGCAGTATATAGACCGCATCTCCTCCGACATCGGTTCGACCTCGGCGATCCTCAAGGAGCGCGCCGAAAACCACAACAATGGCTGGTTCGACTTCCGCGCCGACGACCGCTTCTGGTTCGCCTATGGCCAGCTCTATGCCTATTACGGCCTGATGAAGGGCGCCCAGGCCGACTTCGAGGACGTGATCAAGGAAAAGCATCTCGGCAATCTGTGGGACACGATGGACGCCCAATTCGTCTCGGCGCTGCGCATCCAGCCCTTCATCATCGCCAATGGCCGCGAGGATGGCTGGATCATGCCGACCCATCTGACGACGATGGGTTTTTACGTGCTTCGCGTGCGCTCCAACATGGTCGAGATCAGCAACGTTCTGACGCAGTAGCGCTTATCGCAACGCCAGCAGCGATGGCAAATTTGCGCCGTCGCCTCTGTCGCATTCCGTGCATTGCGCGGCTGTTTTGAGACGGCGCAATGTCTCGTCCTCTGGCTTCTATACGGCGCGGCAATGGAGCCAGGAAGAACCGGCGACAGGTCGGCCCGGCCGCGGAGACACTTTCTTCATAGGAAACATAGTTGCATGCAAGTTGACGCCGCGGCAGCGACAGGGTTAGAACATGCCCGCGCCCGGGTTCAACATGCCTGCGAGTGAGATCAAACCCGTCCCCTCCACCGTCCAATCCGAAGGAAAGCCGTCATGGCCGAAGTGAAGTCCGACATCGAGATCGCGCGTGGCGCCAAGAAAAAGCAGATCCAGGAGATCGGCCAGAAGATCGGTATCCCGACCGAGCATCTGCTGCCTTACGGCCACGACAAGGCGAAAATCTCGGCAGAGTTCATCAAGTCGGTGAAGGGCAACAAGGACGGCAGGCTGATCCTGGTGACCGCCATCAACCCGACGCCGGCAGGCGAAGGCAAGACGACGACCACCGTCGGCCTCGGCGATGGCTTGAACCGCATCGGCAAGAAGGCGATCGTCTGCATCCGCGAGGCATCGCTCGGTCCGAATTTCGGCGTCAAGGGCGGTGCGGCCGGCGGCGGCTATGCGCAGGTCGTGCCGATGGAGGACATGAATCTCCACTTCACCGGCGACTTCCACGCCATCACCACGGCGCACAATCTTTTGTCGGCGCTGATCGACAACCACATCTACTGGGGCAATGAGCTCGGCATCGACACCCGCCGCGTCGTCTGGCGCCGCGTCATGGACATGAACGACCGCGCTCTGCGCGAAATCATCGCCTCGCTTGGCGGCGTCGCCAACGGTTTTCCGCGCGAGGCCGGCTTCGACATCACCGTCGCTTCCGAAGTCATGGCGATCCTGTGCCTCTCCAACGACCTGAAGGATCTTGAAAAGCGCCTCGGCGACATCATCGTCGCCTACCGCCGCGACAAGACGCCGGTCTATGCCCGCGACCTCAAGGCCGACGGCGCCATGGCGGTGCTGCTCAAGGACGCCATGCAGCCGAACCTGGTGCAGACGCTGGAGAACAACCCGGCCTTCGTGCATGGCGGCCCATTCGCCAACATCGCGCATGGCTGCAACTCCGTGGTCGCAACCACAACGGCGCTGAAGCTCGCCGACTATGTCGTCACCGAAGCCGGCTTTGGCGCTGACCTGGGCGCCGAAAAATTCTTCGACATCAAGTGCCGCAAGGCGGGCCTCAAGCCGGCAGCGGCGGTTATCGTCGCCACCGTGCGCGCCATGAAGATGAATGGCGGCGTCAAGAAGGAAGACCTCGGCAAGGAAAACATCGAGGCGGTGAAGAAGGGCTGCGCCAACCTCGGACGCCACATCGAGAACATCAGGCAGTTCGGCGTGCCGGCGGTGGTTGCCATCAACCACTTCTATTCCGACACCGACGCCGAGATCCAGGCGATGAAGGACTATGTCGCCTCGATGGGAGAAGAAGCGATCCTGTGCAAGCACTGGGCCCATGGCTCCGCCGGCATCGAGGATCTCGCCAACAAGGTGGTGGCGCTGGCCGAATCCGGCGCCTCGCAGTTCGCCCCGCTCTATCCCGACGCCATGCCGCTGTTCGAGAAGATCAACACCATCGTCCAACGCATCTATCGCGGCTCGGAAGCGATTGCCGACAAGTCGGTGCGCGACCAGCTGCATGCCTGGGAGCAGGCCGGCTATGGCCACCTGCCGGTCTGCATGGCCAAGACCCAATATTCCTTCTCGACCGACCCGAACCTGCGCGGCGCGCCGACCGGCCACACCGTGCCGGTGCGCGAGGTCAGGCTTTCAGCCGGCGCCGGCTTCGTCGTCGTCATCTGCGGCGAGGTCATGACCATGCCTGGCCTGCCCAAGGCGCCATCCTCGGAAAAGATCTTCCTCAACGAAGCCGGCCAGATCGAAGGCCTGTTCTGAGATCTTTCATCTCGACAATCAAAAGGCGCCGCAGCGATGCGGCGCCTTTTTTGTTTCCTGAGAACTAAGCCGCATTACGCGCCAGCGCCCGCTGGTTGGACGCATAGGGCGTGTCACGTTCGGACAGGGCACCTGTCTTCAGGCAATCGATCCATTCGGCGGTCTTGAGCACGGCGGCGAAGCGTGATTGCAGAATGATGCTTACCACGCGGTGGATCTCTTCGGCCGAGGCATAACCGGCGCTGTTGGCATAGGGCAGCGAGCCGGTGGCGTCGGACAGGAATTCCACCGCGAAGCCCATATGCACGGCGTGGATCACGGTAGACAGGTCGCAATTATGCGTCATGTAGCCGACAACGGTGATCATATCGATGGCGTTGGCGCGCAGCCAGATTTCAAGATCCGTACCGGTAAAGGCGCTTGGTAGGGTCTTTTCGACATAGTGGTCGCGCTTACGCCTGGCGATTTCGGGATGCAATTCGGCGCCATGGCTGCCCTTGGCGAAGACGGGCGAGCTCTCGGGCGCCATCTGCTTGATCACCACCACCTTCACGCCGGCGGCAGTAGCAGCGTCCATGGCCCGCGCCACGTTGACGACGCTGTCGCGGAACGGCGGATACTGGATGGCGAGGTTGCCGCCATCATAATCATTCTGGACATCGATGACGATGAGTGCGCGGCGCGGCGTGGTGTTGGCGGACATGGTGTTTTCCTTTCGGGCTTGAATGGGACAGGTCGAAAATAAGCCGATCGCCAGACTGCCAAAAGTGGCCCGATTGACATCATTCGAAAGAATTGGGACAATCCGCCTTCGCTTGCTGGAAACGCCCATGACTGATCCGATCATTGCCGTCCTCGCCTTTGACGGCATCAGCCCGTTCCACCTCTCCGTGCCGTGCGTGGTTTTCGGCACCGACCGCACCAAGCTCGGCCTGCCGCGTTTCGACTTTCGCGTCTGCGCGCTCGACGATGGGCCCATCCACACCGATGCCGGGCTGACGATCGCGGTGCCGCATGGGCTCCCCGCGTTTGACGATGCCGACATCGTCATCATTCCGAGCTGGAAAGATCTCGACGCCCCGCTCCCCACCCCGCTCCTCGAAGCGCTTACGCGCGCAAACCGACGCGGCGCGCTGATCGTTGGCCTCTGTCTCGGCACCTTCGCCATCGCCGCCGCTGGGCTGCTCGCCGGCCGGCGGGCGGCCACGCATTGGTCCTCCACCGACCGGTTGCAGGCGCTGCATCCCGACATCGAAGTCGACGCCGACGTGCTCTATGTCGACGATGGCGACATCGTCACCTCTGCCGGTGTCGCCGCCGGGCTCGACTGCTGCCTGCACATCGTGCGCGCCCGCTATGGCGCGGAGATAGCGCTGCGGCTGGCCAGGCACATCGTGCTGTCGCCGCACCGGCAGGGCGGGCAGGCCCAGTTCATCGAGCGCCCGATGGCGAAGACCCCGGCAACCGACCGCTTCACCCAGGCGCTCGACGCGGTGCGGGCAACGCTCGGCCAAACACACAGCCTCGACCGTGTCGCCGAGGCCGCCGGCCTGACCCGGCGCACCTTCACCCGCCGTTTCCAGAAATCGATCGGCACCAGCTTTGGCGAGTGGCTGGTCGGCCAGCGCATCGAACTCGCGCAACGGCTGCTGGAGGCGACGGAAAAATCGATGGACATGGTGGCTTTCGACGCCGGCTTCGGCAGCGCCACCTCGCTGCGCCAGCATTTTTCAGCGCGGCTCAAGACGTCACCGGCGCAATACCGGCGTGAATTCTCGCGGCGAGCCGATCCGGATGAACGTGTGGCGCGCGTGGCTTCGCACTGACCACTTGCGAAGGATTCAACCGCGCTTGACCGCCCGCGCCGGATTGCCAACCGCGGTGGTATTTGCCGGCACGTCGCGCGTCACCACCGCGCCGGCGCCGACGATGGCGCCATCGCCGATGTTGATGCCGCCGAGGATGATGGCGCTGCCGCCAATCCAGGCGCTGTCGCCGATGGTGACCGGCCTGGCGATCTCCAGCCCCGCCTGCCGGCCCGCAGCCTCCTTATGGTGCTCGGCGCAGTAGATCTGCACATGAGGTCCAAGCAGCGTCCGCTTGCCGATGTGCACTGGCGCTGTGTCGAGGATGGTGCAGCCGGCATTGAGAAAGGCGCCTGCGCCGAGATGGATGTTGAGGCCGTAGGCGCAGTGGAAGGGCGCCTCGATGCGGGCGCCCTCGCCCACGCCGCCGAGCAGCGCCGACAGCGCTGGACCGATGTTGCCGCGCTGCCGGGGCGGCAGTGAATTGTGCTCGAACACCGCATCGCGCGCGACCACCCGCAGCGCCTCGAGTTCGTCGTCGATGCAGGTGTACCATTGGCCTGCAATCATCTTTGCGCGTTCGCTTGCGGACATGGCTACGCCTCCGATTTGATCTCCTGCCAAAGCACAATCCTCATCCGGGGAAAAGCCCGCTGTCCAAATCCCCGGCCTATGCTAGCTTGCCGCGCGGACCGTCCGAGGTTCCGCACTGAGGGGATCGACCATGCTCTATCTGCTTGCACTTCTGATCGGCATCATTGCCGGTCTTCGCGCCATGACCGCGCCGGCTGCGGTCGCCTGGGGCGCTTATCTCGGCTGGCTACCGGTCGCCGGCACCTGGGCAAGTTTCATGGGCCATTGGGCCGCCGTCGGCATCTTCACCATCCTCGCCATCGTTGAACTCATCACCGACCAGCTGCCCTCGACGCCGAGCCGTAAAGTGCCGCAGCAATTCGGCGCCCGCATCATCATGGGCGCCTTTGCCGGCGCGGTGATCGGCGCGACCGCCGGTTCCACCATTGGCGGCCTGATCGCCGGTGCCATCGGCGCGGTGATCGGCACGCTCGGCGGCGCCGAACTGCGCGGCCGGCTGGCGGCCGCCTTCGGCAAGGATTTGCCTGCCGCCCTCATCGAGGACGCTGTCGCTGTCGTCGGCGGCCTGCTGATCGTGGCGGCTGTGGCATGACGGCAAAGACCTTCGACGCCATCGTCATCGGTGCAGGCCAGGCCGGCACTCCGCTCGCCGGCCGGCTGAACGCGGCTGGCATGAAGGTGGCGCTGATCGAGCGCAAGCTCGTCGGCGGCACCTGCGTCAACACCGGCTGCATTCCGACCAAAACGATGGTGGCAAGCGCCTATGCCGCGCATCTCGCTCGCCGCGCCGCCGACTATGGCGTGACGCTCGGCGGGCCCGTCGCCGTCGACTACAAAGCGATCAAGGCCCGCAAGGATAAGGTGTCGGGCGCCTCCCGCACCGGGCTGGAAGACTGGATCGCCGGCATGGACAATTGCACGCTCTATCGCGGCCATGCGCGCTTCGAATCCGCCCACACCGTGCGCGTCGGCAACGATCTACTGACCGCCGAGCGAATTTTTCTCAACACCGGCGGCCGTGCGGCGGTGCCCGACCTGCCCGGCGTCAACGACATTTCCTACCTCACCAATTCCTCGATGATGGATCTGGACGTACTGCCGCGCCATCTGGTCGTCGTCGGCGGCAGCTACATCTCGCTCGAATTCGCGCAGATGTTTCGCCGCTTCGGCTCCGAAGTCACCGTCATCGAAAAGAGCCCGCGCCTCACAGGCCGCGAGGACGAGGACGTGTCGGCCGCCATCCTGTCGATCCTCGAGAACGAAGACATAGCCGTCCATGTTGGCGCCGACGACATCCGGTTCGCCAAACAGGGCAAAGACATCGCCGTGACCTTCTCCGCCGGCAAACCGCCGGCGGTCGGCTCGCATGTGCTTCTGGCGCTGGGCCGGACCCCCAACACCGACGATCTCGGCCTCGACAAGGCCGGCATCGCGGTCGATCTGCGCGGATTCGTCACTGTCGACGATCAGTTGCGCACCAGCGTGCCCGGCATCTGGGCGATGGGCGACTGCAACGGCAAGGGCGCCTTCACCCACACCTCCTACAACGACTATGAGATCGTGGCCGCCAACTTGCTCGACAACGACCCGCGCAAGGTCAGCGACCGCATCGAGGCCTATGCGCTCTACATCGATCCGCCGCTCGGCCGCTGCGGCATGACCGAGGCTGCGGTGAAGAAATCGGGGCGCAAGGCCCTGGTCGGCCAGCGGCCGATGACCCGCGTCGGCCGCGCCGTCGAGAAAGGCGAGACGCAAGGCTTCATGAAGATCCTGGTCGACGCCGACACCAGGGAGATCCTTGGTTGCTCGGTGCTTGGCCCCGGCGGCGACGAGGCGGTACACTGCGTGCTCGACCTGATGTACGCCAAGGCGCCGGTCGACACGCTGGCGCGCGCCGTGCACATCCATCCCAACGTCTCGGAGCTGTTGCCCACCATCGCCCAGGAGCTAAAGCCGCTCGTCTGAGGCCGGCTGCGTCAAGCTCAGCGCTTTCTGCATTGGTGCATTGGAGCGATGTTCATTGCGCCCGAAATGGCTTCTTAGGCGCTCGAACGTCAGCTCCTGTAGCGACCGTTCCGGCTGCCGCTGAATGATCGCATTGCGCCCATAGCGGCGCAGTCTGGACCAATCGACAGCCCTTCGGCAAAGGTGCATGTGTTCCGCCGCTTATCCTGGAGGCATCCCATGCAGAAATCGATCGAACGCATCGCCGGCGACACCGAAGGCGTTTCCTACGAATTTCCGGTGTTCCGCTTTGCCGGCGCCGACAAGGCCGCACCTTCGGCCTATCTGCAGGCGGCACTCCACGCCGGTGAATTGCCGGGCGTCGTCGCCATCGACGCGTTGATGCCGGCGCTGAACAAGGCCGAAGCTGAAGGCCGCATCAAGGGCAACATCACGGTCGTGCCCTGGGCCAACCCGATCGGCCGCGCGCAATATCATTTCGGCGAGCATCAGGGCCGCTTCAATCTCGGCACCCGCAACAATTTCAACCGCGGCTTTCCACTGCTCGCCGCGCCCGACGTGACGCTGTTGCCGGACACCACCCTCGGCACCGCCGACCAGCAGTTGAAGACGCGGTTGATACAGCTTTCGATCGGCCACGACATCGTGCTCGACCTGCATTGCGACGATGAAGGACTGGCCTATCTCTACGTCCACAGCAGCCTGTGGCCGGCGATGGCCGATTGCGCCGCCGCCATGGGTATCGATGCGGTAGTGCTGTGGAGCGAAGATACTGACGGCACCTTCGAGGGCGCCACGATCATGCCCTACCAGAACGTCCCCGCCGGCGTGGCGAAGCTCGATCGCCGCGTCGCCACCACGGTCGAATATCGCGGCATGCTCGACGTCGACGGCGCGCTCGCCGCATCCGATGCCGAAGGGCTTTACCGGCTGCTGGTGGCGCGCGGCGTGATCGCCGATCCTGCCCTGCCCGTGCCGGGCAGCTTCGCCGGCTTCGTCGCACCGCTGGAAAACATCGACATGATGCCGGCGCCCCGGGCCGGCGCGATCCTCTACGACGTCAAGCCCGGCGACCGCGTCGCCAAGGGCGCACGCCTCGCCACCATCGTCCATACACCCGGCGAGACCGGCGGTCGCACCGAAGTGTTGGCGCCGCAGGACGGCGTCATCCTGACCCGCCGTTCGCGCCGCATCATCCGCGCAGGCGAGGATCTCTTGAAGCTGGTCGGCGACAAGAAGAGCGCCGACGCAAGGTCCGGGACGCTGGAAGACTGACCTAACCAGAGATGGCCAGCCGCGCCCTGGCCTCCAGCCATTCGGCCATCTGCCGGTAAGGCACAGGCCCGTGGCTGATGCGGGAGACGCCGAGTTCAGCCAGCCGCTGGCGCGGCGGCACATGCGCCAGCGCGATGATGTTGACCGGCAGCGCCGTCGCTTTGCAGAGCACTTCGATCAACCCCTCATCGCCGAGGCCCGGCGCAAAGAAACCGCTCGCGCCGGCCTTTTCATAGGCCTTCGCCCGCTCGATCGCCTGGTCGAGAAGACCCTTGTCATGCGCATCCGGCTTCGCCTTGAGGAAGATGTCGGTGCGGGCATTGATATAGGCCGGAATGCCAGACGCTTTGACCGCCGCCGCTGCCGCCTCGATCCGCTTCACCTGTACGGCGATGTCGTGCAGGCCGGCGCCGCCGACGATCTGGTCCTCGAAATTGAAGCCGATGGCGCCGGCCTGCAGGGCACGTGTCACGGTCTGGGCGACGGTCTCCGGCTCGATGCCATAGCCGCCTTCAAGGTCCATGGTCACCGGCAGGTCGACCGCAGCCACGATGCGCTTGATGTTGTCCAGCGCCAGCTCCAGCGGGATTTTCTCGCCACCGGCCAGCTTCCCGTGGCGATGGCCTTGGCGCCGGCTTTCTCGACGATCTTGGCCGAGCCCGGATCCCAGGCATTGTAGAGAACGATGGGGTTTCCCTTGACATGGAGGGCATGGAACGTGCGTGCGCGCTCGATCTGGTCGGTCATTGCTGTCTTTCCGGTCTTTCTCGATGTTGGACGAATAGTCTAGGCAGGACCGCCGGCTCTGGCGATGTGCCATGGGCCGCGGAAGCGGCGGCCACGAACAGCCGTTTCAAACCTGTTGCGCATCCGGCTTTTCGCCGCTATGGATTTCGCCCATGAACATGCGTTCGATCAAGACCGTTTGGTGGTGGGCTCGCTGACAGCGGCCTGTTCGAACGCGTGCGCGTGAAAATAGAAGGTGGCCGCAACGGAATGTCCGGGCGGCCATTTGTTTTTTCAAAGCCAGTTCCGGGTCCGTTGCCCAACAAGCCAGATGGAGACGGCAATGACGACGATAAAGGTTCTGGAAAACGGCGCTGAACGCTTCGTGACCGGGGGTGGCGTCACCATCACCCGCGAGCGCCACGACAAGCCCTATGCCGGCGCGATCGACGCCTATGTCGACGGGCTGAATTCGCGCCGCGGTGCCGTGTTTTCCTCGAATTATGAGTATCCCGGCCGCTACACGCGCTGGGATACGGCCATCATCGACCCGCCGCTGGTGATCTCGGCGCGCGGCCGCGCCATGCGCATCGAGGCGCTGAACAGCCGCGGCGAGGTGCTGTTGCCGGTGATCGGCAAGGTGCTCGCCAGCTTGAGCGAAGTCACTATCACCGAAAGCTCGAAAAAGCTGATCCGCCTCGACGTCGCCAAGCCCGGCCGGGTCTTCACCGAGGAAGAGCGCAGCCGCGTTCCCTCCGTCTTCACCGTGCTGCGCGCCATCACCGCTCTGTTCAAGACCGAGGAAGACGCCAATCTCGGCCTTTACGGCGCTTTCGGCTACGACCTCGCCTTCCAGTTCGATCCGGTCGACTACAAGCTGGACCGCAAGCAGAGCCAGCGCGACCTCGTGCTGTTCCTGCCCGACGAGATCCTGGTCGTCGACCATTATTCGACCAAGGCCTGGACTGATCGCTACGACTATTCCGGCGAGGGTTTTTCGACAGATGGACTGCCTCGCGACGAAATCGCCGAGCCGTTCAAGACCGCTGACCGCATCCCACCGCGCGGCGACCATGAGCCGGGCGAGTATGCCAATCTGGTGCGCAAGGCGATGGACTCCTTCAAGCGCGGCGACCTGTTCGAGGTCGTGCCCGGGCAGATGTTCTACGAGCGCTGCGAGACACAGCCTTCGGAGATTTCGCGCAAACTGAAGTCGATCAACCCGTCGCCCTATTCCTTCTTCATCAATCTCGGCGAAAACGAGTATCTGATCGGCGCCTCGCCGGAGATGTTCGTGCGCGTCAACGGCCGTCGCGTCGAGACCTGCCCAATCTCCGGGACCATCAAGCGCGGCGACGACGCCATTTCCGACAGTGAGCAGATCCTGAAACTGCTCAACTCCAAGAAGGACGAATCCGAGCTGACCATGTGCTCTGACGTCGACCGCAACGATAAGTCGCGTGTCTGCGATCCGGGCTCGGTGCGCGTCATCGGCCGCCGCCAGATCGAGATGTATTCGCGCCTGATCCACACGGTGGATCACATTGAAGGCCGTTTGCGTGAGGGCATGGACGCCTTCGACGCCTTCCTGTCGCATGCCTGGGCGGTCACCGTCACCGGCGCGCCGAAATTGTGGGCCATGCGCTTTATCGAGCAGAACGAGAAGAGTCCGCGCGCCTGGTATGGCGGCGCCATCGGCATGGTCAATTTCAACGGCGACATGAACACCGGGCTGACGCTGCGCACCATCCGCATCAAGGACGGGATCGCCGAGGTGCGCGCCGGCGCCACGTTGCTCTTCGACAGTATCCCCGAGGAAGAAGAAGCCGAAACCGAACTGAAGGCATCCGCCATGCTCTCCGCCATCCGCGACGCCAAATCAGGCAATGCCGCCGGCGCCGAACGCACCACCGCGCGCGTCGGCGACGGCGTCAACATCCTGCTCGTCGACCACGAAGACTCCTTCGTCCACACGCTGGCCAATTACTTCCGCCAGACCGGCGCCAATGTGTCGACCGTGCGCACGCCGGTGCCGGAAGAGGTGTTCGACCGGCTGAAGCCTGATCTCGTCGTGCTGTCACCCGGGCCAGGCACGCCGAAGGATTTCGATTGCGCCGCCACCATCAGGCGAGCGCGCGCCCGCGAGCTGCCCATCTTCGGCGTCTGTCTCGGCCTGCAGGCGCTGGCCGAGGCTTATGGCGGCGAGCTCAGGCAGTTGCATGTGCCGATGCACGGCAAGCCGTCGCGCATCCGCGTCTCCAAGCCCGGCATCATCTTCTCCGGCCTGCCCAAGGAAGTCACCGTCGGCCGCTACCACTCGATCTTTGCCGATCCGGTACGGCTGCCCGACGGCTTCGTTGTCACCGCCGAGACAGAGGACGGTGTCATCATGGCCTTCGAGCACCGCAAGGAGCCCATCGCCGCCGTGCAGTTCCATCCGGAATCGATCATGACGCTCGGCCACAATGCCGGTATGCGCATCATCGAGAACATCGTCGCCCATCTGCCGCGCAAGGCCAAGGAAAAGGCCGCTTAGCTCCGATGGCGGCAACGGACAACATGGCGGCGATCGCAGCTAAGGCAGCGGCCAGGCAAAGGATCGCCAGCCTTGCCTTCTGGTCGATCATTGTTGCCTTTGTCGTCCTCGCGCTCAAGCTTGCCGCCTGGTACATCACCGGCTCGGTCGCACTCTATTCGGACGCACTGGAATCGATCGTCAACGTCATTGCCTCGGCCGCCGCCTATTGGGCGATCCAGGTCAGCTACAAGCCGGCCGACCAGGACCATCCGTTCGGCCACCACAAGGCCGAGTATTTCTCGGCTGTGCTGGAAGGCGTGCTGATCGTGCTTGCAGCACTGTTGATCCTCAACGAGGTCTGGCGCTCCTGGCAGACGCCGGCGCCACTCGAACAGCCTTGGGAAGGCCTTGCGATCAACGGCGTTGCCACCGTCATCAACGCCTTCTGGGCCTGGACGCTGATCCGCGCCGGCAGGGCTGCGAAATCACCGGCGCTGGTTGCCGACGGCAAGCACATCATGACCGATGTGGTGACCTCGATCGGCGTGTTCGGCGGCCTCGTCGGGGCAATCCTGACCGGCTGGCAGATCCTCGATCCAGCACTTGCCGTCCTCGTTGCGCTCAACATCCTGTGGCAGGGCTGGCACGTCATCGGCTCGTCGATGAACGGGCTGATGGACAGAGCCGTCGATCAGCAGGAGCACATGCACATCCGCGACATCATCTCGGCCAACTGCAAGGGCGCGCTGGAGGTTCACGACCTCAAGACCCGCATCGCCGGCCGCGCCACCTTCATCGAGTTCCATCTGGTCGTAGACGCCGACATGACGGTCGGCGCCAGCCACGTCATCTGCGACCGCATCGAGGACGCGCTGCAAGCCGAAATCCCGTCCGTGCGCGTCACCATCCATGTCGAACCGGACGACGAGGCGAAGCTGCCTAAGGGCACGACGGCGGTGCCGTTCGCCTGAGACGTTGGAGATTGGCTGAGCCAGCTTAACTTCGTCATCCTAGGGCGAAGCAAGGAGCGAAGCGACGCGGCGCAGACCTAGGATCCATGCCGAGACATCAGAGAGCCGCCACGGTGCAAGCTCTTGAGAGCCGGTCGTTGTAACAGCGCAACTGTTCTGCGTCGCCGCATTCTTCGGCCAGCGTCACGGAATGGATCCTAGGGTCTGCACTCCGCTTCGCGTCGCTCCGCCTTAGGATGACGAAGCGCGGGGGGGCTCACGGCGAACAAGCCGATTGCGGCATCGACTCCAGCCGATAAACCTTATCATCCGACTCCGTCTTGCCGCCAGCCGCCTTCGAGCACAAATCGACAATCGCCAGGCTGTTGTTGGGGTTCGCCAGCATCATGGTGCCGTTGGCGCCACGCTTGAGGTAGATTTCCTTCTGCGCGATATCGCAAGCAAAATTGCTCATCTTTGAACTGGCCGCGCAGCGCCATTGGTCCGCTTCGCCCTGGCAGGAATAGGTCTGCGTGACCTTGGCCCCGTTCTTCCTCGTGGTGACCGTAACGGCGATGTCGGCGCCGTCGGGCCAGTTGGCGACATCGCCGCCTGAGGCGAAGGAGGCGAGTTCGACCGGTCCGCGGAAGACGCGGATCGTCTGCGTCACCTGGTCGGGATGAGAGGAGAGATGCGCGGCATCGTAGTCGCGCCCGAAGCAGAAAGGCTGATCCGGCTTCAGCCGCTCGCGCAACGGAGCGCCGAGCGCCGGATCGATCGGGTCAATACGCGCGAATTCGGCCTTGCAGGTTGCGGCCGGCATCGGGTCGAGGCGGAAATTGTCGTCCTCGGAGCCCAGCGCCTGCCGTTCATATTCGGCTTCGCCTAGTTCGTCCTCCGACCCGGCGTCTAGATAGAGATCGGACGAGACATTTGTGAGGATCAGGCGGCCTTTGTCGTCGAGCTTAAGCGAGGCCATGGTGCGGTCGCAGTCCATGCCGCAGCGGATCGGGCCTGATTTGCCGTCCTCCGATTCATGATTGCACCAGCCGCCGGCCCATTGCGGCGTCTTGGCGCCGCGCACGGTGGTGGTGAGAAAACCATTGTAGGAGGTATCGGCGTTTGCCGTCGGCTCCTCATTCGGACGGCTCACCGGATCATGGCCATAGAGGAAGAATATCCGCGCCACCTTCTGCTTCGGATGTGCCTTGAGGTGGGCCGCGTCATAGACCCGGCCGAAACAGGCATCGGCGCCGTTCGGGCTGAGTTCAGCCAGTTTTAGCGCGTCGTCGGCGACGGCGGTGCCGGCCAGCAAACCGAGCAGCGCAAGTCCAAATCCGGCGCCGGCAAATCTCTTCCATTCCCCTACCCTGAATGCCATTGGACCCCCTCCTCGCATCGACAGGACGTAACGTCAATTTATGCTAGTATCGCGGTCACAGCCACGCAATTTGCGGTGAGCGTCAAGCCGGGGAGAATGCCATGCGCCGACGCGACATGTTCCGGGCCAGCATTGCCGGCGCTGCCGGCTTGTTCGGGCTGAGCCGGGCGGCAGCAGCCGAGGAAAAGCCCAAAGTCGCCTATCATCTCAGCGACGTTGACAAGGTCAATTTCGTGCTCGGCAACATCAAGAACCACTATGATGGCACCGGCGGCAATGTGGAAATCGTGCTGGTCGTGCATGGCCCGGCCCTTGCCGCCTTCAAGTCGAAGGGCATATCGGCGGCGATTTCGGGACGCTTTGCCGGCCTCGTCCAGCAGGGCCTCGAGCCGCATGCTTGCGGCAACACCATGAAAGGCATGGATATCACCCTTGCCGACCTGCTCGACGGCTTCCACGCCGCCGACAAGGGCGGCGTCGTCAAGCTCGCCGAACTTCAGCGTCAGGGCTACGTCTATCTCAGGCCATAAACCGCCACGGGCTTGAACGTGAAGGCCGTGAGAGCCTACGAAGGGAGGCCTGACATCCCGAAGGAAAAGTTCTCATGACCGCGGCCACCCTCGTCATCCCCGATCTTGCCGGCAAGGCGGTGCTGGTCACCGGCGCCTCGACCGGCATAGGTGCTGCCCTGGCACTTGCCTATGCCGCGCAAAAGAGCCGTGTCGCGCTGCACTATAATTCGAGCCGCGAGGCGGCCGAGAAGCTGGCCAAGACCATCCGCGACGGCGGCGGCGAGGTGTTTCTCACCCAGGGCGATTTCTCAGCTGCCGCCGATGTCGAACGCGTCGTCGAGGAGAGCGCTGAGCATTTCGGCCGGCTCGACGGGCTGGTCAACAATGCCGGCGGCATGCTTGGCCGCGTGCCCTATGCCGAGCAGACCGAGGCGCATTACGACGCGGTGATGGATCTTAATGCCCGCTCGGTGCTGACGGCGTCACGCAAGGCGATGCCATGGCTGAAGAAACAGGGCGGCTTCATCGTCAACACCTCGTCGATCGCCGCGCGCAACGGCGCTGGTGGCGGCGCCGGGCTCTACGGCTCGGCCAAGGCCTTCGTCTCCAACGTCACCCGCGGCATGGCCAAGGAACTGATCTCTTTCGGCATCCGCGTCAACGCGGTGGCGCCCGGCACCATAGCGACCCCATTCCACGAGCGCTATTCCACCGACGAACAGATGAAGGGCATGGTCGCCACCATTCCGCAAGGACGCGCCGGCACCGCTGAAGACTGCGTTGGCGCCTATCTCTTCCTGTCTTCCGATCTCCTGAGCGGCTACATCACCGGCCAGGTGATCGAGGTGAACGGTGGCCAGTTGATGCCTTGAGCGGGCAATTGCATACTGCGTCTCGCAACCTATGCATGTCGTGTGGAAATTTGCTGAGGTTTGAAGGGGAGACGTAAGGCAATGTACGGACTGATCGGCAAGATGCGGGCGGCGCGCGGCCAGCGCGACGCGATGATGGGCGTTTTGCGCGAGAGCACCGGCGCCCTCCCCGGCTGCCTGAGCTACATCATCGCCACCGACCCGGCCGACGCCGACGCGATCTGGGTCACCGAAGTGTGGACCGATCAGGCCAGCCACAAGGCATCGCTGCAACTGCCCGAAGTCCAGGCGGCGATCGCCAAGGCGCGGCCTTTCATCTCCGGCTTCGAGTTCCAGATCGAGACCCATCCGGTCGGGGGTTTCGGCCTGCCCGCCGTCAAGAACGAGTGATGATCGAAAGCAAACGCGGTTTTCGAGTTTTCCTCGGCGGGGTTCGCATCATTCTTCTCCAAGTCTAAGACCTGATATGGATTCCTCGCCAGAACAGCCGGCCATCGAACGCATGACGCGCATGCGTCCGCTTCGGCAGTGGCTGGTGTTGCTGATCTTCTCGCTGCTGTTCGCTGGCGCGCTGGAATACGCCGCACTGCCCGCCGCCCTGCTGATCGGCCCGATGCTGGCGGCGATCCTTGCCGGCACCAATGGCGCCACCGTGCGCGTGCCGCGCCCCGTCTTTGCCTCCGCCCAGGCCGTGGTCGGCTGCCTGGTCGCGGCGTCGATCTCGGCCGACATCTTTTCGGTCTTCTACAAGGAATGGCCGCTGTTCCTCGTCGTGGTGCTGGCGACCCTTGCGGCGTCCAGCCTGCTCGGCTGGCTGATCAGCCGCTGGCGCATCCTGCCCGGCACCACAGCGGTCTGGGGCTCATCGCCGGGTGCAGCCACCGCCATGGTGCTGATGGCCGGCGCCTTTGGCGCCGACCAGCGCCTCGTCGCCTTCATGCAGTATCTGCGCGTCATCTTCGTCTCGATGACGGCAGCGCTGGTTGCCAAGATGTGGGTCGACATGTCTGGCATCGAGGTACCCGCCATCGTCTGGTTTCCACCGATCGAACCGATAGCCTTTGCCGCCACGCTCGGCGTTGCGCTCGTCGGCGGTCTGGCCGGCCGGCTTTGCCGGCTGCCCTCCCCCTTTTTCCTCGGCACTTTCATCTTCGGCACCATCGTCCATCTCGGCTTTGGCGTGACGATGCAGCTGCCGCAATGGTTGCTGGCGCTGAGTTACGGCATGGTCGGCTGGTCGATCGGCCTGAATTTCACCCGGGCGGTCCTGCGCCATGCGACTCGCGCCCTGCCGCAGATCGTCGCCTCAATTGTCGTACTGATAGCCTTCTGCGGTGGGATGGCCTGGCTGATCAGCCATGTCCTCGGCATCGATCCGCTGACCGCTTATCTCGCAACCAGTCCCGGCGGCATGGACAGCGTCGCCATCATCGCCGCCGCCGCGCAGAACGTCGACATCTCCTTCGTCATGGCGCTGCAGTCGGCCCGCTTCCTGGTCGTGCTCATCGCCGGGCCGAGCATAGCGCGGCTGGTGGCGAGAGCCGTCAGGGACTGAATACGAATTCAAAGATCCGGGAAGAGGAAATTGCCCATGAACCGTCGCATGAATGCCGTCGATCTCTCAGGCCGTGTCGCGGTGGTGACCGGGGGCGCGCAAGGCATCGGCCTCGCGGTCGCGCGACGCCTGCTGTCGTCGGGCGCCAGCGTCGCCATCTGGGATGTCGACCAGGCTGCGATGAAGAACGCCGTCGCCGAACTCGCCCCGCTCGGCCGGATTGAGGCTTTGCTGTGCGATCAATCGCTGATCGAAACCGTCGATCGCGCCGCGACCGAAACCGAGCGCTTGCTCGGCCCCGCCGACCTGCTCGTCAACAATGCCGGCATCGCCGGGCCGGCGGCGACGGTGGTGGATTATGATCCCGTCGCCTGGCGCGAGATCATCGACATCGACCTCAACGGCGTTTTCTACTGCTGCAAGCGCTTGGTGCCCGGCATGATCGCACGCAATTACGGCCGCATCGTCAACGTCGCCTCGGTGGCCGGCAAGGAAGGCAATCCCAACGCCGCCGCCTATTCCGCCGCCAAGGCGGGCGTGCTTGCGCTGACCAAATCGCTCGGCAAGGAACTGGCCGGCCACGACATCGCCGTCAACGCGCTGACGCCGTCGCCTGCCCGCACCCGCATCCTCGAACAGCTGACCGAGGCCCAGGTCACCTACATGCTGGGCAAGGTGCCGCGTGGCCGCTTCGTCGAAGTCGAAGAGGCGGCCGCCATGGTCGCCTTCATGCTGTCGGACGAAAACTCCTTCACCACTGGCGCAACCTTCGACCTGTCCGGCGGCCGTGCCACTTACTGAGGCGCGAGCCGCTCCAGAGCAATTCCAGGAAAAGCGTGGACGGTTTTCCGTCCGGAATTGCGTCAAAATAAGGAGTTAAGCGGATCGCCATTTCCGTGAAACGGTGAACCGTTCTAGCCTGTCCTTGGATGGTGGCAGGCGACAAGATGGTTCTTGCCGGCGACCGAGAGAACGGGACGTTCGTGGCGACAGACCGACGTCGCCGCCACGCAGCGCGTATGGAAACGGCAGCCTGACGGTGGGTCGAGCGCGCTCGGCAGATCGCCCTTCAGCACGATCCGCTGGCCCGGCCGGTTGTCGACGTCGGGGACCGGCACCGCAGAGCGGAGCGCTGCGGTATAGTGATGCCGCGGCGCTGAAAAGACCGCGTCGACGGGTCCTGTCTCGATGATCGAGCCCATATACATCACCGCCACCCGCGACGCGAACTGCCTGACCACCGAGAGGTCGTGGGCGATGAACACATAGGTCAGGTTGAGCGCGTCGCGCAGGTCGCAAAGCAGGTTGATGATCTGCGCCTGGATCGATACATCCAGCGCCGACACCGGTTCGTCGGCAACGATCAGCCGCGGCCGCAGCGCCAGCGCGCGTGCTATGCCGATCCGCTGGCGCTGTCCGCCCGAGAACTCATGCGGGAAACGCTGCGCGTGTTCGGGAAGCAATTCGACGCGAAGCAGCAGGTCCTCGACCCGATCCGCCATTTCCGATCGCGACAGTTTTTCGTGGACGCGGAACGGGTCGGCCAGAAGATCGCCGACGCGCCGGCGCGGATTGAGGGAGGCGGCCGGATCCTGAAACACCATCTGCATCTGGCGGCGTATCGGACGAAGCTGCCGTTGCGACGCCCTTGTGATGTCCCGGCCTTCGAATTCGAGCGCCCCGGAAGTGATCTCGGTCAGCCGGACGAGGCAGCGTCCCAGTGTTGATTTTCCGCAACCCGACTCGCCGACGATGCCAAGCGTCTCGCCCGGAAAAATGTCGAGCGTCACCTGCTCCACGGCATGGACGGTCAGCCGTTGAAAAGGCGAGCGCGCCACCCGGTAGTGTTTCGAGAGATCGCTGGTCCGCACCAGTGGCGACGGCTTGGTCTGACTCATGCCGGCACGGCCCTGCCGGCCAGCGTCCGGCGCAATTCCTGCCGGCTGTCCTGCGGAAGAAAACAGGCCGACCGGTGCCCTTCCGCGCCGCCGAGGGAAGGCAGTCCTGAACAGGCCTCATGGCGGAACGTGCATCGCGGCCCGAAGGCGCAGCCTTGCGGCATTTGGCTCAGTTTCGGCGGGCTGCCGGGGATGGCCGCCAGGCGGGCAGGACGCGGGCCGTGCATCGGCGGGATCGAGCCGAACAGGCCCCATGCGTAGGGGTGAAGCGGCTCGCGAAAGAGTTGCCCCTTGCCGCCTTCCTCGACAACGCGCCCGGCATACATCACCATGACGCGGTCGGCGACTTCGGCGACCACGCCGAGGTCATGGGTGACCAGGATCACGGCGGATCCGAACGCGTCGCGCAGCCGGCCGATCAATTCCAGGATCTGCGCCTGTACCGTCACGTCGAGCGCTGTCGTCGGCTCATCGGCGATCAACAGCACCGGATTGCACGACAGCGCCATGGCGATCACGGCACGCTGGCGCATGCCGCCGGAAAGCTGGTGCGGGTAGCGGCCGACGGCGCTTTCAGGGCTGGGCAGGCCAACCGCGTCGAGCAGGTCCACTGCCCGTTTGCGCGCGGCACTGCGCGACAGGCTCTCATGCGCACGGATCTGCTCGATGATCTGGTCGCCGATCGTGTGGACCGGCGTCAGCGCCGTCATCGGATCCTGGAAGATCATGGCGATCTGCCGGCCGCGAACGGCGTCGAGAGCCCGGCGCTTCAGTCCCAGCAACTCCTGGCCGAGAAAGCGAACCGACCCGGTCACGACGGCGTTGGGATTGCTGATCAGCCCCATGATGGCAAGCAGCGTCTGGCTTTTGCCCGAACCGCTTTCCCCGACGACGCCGACGATTTCCCGCCGCTCGACGCAAAACGAGACACCGCTGACTGCAGGCACCACCCCGTCCTCGGTGCGGAACGAGACGCAAAGGTTCTCGACAACCAGCAGCGGCGCTTCAGTGGGCATCCCTGGCCCTCGGATCGATGAAAACAAAAGCGACGTCGACGATGAAATTGGCCATGACCACGAAGAACGAGGCATAGATGACGGTTGCCAGGATCATCGGCAGATCGAGTGTCTGCAAGGCCCCATAAGTGAGTTTGCCGACCCCTTGCAGGCCGAAGACGACCTCGGTCAGCAGGGCGCCGCCGCCGACCAGGGCGCCGAAATCGAGCCCGAACATGGTGACGAAGGCGACAAGCGAGGTTCTCAGGCCATGATTGAGCAGCACCCGCCGCGCGCCGATGCCCTTGGCGCGCGCGGTGCGGATGAAATCCTCCTGCATGGTCTCGATGATGCTGGCCCGCAGCACCCGGCCGTAAAGGCCGATATAGAGGGTGGCCAGCGTGAACCAGGGAATGACCAGCGCCTTGAACCAGCCCCAGGGGTCTTCGCTAAAGGCGATGTAGCCGAGCGGCGGCACCCAGGAGAACAGCCAGCTGTCATGCCAGCGGCTCTGCGTGACCAGATTGGCGACCTCGCCAAGCCAGAAGACCGGTATCGATACGCCGATGAGGCTGAGGATCATCAGCGTCCGGTCGAGCCACGTGCCGCGCGTCGCTCCGGCGACGACGCCGACGATCAATCCGCCGAGCACCCAGAAGACTGCAGCGCCGAGCACCAGCGACAAGGTGATCGGGATCGCCTCGAGCACCGTCGGGACGACCTTCTGGCCGCGATTGACGAAGGACGTGAGATCGCGGCTGATGAACAGCCGCTCCATCATCAGCCCGTACTGGACAGGCAGCGGCCGGTCGAGACCAAAATCATGCCGCACCTGCACGAGGGTCTCCTGCGAGGCGTTGCGCCCGGCAATGCGCGCCGAGGGGTCGGCGCCGGGGGTGGCGAAAAAGATCAGAAAGGCGACGACGCTGATGCCGAACATCACCAGCACCATCTGACCCAGCCTGGAAACGAGCGCCGCCAGCATCAGGCGACCCTGATCGAGGATTTCGGGTCGAGTGCGTCGCGCACGCCATCCCCCAGAATGTTGAGGGCCAGGACGGTGATCACGATGGCCAGACCCGGCGCCAAAGCGACGATCGGGCGCGAATAGAGCAACCCCTGCCCGTCCTGGATAATGGTGCCCCAGCTCGCGTCGGGCGGCTGCACACCGATCGACAGGAAGGATAGCGAGGATTCGGTCATCATGTTCAGCGCCAGGATGAGCGGCACAAAGACGATGACCCGGGTGATCACATTGGGCAGGATGTCGTAGAGCAGGATGCGCCACGGCGAGGCGCCGATGCCGATCGCCGCCGTGACGAACTCGGCCTGCATGAGCGACAGGACATGGCCCCGAATGGGCCTGGCGACATAGGGCACATAGACGACGCCGATGATGAAGATCGGCAGCCACAGACTGCCCGAGCGGATTTCGACCGGCCCGATGATGATGCTTTGCGTGATCAGCACGATCGACAGCGAAATCGCCAGCAGGAAGATCGGAAACGCCCATAGCACATCGAGCATGCGCGACAGCAAGGTGTCGGCAAGGCCGCCGAAGAAACCGGAGACGACGCCGAGCACCGTCGCGAGACCGAGGCATATCAGCGCCGCGGCACCGGCGATGAGCAGCGAATTGCGCCCGCCGTAAAGCAGGCGTGCGGCGACGTCGCGCCCCTGATTGTCGGCGCCCAGCATATAGGGTCCGAATTCCCAGCTCGGTCCGAGCGGGGTGAAACCGAGGCCCAGACCTTCGGTCGACGGCTCGAGCACCGCCTTGTTGACACCGTCGATGACAACCTCACCATTGAGATTGGTGACAAAGGGATCCGTCTGCGAGACATAGCTGGCGTAAACGGGTGCGGCCAGCGACGCGAAAGCGATCAGCATCAGCACGGCGAAGGCGATGATGGCGGCGCGATCGCTCTTGAGCTTGCGCCACGCCGTACGCCATGGCCCCTCGGCGCCACGACGACTCCGAACCAGCGCTTGCCCGGCACTCATAGCGTCCATGATCGTACGAATTTCAGGGGCTTGGACTTCAAAGTGCACCGATCGGCGGGAAAAGCAATCGCGGCGGGGATGAGACATCCTCCGCCGCGGATCGAATGTGTCGGATCACTCAACCCAGGACTGGCTCATGATCCAGTAGAATTGCGGGCTGAAGACGAAATTCTTCAACCGCGGCGAGACCAGGTCGACGCGCTTGGGCGTGAACAGCACGGCCACGGGCGCCGCGTCGGTGACCGCTTTGTCAACGGCCGTCCACAGCTCCGCCCCCTTGGCCGGATCGGTGACCGTGGCGGCCTGGGCTTCCGCCATCTTCTGGTCGACTGCCTTGTCGCAGAAGCCGGAAATGTTGACCGAGGCGTCCGAGCCAGGGGTGAACGAGGCACAGCTGAACAGCACCTGCAGGAAGTCGGAGGGCGCAGGATAGTCCTGGAACCATTGCGAGATCGAAATCTGCACCTTGTTGTTGGTGTTCTGGATGTAGGTGAACTGCAGATTCTGCGAGATCGGCTTGACCGAGGTCTTGAAGCCCAGTCCGTTGAGCACGTCCTGCAGATAGACGCCGATCGATTTCGACACTTCGGTGTCTTCGGTGATGATCGTCACCTCCTGGCCAGCGGTGCCGGAAGCGGCGACCAGGGCCTTGGCCTTCTCCAGGTCAGGCGCAGACCATTTTGCGCCGGGATTGGCGGTGAACGGGCAATAGGGCACGTAGGACGGGAAATCAGGCGGCAGGATCTGGCAGGACGGCTGCGCCAGGTTGCTGCCGCCGAACAGCTTGACGATTGCCGAGCGGTCGATGGCGTAATTGACGGCCTGGCGCACGCGGATATCGTTGAACGGCGCCAGATTGGTGTTCATCGGCGCGTACCACATCGCTGTCAGCGGATGCACGGACACCTGCTTGGCGTATTTGGTGCCCAGTTCCGCGAGCCGGTCCGCCGGCGGCGGATCGAACATCCAGTCAGCCTGGCCGTTCTCCACAGCGGTGATCGCAGCCTCGTCGGTGAGCCCGAAGCCATAGTCGATCTCGTCGGGGTAACCGGCCGGCTGCGCTTCCTTGCTCCATTCCTTGAAGTTCGGATTGCGCACCATCTTGAGCAGACTGTTGGGATCGTAGCTGGCGATCATGTAGGGCCCCGTGCCGGGAATGGGCACGGTGCCTGAATCCTTGAGCGGTGCCTCGGCTGGCAGGATTGCCGCATGCGGGATCGAGATCTTCTGCAGGAAGTCGGGATCTGGCGCCACCAGATTGAAGGTCACGGTGCTTGCCGCCTCGTCGGCCACGACGCCGCCTTCAAGCGTGCAGGTCGCCGGCGTCTTGAGGCATTTGTCGGCGCCGACGATGCCGTTGTAGAGCGTGCCCGTGGTCGGACCGCTGATCTTGAACATGCGCTGGAACGACGCCACGACATCGGCCGTCGTCAGATCCGATCCATCGGAGAACTTGATGCCCTTGCGCAGGGCAAAGACGTATTTCTTGCCGCCGTCCTCCGGCTTAGGCAGGCTTTCGGCGAGGTCCGCGACCACTTCGAAGCCAGTCTTGTCACCGGTCTTGCGGAAGGTCACCAACCCGTCATAGACGATGTAATTGATCTGGAAATATTGCAGCGTGTAGTTGATGTGCGGGTCGATCGTGCCGGCCGCCGCATTGGCGAGCAGCTTGAGCGTTCCGCCGACCTTGCCTTCTTGTGCCGCCTCTCCTGCCATGGGCGCCATCAGCATGAGGCCGGCCAGGCCGACACCGGCCATCATTGCGCTGAAAACCTTCCGGGATCGCATCGTCTTGCTCCTCTTGGGGAAAGCGGGGGACGAACGCCAAATGGCGGGCGTCGGGGGATCGTGACCCATTGCTCACAGCCTATGGCGCGCGAAAGCCGGCCGGATAGCTGTGAATTAAGATAGTTTTGGACCTCCGAACCATCGAAAGCAACAGGCTGCGGTCGCATCCTGCTCATTTGTTGGGCATTTGGCGAAGATGCCTGTTTGACAAACATTGGCGGGTGAGTAAGCTTTTGTTCATGCAGGGCCTGTCCGGCGATTTCGAAGGTGAATTTCACACCGGGATGAGCATCGATGCTGCGATGGCGGCAGCGATGCGCGTGCTTGCGCCGGCCGGCTTCACCTCGCTGATCTACGACTATACGCCGGTCCCGGTCAGCCATGACGGCGAGCTGATCACACCGTCGCTGATGGCACTCGCCAATGTGCCGTCCGACATGCAGGACCTCTGGTGCAAGAGCGGCTACTATCAGCTCGATCCGGTGCAGGAGGCGGCGCTTGCGGTGTCGCGGCCGTTCCTGTGGTCGCACAAGGGGTCTCAGAGCCCGGTCATGCGGCGCATCCTGCAGCGCAAGCACGATCCGGTGGTGACCTACCTCATGGACACCAAGATGACTTGCGGCGTGACGGTCCCGATCCGCTTCGACGGCGGCGACCTCGCCACTTTCACCGCCATCCGCCTTGACCCCGAACCGGATTTCGAAACCGAGGCGCACGCCATGTTGCCCGGCATTGGCGACCTCGGCCACCTGTTCCACGACAGTGTCTATGCCGGCTTCGACCAGCGCACGAGGACAAGCCAGTATTTCCACCTGACATCCCGGGAGCGCCAGTGTCTGAGCATGGCGGCATGCGGATTGACAGCCAAGCAGATCGCCCATGAGATTTGCCGCAGCGTGCCGACGGCGACGCTGCATCTCAACGCCGCCAGCCGCAAGCTCGGCGCCCGCAACCGCTTCCACGCCATCGCGCTCGCGGCCCATTACCGGCTGCTCGCACCGATCAGCCAGGGCCAAAACCTGGCGCGACAGCACCATCAAAACTAATGTTATTGCTAGCTGGTCGCCTGCCCGTCCGCCTCTGTACCCTTTGCCGCGAGCAATGACGCAGACCGCCGATCGGCGGTTTCCATTGAGAGAGCCAGGCGGAGGTTACGATGAGCGGTCTTGCAGAAGCAGAAGGTTTCAGCGCCTATGGGCCATACAGGACCTGGTACCGCGTGACCGGAGACTTGGGCTCGGCCAGGCTGCCGCTGGTCGTTGCGCATGGTGGTCCCGGCTGCACCCATGACTATGTCGACAGCTTCAAGGACATCGCAGGCTTCGGCCGGGCGGTGATCCACTATGACCAGATCGGCAACGGTCGATCCACCCACCTGCCCGACAAGGGCGGCGACTTCTGGACGGTCGATTTCTTCCTCGGCGAACTGGATGCGTTGCTTGCCCATCTCGGCATCGAGCATCGCTACGCGCTGCTTGGACAATCATGGGGCGGCATGCTCGCCGCCGAACATGCGGTGCGGCGGCCGGCAGGCCTCAAGGCGCTGGTGCTCGCCAACTCGCTTGCCTCGATGAAGCTGTGGGTCGAAGGTGCGGGGCAGCTACGCGCGGAGCTGCCGGCATCGGTGCAACAGGCGCTCGATCGCCACGAAGCGGATGGCACGACGGATCATCCCGATTACCTCGCGGCGACCCGGGCGTTCTATGACCGGCATGTCTGCCGCGTCGTGCCCTGGCCGCTCGAGGTGGCGCGCACTTTCGCCGCCATCGACGCCGACCCGACAGTCTATCACACCATGAACGGCCCCAACGAGTTCCATGTCGTCGGCACCATGCGCGACTGGACGATCATCGACCGCTTGCCGCTGATCGAAGCGCCGACGTTGGCCTTTCGCGGCTTCTACGATGAAGCCACGCCGGCCTGCGTGCAGCCCTTCCTCGACCATATACCGACGGTCGAAGGCCATGTCTTCCCGCACTCGAGCCACATGCCGCATGTCGAGGAACGGCAGGATTGCATGGCCGTCACCGAGGCATTCCTGGCTCGCCATGATTGACCCTTCCGCATCAACAGCGCTGCCCTAATCCTCGCCGCCCTCGTCATCCTTCGCGCCCCGCTCGCCGCCTTCATCATCGCCGTCAGCGTCGCGGCGCCGATAGGCGGCGACCGGATGGCGGCCGCGGCAGGCCCATTCCTGGCGCACGAGAAGTCATATTTGTTGAAGGACTACGAGCCGCTCAGCGTCGCGGCAAGCCGGTCGGGGAGGAAATCGACGAACGCACGAACCTTCGGCGACAAATGGCGGTTGGACGGCCACAGCAAGCGGAACTGGCCGCGGCCGTCGACATGGTCATCGAGAACAGTCAGCAGCTTGCCGTCGCGCAGCGCCTCGCGGACCAGGAAATCGGGCATCGAGCTGATGCCAAGTCCCGCTATGGTAGCGCCCTTCAACGCCTCCGTATTGTTGCAGGTCAGCATCGAGCGGACCTGCGGCTCAACACTGCCGCCGATGAAGGGCCAGCCCTGCAGCTTGCCGCTGTTGGGGAACCGGAAGCGTATGCCGTAATGGTTTGCGAGATCGTCCGGCCCGCTCGGGCTGCCGTGCTGCTCGATATAGGAAGGTGCCGCGCACAACAGCAGCCGGAAGGGCGCAAGCGGCCGCGCCACGAGACGGGAATCCGGCAGCTCGCCGCTGCGGATCGCGATGTCGACGCCTTCGTCGATGAGGTCGACGATGCGGTCGTTGAAGTCGATGTCGAGTTCGATTTCGGGATAGCGCGCCATGAACTCCGACAGCACCGGCAACAGCAGGTGATAGGTCACGATCGGCGTCGAAACGCGCAGCCGCCCATGCGGCGTTTCTCGCGTTCGCGACAGCATGGCTTCGGCATCGTCGATGTCGTCGAGGATACGCCGCACCCGCTCATTGAACAGCTTGCCCTCCTCGGTCAGCCCGACACGGCGCGTGCTGCGCTGTAGCAGCCGCACGCCGAGGTCCTGCTCGAGCCTGGCGACGCTCTTGCCGACGGCCGATGCCGAGATGCCGAGCGTTCGGCCGGCAGCGATGAAGCTGCCGAACTCGGCCGTGCGGGCAAAGGCCTGAAGGCTGTTGAGGCGTTCCATCGCATTTCTCCATTCGAGCGTTTTAGTCCGATATATATGGAGATTAAATACTATTTTTCTGCAAATGTCGTCGGCCTATCTTCTCCTCACGACCGGCGCCGCGCTCCCAGCGGCAGGCCGGCGGATCCTGCTTCAGATAGGAAAACCCATGACTTCCAAGACCAAAAACGGCGCCGCCGCGCCATGGCTCGTCCTGCTGTCGGTATGCCTTGCCGCCATGACCATGCCCTTGACCTTCACCGGCCCGGCCGTCGCACTTTCGCGCATCGCGGCCGATCTCGGCGGCAGCCCGATCACACTCAACTGGGTGACGAACGCCTTCATGCTGACCTTCGGCGCCACCCTGATGGCGCTAGGCGCGCTAGCCGACAGTCACGGTCGCAAGCGGATGTTCATAGTTGGCCTCGGCCTTTATGTCCTGGCCACGCTGGGCGCGATGCTGGCGCCTGACATCGTCTGGTTCGACACACTTCGGGCCGCGCAAGGGCTGGGCAGTGCCGCTGCCTTCGCTGGCGGCGCCTCGGCGCTTGCCCAGGAATTCGAGGGGCAATTGCGGCTGCGCGCCTTCTCCTTCCTCGGCACCAGTTTCGGCATCGGCCTCGCCTTCGGACCGATCGCGTCGGGCCTGCTGATCGATGCCTTCGGCTGGCGGTCGATCTTCCTTCTGGTCACAGCGCTTGCGGCAGCATCCGCTCTACTCGGCCTTCGCACCATCAAGGAGACGCGCGACCCGGATGCGACCGGCCTCGACTGGCCGGGAGCCGGCACCTTCACGATCGCGCTGGCATCGCTGACCTATGGCGTATTGCAGGCGCCGCAGAGCGGCTGGACCGATCCGCTCGTCATCGGACTGCTTGCCATGGCTGCTCTCTTCTTTACCGCCTTCGTCATCGTCGAGCGGCGCGTGCGCCGACCGATGCTCGATCTCTCGCTGTTCCGCTTTCCCCGCTTCGTCGGCGTGCAGTTCCTCGCGGCGGCACCAGCCTATGGCTTCGTCGTCCTTCTCCTTCTGTTGCCGATCCGCTTCATCGGCATCGAAGGGATGAGCGAGATCAAGGCCGGGCAATTGATGATATGCCTGTCGGGACCGTTGCTGATCCTGCCTCTGCTCGCCGGTCAACTCGCACGCTGGATCGCGCCGGCGACGATCTGCGGCGTGGGCCTGCTGATTGCCGCTGCCGGCCTTGTCTGGCTGAGCCTGACACCGCCGGTCGCCATCGCGCTGGTGCCGCCGCTTATGCTGGTCGGCGTCGGCATCGCCCTGCCCTGGGGACTGATGGACGGGCTTGCCGTCAGCGTCGTGCCGAAGGAGCGTGCCGGCATGGCAGTCGGCATCTTCAACACCACCCGCGTCGCTTGCGAGGGCGTGGCGCTGGCCATCGTCATGGCTGTCCTGTCGGGTTTCACGACAGCGCAACTGGCGGCCCAGGGAACCGCGTCTTCCCTCAGTGCAACCGCCGCCGCGCAGCTGCTGGTGACCGGCAATGTCGGCGAAGCGGCAGCCCGCTTGCCGGGAGCCGGAGCCACGACACTGATCCGGGCCTACGAGACGGCCTTCGACAGGCTGCTGATTGTGCTGGCGGCAATCACCATCGTCACTGCCCTTGTTGTCTTCCTCGGCCTGCGCCGCGGATCGACGGTAGAGCACGAAACCGTTCCGCTGCCGGTATGCCAGGAAGGATAGGCGACTCAGCTGATGACGAGGCTCGCTATACGGTCGCCATCCAGCGTGAAGACCATGTCCCCCTCGCCGTTGAAGCCCTCGCCTTTGACGGCGATGCGGACGCGCCAGTTGCCGTCCACCGCCGCGATGCGGACGATGCGCAGATTGGACTTCACGCCAATGTTGTCCGACTGGTTCCAGCGCGCGATCTCTTCGCGGCCTCTGAACGAGTTGCCCCAGTCGCTCAAGGATGCGTCGTCGGCAAAGGTCCCAAGAAAGGCTTCGGTGTCGCCTTCATTGGTGGCTTCGACAAAACGACGGATGGGTTCCGGTGTCGTCATCAATCCAATCTATGCATCAGATCCTCATCCAGCCAGCGGCCGAAGAAATAGACCAGTTGCTTGTGCCACCACGGCCAGTCATGGCTGACGTCGCCACCCCAATAGTCGACCCAGGCGGGAATCGATTTGTCGCGCAGGATCTGTTCCAGCTTGCGCGTCTCGACCAGCATCCGCTCTTCCCAGGCGCCCTGCCCGCAACAGAAGATCAGCCTGAGCGCCTTCAGCCGGGCAAGCAGTTTCGGATCGACGATGCCGGGCAGATAGTCGAGCGGCGAGTTGTAGAAGATGTCGCCTTCCAGCGCCTTGCCGAAGAAGTCGCGCGCCGAATAGACGCCCGACAGCGCGATGACGCCGCTGGCGAGTTCGGGAAAACGAAAGACGAAATTCGAGGAATGGTAGCCGCCCATCGAGCAGCCGGTGAACAGCGGCTTCAATTTGCGCCCGCCATTGGCTTGCTCGGCGGTGGCCAGAAACTCCGGCAGCGCCTCCTCGCGGACATAGCGGAAATAGGCCTCGTGGCGACCGATGCGGTGGGCAGCGTCGGCGTGCTTGTTGAAGAAGGATTCCGAATCTATGCCGTCGACCGCGAACAGCTGGATACGGCCGGTGTCGATGAATTCGGAGAGCGCACCCACCCCGCCGGAATCCTCGAACTGATAGAACCGCCCCTGCGAGGTCGGAAACACCACCACCGGCCGGCCGGCATGGCCGTAGCGCTTGTATTCCATGTCGCGGCCAAGATTGCGGGCGAAATGCTTGTGATAGGAAATGTCCATCGCGTTCACGCCTTTTCCGCGTGGATGTAGGCGACGGCCTCGCGCAGCGCTCTCTCGTCCTTCGAGCGCATCTGGTAGGCGTAATTTCCCATGGCGCGGCTGAAAACCTTTTCTATCGGCGAATGGTGGACGATCTTGTCGCGATGCGCGGCTAGCACGTCCTCATGGCTGTGCAAATAGTGGAGGTGCTGCTTGCGGCTGGCATAGGCGGTGAAATACTTGCCCTCATAGGGTCCGCCCGAGGCATCCTTCACCACCATGTCGGCCCACGCCGCATAGACATCGATGTCGAATGTGTAGTTGATCGCATCGGTCATCCAGGCGCCCGGCGGGCGCATATTGACCTCCAGCGCGATGACGCGGTCCTTGGTTTCGAACAGCTCGATGTGGAAGAAGCGCTCGCGCACGTCGAACGCCTTCAGGATTTTCCTGCCTGCCTCCTCCACCGCTGGACTGATCCTGGGAAAGCAGGTGTAGCTCATGTGGCGGTCCTTGTTGACCACCTCCATGACGCTCTGGTCGTAGCGGTGGCTGGCCGCAAGCACCACCTCGCCGTCACGGTTGACCAGCCCGTCATAGGTCACCACCAGTCCTTCGATGAATTGCTCCATGACGAAGGTCACATCCTCGGGCTTGTCCCGGAAGAACTGGTCGAGCTCTTTGGCGTTGGAAATCTTGAAGGTGTTCGAGGCACCGGACCCGGAATCGGGCTTCACCACCACTGGATAGCCGACGCGGCGGATGAAGGTCATGGCGCCTGCCCGATCGGAGCATTTGCGCTGCGCTATTGTATCGACGCCGCTCTTGCGGAAGAAGGCGCGCATGCGGCTCTTGCGCTTCAGATTCTTCACGAAATCGAGCTTGGTGCCGTAGATGTTGAAGTCGGTGCGGATGTTGGCCTCGAGCTCCAGCCAGTGCTCGTTGAGCGACTCGAAGCGGTCGATGCGGCCCCATTTGTGGATGAAATGGCCCATCGCCCGGAACACCGGATCGTAATCCTCCATGTCGGCAATGCGGAAATATTCCGACAGTGCCGCCTTCAGCTTTCCGTCCAGCGCATCGAAGGGCGCGTCACCAATGCCCAGCACCGTGGCGCCGGCCTTCTTCAGCCGGTCGCAGAAATCGGCGCCGTTGGCGGGAAAATGCGGAGAGAAGAAAACGAAATTCATGGATGCCCCCTCTCGACAGCGAAGCATTGCGACCTCGGCTACACACAAGTTTGGCGCATTTGCCGCGCATGGGGAAGACCGCTCGGAAGCGGTCGAAACCGCAGCCCACTTGCCTGTCCATGGCGGCTCCTGTAAGAAACCCGCCATGAACACGCGCCACACCTCCGTCGCTTCCCGTCCGGCCGGTTTTGCCGGCGAGACCGTGCGCGCGCTGGCATCGACCCTGCTTCTTCTCGGCCTTATCGGCGATCGCCGGGTTCGCTGAAGGAGCGCCCGGCGGTCGAACCGCCGCTTACGCGCACGCTCCTTGGCCAGTTTAAAAATTGGCAATTCACATCAAGCGAACGAAAATCTGGTAAGGCGCCGCTCGCCACCAATCCGTCCGAAGACCGATCCGTGAGCCGCCGGGAGAAACGACGATGAACGCACGAGAAGAAATCCGATCCGGCGAAGCCGAAAGCGCAAAACGCGCGGCCGGCCACATGGCGGACGCCGCCCGCAAATACCAACCCTATCCGACCGTCGGCCTCACCGACCGCACATGGCCCAACAAGGTCATCGACAAGGCGCCGATCTGGTGCTCGGTCGATTTGCGCGACGGCAACCAGGCGCTGATCGATCCGATGGGCCATGAGCGCAAGGCGCGCATGTTCGCGCTGCTGCTCGACATGGGCTTCAAGGAGATCGAGATCGGCTTCCCCTCGGCCTCGCAGACCGACTTCGATTTCGCCCGTTGGTGCATCGAACAAGGCAATGTGCCGGCCGATGTCTCGCTGCAGGTGCTGGTGCAGTGCCGTCCCGAACTCATCACCCGCACCTTCGAAGCGCTGAAGGGCGCCACCAATCCGATTGTTCATTTCTACAATTCGACCAGTGAGTTGCAGCGCCGCGTCGTCTTCGAGAAAGACGTCGGCGGCATCAAGCGCATCGCCACCGACGCGGCCAAGATGATCACCGACATGGCGGACAGGGCCGGCGGCGGCTACCGCTTCGAATACTCGCCGGAAAGCTTTACCGGCACCGAACTCGAAGTCGCGCTGGAGATCTGCAACGCCGTCACCGAGATCGTGAGGCCGACGCCCGACAACAAGCTGATCATCAACCTGCCCTCGACGGTCGAGATGTCGACGCCCAACATCTACGCCGATCGCATCGAATGGATGTGCCGCAACCTCGACAACCGCGAGAACCTGTTGATTTCGCTGCACCCGCACAATGATCGCGGCACCGGCATCGCCACCACCGAGCTCGGCCTGATGGCGGGTGCGGACCGCGTCGAAGGCACGCTGTTCGGCAATGGCGAGCGCACCGGCAATGTCGACATCGTCACCCTGGCGCTCAACATGTACACCCAAGGCGTCGATCCCCATCTTGATTGCTCCGACATCAACCGGATGAAGGACGTCTACGAATATTCCAACCAGCTGAAGATCCCCGAGCGCCATCCTTATGTCGGCGAACTGGTCTACACGGCCTTTTCCGGCTCGCACCAGGACGCCATCAACAAGGGCATGAAGGCGCTGAAGAAGGCCAACACGCCGGTATGGGAAGTGCCCTATCTGCCGATCGATCCGGCCGATGTCGGGCGCAGCTACGAGGCGATCATCCGCATCAACTCGCAGTCAGGCAAAGGCGGCATCGCCTATGTGCTGCAGGCCGATTACGGCCTCAATCTGCCGCGCAACCTGCAGATCGAGTTCAGCCAGGAGATCCAGGCGATCACCGACGCGGAAGGCAAGGAAGTGCCGGCAAAGCGCATCCATGATCGTTTCCTCGAGACCTATGTCGACCAGCCTGACGCACGGCTCAAATTCCTCGACCACCATACCTATCCCGACACCGAGGTGAAGGGCCGGCGCGTGGTGGAGGCGCTGATCCTCGACAACGGCAAGGAGACGACCATTACCGGCTCCGGCACCGGCCCGATCGACGGCTTCGTCGATGCGCTGTCGCGCCATGTCGGCGTCGACATGTCGGTGCTTGATTATTCCGAGCATTCGCTCCAGCGCGGTTCGAACGCCTCGGCGATCTCCTATGTCGAGATGGAATATCCCGGCGGCAAGCTGTTCGGCGCCGGCATCAATACCAACATTGTCGCCGCCTCTCTGGAAGCCGTTGTTTCGGCTGCCAACCGTATCATCGGGCGCAAGGCTGGCTGATTTTCCCGCCGGGCGCTGTATCCGCGGCGCCCGGAAATCCCCCATTTGCCGGGGGAAATACCGGTTTTCTCGTGTTAACCATCAGCAATTATCCGGTGCGGTACGCGATCGCATAACATAAGCAAGCTTGTATGGAAGTGCAGGCTCTATATGATTGCGCCTCAACCTGTGCCGACTTCGAGAGGATCGACACTTGCAGCATGCCACGCCTGCCGCCCCCGCAGTGCGCGAGACACTGGAGCGACTACTCGCCAGCGAAACGTTCGGACGTTCCGAGCGCGCACGCAAGTTGTTGCGCTATCTTGTGGAGCGCGAGCAAGCCGGCGAAGCCGACAGGCTCAAGGGTTTCTCCATCGCCATGGACGTCTTCGGCAAGGACGGCGATTTCGATTCGTCGACCGATGCCGTGGTCCGGGTGCAGGCAGGCCGGCTGCGCGAACTCCTCCAGCATTATTTCGCCAATGAAGGCGTAGCCGAACCGGTCCGCATTGCCATTCCGCGCGGTGGCTACGTGCCGTCCTATGAACTCAACGCCATACGCCTGCCGGTTGGGCACGAGCCGGTGGCGCTGGCGCAGGCGGTAGCCGCCTTGCCCGGGTCGCCTGACCAGGCCTCTCGTGCCGCGCTCCCAACGACGGCCTCGGCGATCACAGAGCCGGGGCCTTCACTAGCCCGCCACCTCCAGTTCTTCTGGGTCGCCATGACGCTGGTCATCCTCATGCTGGGCGTGCTCATCCTGCGCCAGGGTAGCGGCGCACTGCTTGCCGGCAGCGATCCGGCGGCGGCGGTCGAGACCGCGGGCGCAACGAGCAGCATCGCATCGCCGACGATGGAGGCGCTGCCCCTCGTCTACATCGCCGCGAAGGCCACCGGCCCCGAGGCCGGCCGCGTCGCCGCCTCGCTGCGCGCCGGTCTTGCCGGTTTCGACACCATCGACTTCATCGGCCGCGACGCCGACAGCAAGCGCGATCCAAGCACCGACCCGACCAGCTTCGTTTTCGATGTTTTGCCGGGGCCGATGGCAGGTGACGTGACGCTCGAACTGCAGAGCGTGGCGACCGGCCGTGTGCTTTTGTCCCGCAATCTGACGGCGGCCGACAGCGCACCTGGCGCCGTCGAGGATCGGATCGCTGCCATCCTCAGCTCGACCATTCCCGCCTCCGGCCCGCTCTACGGCTACATCGAACAGAACGGCGTCCAGACCGGTCTGACGAGCTGCCTGATCCTCAACGACAGATACTATCTCGACCAGAGCACCAAGACACACGAGGCCGCCTATCGCTGTCTGGAAAGCCTTGCCAGCCAGGGTGCGAAATCGTCGCTCGTCTATTCGGAACTGGCATCGCTCCATCTCGAGGCTGCGACCGATCACTACGCCTATCCGCCTGGCGCGACGGTCGAACAGGCGATGTCTTTTGCCCATCGCGCCATCCAGATGGGGCCGACCAGCCCCTATGCGCACCGCGCGTACGGCTACCTTTACTCGCGCCTTGGCAACACCGAGGAAGCAATCCGCTGGATGCGCAAGGCTTATCAGCTCAACCCATACGACCTCAGCATGGCTGCCGCTTACGGCTATGGTCTGATCTTTGCCGGCAATTATGCCGAGGGAACACCGATCCTGGCTCATGCCGTCGAGACGTTCAGTGGCCATCCGACATGGTGGGATTACGGTCTCTTCGCCGGACAATTCATGCTGGGCGACATGAACAAGGCGAGTCGCTGCGCACGACGGCGATGAAATCGCATTATCTGGCGGCGCGGCTGATCGGCGCCAAGGCGGCCGGCCGCGAGCAGCTCGCGGCCAAGCTTCTGGATGAGTTGAACACCAAATTCCCGAAATTCGCCGCTGACCCGCGTGCGGCTTTCGCCGAACGGAAATATCCCGGCGATCTGACAGACCGGCTGGTCGAGGCGTTGCACGCCGCGGGCCTCGGCAACGCCAGCTGATATCGGATCGCGAAAATTTTACTGGCCATCGGTCTGGACTGGGAGCAATCCAACCCCAATCCAGCATTTCCTGTCCTACCTACCTAGCAACAATCATACATTTTTCATGGTCTCATCCCTCTATGTTGCCGAGCGGGGCGCAGGGCCGAAGACGGTCGTCCTGCTGCATGGCTTCGGCGGTTGCCATGACATCTGGCGCGAGGTGACCGCGACGCTGCCGCCCGGGATCAGAACACTGGCCTACGATCTTCCGGGACACGGACTGTCGCTCGATTTCCCCGGCGGCGGTCCGGCCAAGACGGCGGCGCGAGCGGTTCTCGCCGATCTGGCCGAGCGCGGGATAGGACGGGTGCATGTCACCGGTCATTCGATGGGTGGTGCAATAGCTGCCCTGATGGCATTGGCCGAGCCCGAGACAATAGCCTCGCTGACGCTTCTGGCGCCGGGCGGTGTTGGCCCGGAGATCAACGGACCGCTGTTGCGCCGCTACGCCGCGGCGGCCGACACACGGGAAATCCGCGCCTGCCTTGCCGCGATGTCGGGGCCGCAAAGTCCGCCGCCCGAACGCATCGTTGGCGTCCTGGCCGAAGTACGCCGTCGCCCCGGACAGCTGCGCAAGCTGATCGAGATCGCCGCCGGCATGATCAGGGACGAGTGTCAGGGCGTCATCCCCCGCGAACAGCTCGACACACTCGACATGCCGGTGATGGTCGTTTGGGGAACGGACGATCCGGTGCTGCCCGTTACCCATGCTGATGGCCTGCCGGCGCATTTTCATATCCATCACGTGCTCGATGCCGGCCATATGCTGGTCGAAGAAGTGCCTGAGGTGGTCGCCCAGGCCGTGCGCCGGAACATGGCACGCCGCGGCAGGCGTGTGCGTCCGACATTCGGCGCCGCGGCGAGCTGAACCTCACTGGCTCCGGCATCTCGCCAGTGCATTTTGCCGGCGGCTGTGTTAACTCGCTATTAATCATATTAGCGAGGGATAATGAAGGACTCAGACGAGCAATTCACCTCTTTAACCCCGTCGCGCAAACTGTCCGATGCCATTCGCGACGTAAAGAACGCCTTTGCCGATCGCGACGATATCGTTGTCGACATGCGCGATGCGCATCGCATGCGGCTGGATCTGCTTGCCGCCGAACTTGCCCCGGTCTTTGCCGACGTGCCCGCTGATATGGACAATTTCGACTTCGTTGTTTCGTCGGGCCTGCAGCCGAGGCTGTGGATCGACGCCGTCAGCCATGTTGCCATGGGGCGCGACCGTCGCACCTACCGCTTCCTCAGGGATACCCGGATCGGCCGCGTGGTGCTTGCCGAATCGACCGATATGAAACCGGTTGCCGATCAGGTCACGCGCTATGTGGCGGAGCGCATCGTCGAGCGCCAGCGCATGATGGAAGGCGGGGTCGAGCCCGCCGTCGCCGGCCTGAACCGCGCTGCCGTCCGGGAAGCCGAACCACCCTTGCAAGCAACCGCGCCCGGCAACCGCTGGTCGACCTTCCTGTCCGGCCTCGGCGTGATCGCCGCCGGCGCGCTGGTCGGCCTCGCGGTGGCGGCCGCGCTGTTCTGGGATCGCCTGATGGCGATGAAGATCAGCTTCTGATCAGCGATTTCGATGCTTCGGCATCGACGCCGAGTTCCACCACCTGCAGGTCCGACGGCGGCGTCGCAGGCCCCGTCAGGCCACGCCGCGTCAGCCGGATCCGCCAGTTGCCCTTTTCGCCGTCGATATCGAGCAGATTGTACTGCGCCGCCGGGTTCTTGCTGCCTGGCGACTGGCCGGCAGCGGCGACGCCGACAACCGGAATCCTGGTGCCGCGTCCGCCGATGAAGAACAGCGACGGCAGGTGCGAATGGCCATGCAGCACCAGCTCGGCGCCATGCCGGTGAACGGTCTTGTGGAAGCGCGAGATGCCGAACAGGCGCTTTTGTTGGGTGACGGCGCCGCGCACCGGCGGATGATGGATCATGATCGCCCGCAACAGCCCGCGTTTGGCCGTGTCGTCGAGCACCGAGGCCAGCCTTTGCGCCTGGCCTTCGAGGAAGAAGCCGTTGGCCATGAAGGGTGCTGTGGCGCGCGCCGTCGAGACGCCGATCAGCGCGACGTTGCCGCGCACGCGCAGATAGGGAAATGTGTTGCGGTCGATCGGCGCAGTGACGTCGTCGCCGCTCATCCACGCCGCCCAGGAGCGGCAGACCTTGTCGAAGGCGCCCGGCACATAGGCGTCGTGATTGCCCGGCACCACCGAGACATCCTCCGGAGGGCCCAGCGTCTCCAGCCAGTGCTTGGCCATCTCGATCTCGCCGTCGAGCGCCAGATTGACCAGATCGCCAGTGACGGCGAGGTGGTCGGGACCGCTCGCCTTCATGTCTGCCACAATGGTGTCAATGACGGCATCATGCATATGGCGGCGGCGGTTGCGCTGCCAGTTGACGTAGCCGACCACGCGCTTGGACGCGAGTTCGCGATAGGTTACACCGGGAAGCGGCCCCAGATGGACATCGGAAATATGCGCGAGCCTGAACATCCTTCCTTCATAGGCGACGCGCCCCCCGCTTTCCACTCACTGTTTCCTGTCCGCTTACAGTTTCGCCGATGATGGCGACATCGGACCCGGCGCAGGCCTTTCGCCAGACTGGCTGGCCCGGCCTCAGGGCAAGGCTGTTCCATCTCTATTTCCTGCTGCGGCGGCCAATGACGCTCGGCGTGCGCGGCTTGATCCACGACCACGCTTCGAATTCCGTCTTCCTCATCCGCCATACCTATGTTCCCGGCTGGCAATTGCCGGGCGGCGGTGTCGAGGTCGGCGAGACGTTGGTCGAGGCGCTGACGCGCGAACTGGCAGAGGAAGGTAACATCGTGCTGACAGCCCCACCGGTGCTGACATCGATGCATTTCAACCGCCGCGCCAGCCGCCGCGACCATGTCGGCCTCTATCTCATCGAAAGCTTCAGCCAGACGGCGCCGAAACTGCCGGACCACGAGATCGCCGAAGCCAGCTTCTTCCCGCTCGACCGTTTGCCCCAAGGCACGACGCCGGCGACGCTACGGCGGATCGCCGAGGCTTTCGGGGG
Source organism: Mesorhizobium sp. 128a (assembly GCF_053848025.1). Classification (NCBI taxonomy): domain Bacteria; kingdom Pseudomonadati; phylum Pseudomonadota; class Alphaproteobacteria; order Hyphomicrobiales; family Phyllobacteriaceae; genus Mesorhizobium; species Mesorhizobium sp. 128a. The sequence continues at coordinate 57,934 of NZ_JBSPKY010000005.1, read as the reverse complement.
CGAACCGGTATCGCCGTACTGGTAGCCTATCAGTTCCGATGCTCACGCCGCCTTCCTGAACCGCGCCCGGTCATGCGGCGCGGCATAATCGAGTTCCGGCCCGACCGGCACGATGTGCGTCGGGTTGATGCTCTCGTGGCTGCCGTAATAATGCGTCTTGATGTGGTGCAGGTTGACCGTGCCGGCGACGCCGGGCACCTGGTAGAGATCGCGCAGATAGTTCGACAGGTTGGGGTAGTCGGCGACGCGGCGCAGATTGCATTTGAAATGGCCGACGTAGACCGGGTCGAAACGCACCAGCGTCGTGAACAGCCGCCAATCCGCCTCGGTGATACGGCCGCCGGTGAGATAGCGTTGGTTTGACAGCCTCGCCTCCAGCGTGTCGAGTGCCGAGAACAGCTCTCCAAACGCTTCCTCATAGGCCACTTGCGTGGTGGCAAAGCCGGCCCGGTAGACGCCATTGTTGATGGCCGGATAGACCAGCGCATTGACCTTGTCGATCTCGCCGCGCAGCGCCGGCGGGTAGAAATCGACGCTGGCATCGCCCCATTCGTCGAAGGCGGAATTGAGCATGCGGATGATCTCGGCGGATTCGTTGGAGACGATGGTCTCTTGCTTTTTGTCCCACAGCACCGGCACCGACACCCGGCCGGAATAGGCGGGATCGGCCTTGGTGTAGATCTGATGCAGGAAATCGAGGCCGTAGAGCGTGTCGCCGGTGGCCCCGTCCTCAGCCAGAAAAGTCCAGCCGTCGGCGCCGAGGAAATGATGCACGACCGAAACCGAGATGATGTCTTCGAGCTTCTTCAGCGCGCGAAAGATCAGCGTGCGATGCGCCCACGGACAGGCGAGCGAGACATAAAGATGATAGCGGCCGGGTTCGGCCTTGAAACCGCGCCTGCGGCCTTGCGCCGGCATGCCGTCGCGCGTGATCCAGTCACGCCATTGCGCCTCGGCGCGGATGAACCTGCCGCCGCTATCGACCTTGGCTGGGCGGTCCTGCCATTTGCCTTCGACCAGCAATCCCATGCGAAATCTCCTTGCGTGCGTTTTCGCCAATGTAGGCGGAAGGCGGCAATGTCGAAGACGTTATCTGCTGAACAGAGCGTCACTCGCCCGGAACGGCTTATGAAAACAGCCGATTGCAGCCGCCGGAAATTGATGCTAGCGGACACTTCGCATGTTCGACTTTGCCTCGATATGGTTTGACCGACGACGAAAGGGCGCCCGCGCTTAGAAAGCGCTGACTGGCGAACGCTGCCGCTTGCAGCAACCTTCCTCGTATATCGGACCGCGAAGACCATGAGCCTTGCCGACGTGAAATACCTGCCGGAAACCCCGGCGCACGACCCCGAAATCGAAGCCATCAACGACGAAGCCTTCGGCCCCGGCCGCTTTGTGCTGGCCGCCTACAAGATTCGCGAGGCCGGCGGCCATGAGCGCGCGCTGTCCTTTGTCGCCGTCGATGGCGACATCGTCGTTGCATCGGTGCGCATGACCCGCATTGCGGCCGGCGCCGGCCGCGCGCTGATGCTCGGGCCGCTTGCCGTGCGGCCCGCCTTCAAGAATCTCGGCATCGGCCGCCGGCTGGTGGCGATCGCGCTGGAGGCGGCCGCCAAGGCCGGCGCGCCGGCGGTGATCCTGGTCGGCGACGAGCCCTATTACGGCCCGCTCGGCTTCAGGAAGATCCCGCGCGGCCAGATCTCCATGCCGCGCCCGGTCGACCTCGACCGGCTGCTGTCGCACGAAATCGTGCCTGGCGCGGTCGTGCGGCTCTCCGGTGAGGTCTGCCATGCCAGCGTCGCCAGGATTGCCGAGCCCGCGCCGGTGATGGCCTGATCGCCCGGCCGATCGAGGCCCCTCGGTTGAACTGGTCAGGTTGCACCATGCCGGCGACCTCCGTAGCATGATCAGGAACAGCACGGAGGACGCGGCATGAATCCGAACAGCCAGATTGCGATCGTAACCGGTGGCGGCTCCGGCCTCGGCGAGGCAACCGCCCGCGCGCTGGCCGACAAGGGCGCCCGCGTCGCCATTTTCGATATCGGCGTCGACCGGGCGGCGAAGGTGGCGGGCGACATTGGCGGCACCGCCATCCAGTGTGACGTCAGCAGCGCCGAAAGCGGTGCGGCCGCGGTCGCCGAAGTGGAAAAAAGGCTTGGGCCGGCGCGCATCCTGGTCAACTGCGCCGGCATCGCCATCGGCGTGAAAACCATCGGCAAGGACGGTCCGCACCCGCTCGACCAGTATCGCAAGGTGATCGAGATCAATCTGATCGGTACCTTCAACATGATCCGCCTCGTCGCCGACCGCGCCGCCAAACTCGAGCCGCTGCAGGGCGGCGAGCGCGGCGTCATCGTCAATACGGCATCGGTGGCCGCCTATGACGGCCAGATCGGCCAGGCCGCCTACGCCGCCTCCAAGGGCGGCGTCGTTGGCATGACGCTGCCGGTCGCCCGCGATCTCGCGCGTTCCGGCATTCGCGTCTGCACCATCGCACCCGGCATCTTCAAGACGCCGATGATGGCCGGTATGCCGCAGGAGGTGCAGGATTCGCTTGGCGCTGCCGTGCCCTTCCCGTCTCGTCTCGGCGAGCCGTCCGAATATGCGGCGCTCGCCCTGCATATCATTGAAAACCAGATGCTCAACGGCGAAACCATCCGCCTCGACGGGGCGATCCGCATGGCGCCGAAATAGACGGCCATGGTGGCCGGCGCAGCGGTGGTGAAGACCGGCCCCCTTGCCGGCCTCAAAATCATCGAGATGGCCGGGCTCGGGCCGGTGCCGTTGGCCGGGCTGATGCTGTCGGAAATGGGCGCCGAGGTGCTCCGCGTCGAGCGTTCGGGTTCGGACCAACCCCTGCTGCCGCTCTCCGATGAGCACAATCTCGACCGCCACGGCCGCTCCATCCTGCGCCTCGACCTCAAGCAATCATCGGGGATCGAACTGGTGCTGCGTCTCCTCGAGAAAGCCGATCTGCTGGTCGAGGGTTTTCGTCCCGGGGTCATGGAGCGGCTAGGTCTCGGCCCGGATGCCGCATTGGCGCGCAACCCGGCGCTGATCTACGGCCGAATGACCGGCTTCGGCCAGGACGGGCCGCTCGCAGGCCGCGCCGGCCACGACATCACCTACCTCGCCTATTCCGGTGTGCTGCATGCCATCGGCCGGGAGGAAGGGCGGCCGGTTCCGCCGCTGAACCTGATCGCCGACAATGGCGGCGGCGCCATGATGCTGATCGCCGGCGTGCTCGCCGCGCTGTTTGAGCGTTCGCGCTCCGGCAAAGGCCAGGTGGTGGACGCGGCGATGGTCGAAGGCGCTTCGATGCTGGCGGCGCCCATACACGCCTTCATGGCGGCCGGTCTGTGGAACGACCGGCGCGGCGCCAACCTGCTCGATTCCGGCGTGCCCTTCTACGACACCTATGAGACGGCGGACCAACGTCATGTCGCGGTCGGGTGCCTGGAGCCGCGCTTCTTCGCCGAATTTGCCGGCCTGCTGCCGCTCGGCGAGCATTTTGTCCGCAGCCAGTACGACAGGGCGTCATGGCCCCAAATGCGCGCCGCCATTGCCGACCGCTTCCGGCAGAAGACACGCGACGACTGGGATGCACTGTTTGCCGCAAGCGACGCTTGCGTCGCGCCGGTCCTGTCATTGACCGAAGCCAGGGATCATCCACACATCAGCGCCCGTCACGCATTTGTGAAGACAGGCGCGCTTGAGCGCCCGGCGCCTGCGCCGCGCTTCTCGGCCTCACAGCCGGCGCTTGCCACCATGCCGGACAATGATGACCAGCGGCCGCAAATCGTGCTGGCGCGGTTCGGCTTTTCGGCCGATGAGATCAAAGCGCTTGTCAAATCCGGTCTGATTGGCCAATAACTGGATGAAGAAAATCAACTTAACCCGGTGAGATCTTGGACGAGCCGAAGAAGGAGGTCATTCGCGCGACGGACGCCGAGGCGGTCAGGCTGGCTGGCACCTTGATCCGCAGCGCTCGTTTCGGCGCCCTGGCGGTGATCGAGCCCAAAACCGGTTCGCCGCTGGCCTCCAGGGTGGGGGTCGCCACCGACACCGACGGCGCGCCGCTGATCCTGGTCTCGGCGCTCTCCGCCCACACCGGCGCGATCCTTGCCGAGCCGCGCTGCTCGCTGCTTGTCGGCGAACCCGGCAAGGGCGATCCGCTGGCGCACCCCAGGATAACGCTTGTTTGCCGGGCCCGGCCGCTTGAGCGCGGCTCGAGCGCGCATGCCCGCGCCGAGCGGCGCTATCTCAACCGCAATCCCAAGGCAAAGCTCTATTCCGGGCTCGGCGATTTCTCGATCTTCCGCCTCGAGCCTGAGCGCGCCAGCCTGAATGGCGGCTTCGGCAAGGCCTATCTGCTCGACCGTGCCGATCTCGTCACCGATGGGTCGATCGTCGACGAGCTGGCGGCCAGCGAACAGTCCGCCCTCGACCACATGAATGCCGACCATCTCGATGCGATCGCCGTCTATGCGCATCATTTCGCCAAGGCCGAAGGGGATGGCTGGACCATGACCGGCTTCGACGCCGACGGCATGGACCTGGCATTGGGCGACGCCGTTTGCCGGGTCTATTTTCCGCAACCATTGAAGACCGCGCGCGACCTGCGGCCCGTCCTTGTCGACATGGCCAAGGCCGGACGAGCGCCGGCTACGCAGGGTTAGCAAGGATAATCGTCATGAATCAAAAGCATGTCTTGAGATTTGGGCGAAATGATCTACGATTCATACGACGCTGAATCAGCAGCGCGATCCATCGCTGAATTATAGCACCTAACGCTATTTGCCCCCATAGCGTTCGGATGAGCAGGGAAACATGGGGCATGGTCTCGACCAAACTAATCGCCAATGCCGAATCGGCGGCGACATTTCTGACCCTTATGGGCAACGAAAAGCGGCTTTTGATCATGAGCTATCTGGCCGACGGTGAGATGTCGGTCGGTGCCATCGCCGAAAAGGTGGTGCTCAGTCAGTCCGCTTTGTCGCAGCATCTGGCCAAGCTCAGGGCGCTCGATCTTGTCGAGACCCGCCGCGACCGGCAGATGATCTACTATTCCTGCAAGTCGGAAGCCGTGCGCGAGCTGTTGCGCATGCTGGACGGCGTTTTCGGGATAGGCGACTTGTCCCAGATGGCAACGCGTCTGCGCCGCGCCGGGACTTGACCTGCGGCTTCGATCGCTCCTTACCTCGCTGACGATTTTTCGCCGGCCGAGGTATTGATGGATCCGATCCAGATCGACGACGCGCATGATCCGCGGGTCGCCGCCTATCTTGACATCCGCGAGCGCGATCTAACCGGCCGCCATGGCCGGTTCCTCGCCGAAGGCAAGGTAGTGCTGGACGTCCTGCTGTCGACCGGACGCTTTGCCGCGGAGTCGATCCTGGTTCTCGAAAACCGGCTGGCCGGGCTCGACGACATTCTGCGCAAGGCCCCTGCGGACTTGCCGGTTTATGTTGCGGCAAGCGACATCATGGACAGGATCGCCGGCTTCCACATCCACCGCGGCATATTGGCGATCGGCAGCAAAGGCGTGCCGCAGGCCGCCGAGGCCTTGCTGGAGACGTTGCCTGCGCAAGCGTTGATCGTGGTGCTCGTCGGCATCGCCAACCATGACAATATGGGATCGATCTTCCGCAACGCCGCCGCCTTCGGCGCCGATGCCGTGTTTATCGACGCGACCTGTTGCGATCCGCTGTATCGCAAGGCGATCCGCGTCTCAGTCGGCGCCGCGCTGAAGGTCCCCTTTGCGTCCTTCGGCGACACTGAAACTTTCATCGCGAAGCTCGACGAGCTGGGCTTCGGCCAGGTCGCTTTGTCGCCGCGCGGTGAGGCTGACATCCGCGATGCCGCGAGGCCGAAACGACTGGCGCTCTATCTCGGCACCGAAGGCGAAGGCCTGCCCGAGAGCCTGCTTCACCGGCTACGCACGGTGCGGATCGCGATGTCTGAAGGGTTCGACAGCCTGAATGTCGCTGCGGCCTCAGCCATCGCGTTGCATCATTTTTCGACTGGCAAGTCGTAGTCGCCCAGGATTTTCGAAAGCCGGCTACCCGAAGCTCAGCCCGCCGAACCCGCCCTCTGCAGCGCCCGGACGCGATCGGCGAGGCTGGTGCTGCCCGATCGCGTTTCCTGTGGCGCCGCCAGCGCCTTGGCAATCGGCGAATCCGGCCCTTCGAGCTTGGCCGTCAAACTGACGACCTCTGCCGCCAGGGTGTTCATCTGTTCGCGCAACGCATCACCGGCGCTGCGCCTGTCGTCGCCATTTCTCGCGGTTTCGGAACCGCCAAGCTCCGTCTTCAGCCGCTTGTTCTCACGGGCCAGCGTCGTCAGCCTGGCTTCCAGGCGCTCGCGATCGCCTTCGAGCTTGGCCAGCACTTTGTCGATGTCATCATCCCTGGATGGGGCATTGTCCTGGGCAGCGACCGGACCAACGGCGGTCGCAGCGCCTCCCGTGGCCTCGCCCTTCAACCGTTCGCGAAGCCGGGCCAGTTCCTTTTCGCGGCGATCGAGCTTGTCCTCGCGATCGGCAAGCGTGGCGAGCAGGCGCTCGAGCTTCTTCTCGAGATCGGTGGTTCTTTTCTTCTCGGCCTTCAGCGCGTCGCGCGTGGCCTTGCCCTCGGCGACGACTTCCTGATGGCGCTTGTCGGCCTCCTTGCGCTGGCCGCGCAGCACCGCAATGTCGTTGGCAAGCTTTTCCAGCTCGGATTCGCGTGCCACGAGTTCGATCTGCCTGTTGCTGGAGGAGAAGGAGGCGTCGTCATACATTTGCTCGAGCTTTTCCAGCTCGAGCGCGCGCTTTTCCATCATGCGCTCGGCTTGTACGAGCTTGTCCATCAGCTGCTGTATCTGCTGCTCGCGATGCAGGAGCAGTTCGTTTTTCTCTCCGAGCTCCGAAAGCGCCTGCTTCTTGTCCTTGCGCTCGACCGCCAGGCCTTTCAGCGCCTCGTGCCCGCGACTGATCTCGACGAGTTGCTCATTCACCTGCTCGCGCAGCGTCTTGACGCTGATTTCGAGCCGGCGTGTCGTCATGGCGAACTCGGCGCGCAAGCTGTCCTTGTCGGCCTGGATCTCGGCCAGCGTTCGCGGCACCGACGCCTCAACACGCTTGCGCGTCAGCGCGACCGCCCGCCGCCAGATGGCCGGCGCAACCAGCAGCGCCAGAAAGCCGGCGCACAGAAAGCCGAGGGCGAAGAACAGGATCGACTGAACCAAGGTGACTACCCGTTACGGGCGGGCCGCTATCCGGCAACCGCCAAGTCTGGACTTTGCCACGTTCGCATGACGCAAATCCAGCGCTGCGGCAAGAGTATGCCGCAGCTTGATCGGGTCAGAACCTGTTGATCGGGTCGAACTGTGGTCGGAATCGCTCAGAAGGGATTCCAGGTCGGCCGCTGCGTCAGCTTCAGATAGCCGAGATTGACGCCAAGCCGCGCGCCGACGCCGGTGCGGATCGGCACCAGCAGTACCCTGTTGTTCTGCAGCACGTTAAATCCGACGCCTGCCACGACATAGGCAGAACCGGCGACGCCGCCGAACCGGTTGTAGAGATTGCTGACGTCGTCGAGATTGTAGACGAGCATCATCACCCGCGATCCCTCGCCACCGAAATCCCAGCCGAGCGACGGACCTTGCCAGAACACCTTATGGTCGCCGGCATTCTTGGTGTAGAGCGTGCCCTCGCCATAGGTCAGGCCGCCGATCACCGCGCCAGAACCCTCTTCGCCGAGCAAATAGCCATTGGGCAGGCCGTAGGAGGCAAAAATCTTCTCGACGACGGTGGCCAGACCGCCCGACGTCGCGCCGAAGAACTTGTGGCCAGAATCGACGATCTCCTGAGCGGTGTATTCCTGCGCCCGCGACGCAGAGGTTGAGAAGGCGAGAGCGCCCATGAGGGCAATCGCCATGAAGAGGACACGGACAACGGTCCGGTCGTAGAATCGGGAAACCATGCTTCCAATCTCCGTCAGGGAGCACTTTCGCCGACGCCTCGTACCCCGTACGGCTCTTTAGGCGGCCGTTAAGGATGACTGTTACGGGCAAACTATGCCGTAATCCTTTTTCAACCATTAACCTTCCACATGAACATGGCGGTTCGAAGGCTGTCTGACCGTCTGTGCGGGCTCCCATCCTGTGCAAACACGCCATTTTTGCTAACGAAAATTGTGGATTTGTTGCTGCACGCTCGGGCGCTGTGTATTCAGAAGCGCTGGGGAAAAAGCGTGATTCGGGTGGGGTGAGGCGCGGCGGTAGGCCCCGTGGCCACCAGGATGTGAATTTTTAGCAGGGATTTTCGCCGATGGCCGAGCTTTTCTCTCTCTCCGCACCCGATCTCGCAGCCTTGTTGTGCAGCCGAGTCTGCCACGACATCATTTCGCCGGTTGGGGCCATCAACAACGGCCTTGAGCTCCTCGACGAAGGCGGCGCCGACGAAGACGCCATGAAACTGATTCGCCAGAGCGCCAGAAACGCTTCGGCCCGCCTGCAATTCGCCCGCATCGCTTTCGGCGCCGCCGGTTCGGCCGGCATGATGATCGACACCGGCGATGCCGAGTCCGTCGCGATCGCTTTCCTGAAGAACGAGAAGCCGGAACTGATCTGGAACGGGGTTCGCGCCCTGCTGCCGAAAAACAAGGTCAAGCTGCTGCTCAATTTGCTGCTCGTCGCCAACGCAGCCATCCCGCGCGGCGGCAAGCTGGTGGTTACGCTGGAAAACCTCGATACAGAGCCGCGCTTTGCGCTTGCGGCAAGCGGCCCGATGCTGCGCGTGCCGCCGAAATTCCTCGAACTGCATTCCGGCAACAAGCCCGAGGAGCCGATCGACGCCCATTCGGTCCAGCCCTATTACACGCTGCTCCTTGCGCGTGAGGCCAATATGACGATCTCGATCCACGCGACAGCCGAAGAGATCGTGCTGTCCGCGGTCTGACGACCCGAAGCCGTTTGCCGGCTCGGCCGGCGGCCAAGAACAAATCAAATATCTTTCGCCACTGATATTTGCGGCTTTGGCCGAAATTCAGAACAGCCAAGTTTCATCGTCGGTGACGCGTCCGCTGGGGACCGCACGCAAACGGCATTTTTGCAAAAACTTTACCTAACGGCTTTTCGGCTTCTTTACCAGATCGGTCTAAGGTGCATCTCGATAACCCCGGATGCCGCCGGTTCGCCCCAAGGCAAAGAGGACCCGGAAATGAAGCGCTGCATGTTTGTCGACGATTCAAGTGTGATCAGGAAGGTCGCAAAACGAATTCTTGGCGGCTCCGACATGGTGGTGATCGAAGCGGCCACCGGACTTGACGCGGTAGAGATGTGCGCTGCCGAAATGCCCGATGTGATTGTCGTCGACGGCGCCCTGCCCGACATGCAGGCGGTCGATGTCATCCGCCAGGTCCGCGCCATGGAAAGCGCGATCAAGCCGCAGATCCTGATTTCGCTGGTGGAGGTCGACGTTGCCTCGATCATGAAGGCAAAGCGCGCCGGCGCCCAAGGCTATCTCCTGAAGCCGTTCAACCGGCCGCAACTTCTCGAGCGCTTTCGTACTCTGAAGATCGCCGCCTGATTCGGGTCATACTCGAACGGAAGGGACAGCAAAAAACCCGGCCTGAGCCGGGTTTTTTGCATTGAATTCAATCAGATGATGTTCACTCAGGCGCTGACGCGAATGTCTTCCGGTTCGCGCAGCACATAGCCGCGGCCCCAGACCGTTTCGATGTAGTTCTGGCCACCGGACGCAGCGTCGAGCTTCTTGCGCAGCTTGCAGATGAAGACGTCGATGATTTTCAGTTCCGGTTCGTCCATGCCGCCATAGAGGTGGTTGAGGAACATTTCCTTGGTCAGCGTGGTGCCCTTGCGCAGCGAGAGCAGTTCCAGCATCTGGTATTCCTTGCCGGTCAGATGCACGCGCTGGCCGCCGACTTCGACGGTCTTGGCATCGAGATTGACCACCAGGTCGCCGGTGGTGATGACCGACTGGGCATGACCCTTGGAGCGGCGCACGATGGCGTGGATGCGGGCGACCAGCTCGTCCTTGTGGAACGGCTTGGTCATATAGTCGTCGGCGCCGAAGCCGAGGCCGCGCACCTTGTCCTCGATGCCGGCCATGCCGGAGAGGATCAGGATTGGCGTCTTCACCTTCGAGAGGCGAAGTGTCCGCAAGACTTCGTAGCCTGACATGTCGGGAAGGTTGAGATCGAGAAGAATGATATCGTAATCATAGAGTTTACCGAGATCGACACCTTCTTCGCCGAGGTCGGTCGTATAAACATTAAAACTTTCGGATTTGAGCATCAGCTCGATGCTCTGAGCGGTTGCACTGTCGTCTTCTATCAGCAGAACGCGCATTTCATTCCCCTTTTCTGCCGCCGGACCATGTCACGACCCATCCGGGACCGGAGCAGTGATTGCCTGAACAGAAGGCTGCCATCGAATGGTTAACAAAACCTAATTCCGCACCCAGGACGGTACCAGATTTTTTAACCGCTTTCTACACCCTCTTGAATCTAATGATGAATCACAGAACCAAATCGCTAATGCAACACATTAATAAGTTGGACTAAGTGACTCAAGGGACTCGCTGGCCGGCTTCCGTATCGGGAGCCGGAATTTTTACCCGGCCTTAAGTCCTCGCCCTTATGATTAACAATGCCCGTAAACGAATGGTTACCGCCGGCAAAAAACTTTAGGAATTTGTTTCCCATAGTTCGGGGAATGCCGGTGGATACGGGTGGCGCCAGGCCCTGGCGGACGGATTGGACGATATGTGCAGGTGTGCGTTTCCGGGAGTACCGAATCATGAAGTCACGTGAAAACCTCGTTCGGCTGAAGCAATTTCAGGTGAATGAGAAGCGGCGGCAGCTGCTGCAGCTCGACACGATGATCGCCGAGTTCGAGCGCATGGCCGTCGAACTGGAGCTTCAGATCACCGCCGAAGAAAAGAAGGCCGGCATCACCGACATCAATCATTTTGCCTATCCGACCTTCGCTAAGGCGGCGCGTCTGCGTCGCGACAACCTCAGGAATTCGCAAAGTGACCTCGCCCAGCAGCGAAGCGCTGCCGAATCATTACTCGGCGAAGCTGAAGCGGAGCTTTCCAAGGCCGAGATGCTGGAATCGCGCGACACCAAGATCCGCGACGCTGAACTCGGCGGCCGCAGCGCCATGATCGGCTGAAGACCGGGTTTCAACCAACCGGCGCCTGACACCATGCTTTGAGTGTAGCAGCGCCAAAAAGCCGAGCGCTGCTGATCTGGCCGCAAGGCGGCCGCAGCTTCAGGCCTGCGCCTGCAAATCTCCCCCCTGCTCCGCCGCTGCCCGCGCCCGCGCTTCCTTGATGTCGGGCACGTGCTCTTCCGACCAGGACCGTATTTGGGTGAGCAGCCCCGCCAGGTTCTGGCCAAGTTCCGTCAATTCATATTCGACCCGCGGCGGAATGACGGGAAAGACTTCGCGCCGCACCAGCCCGTCGCGCTCGAGGACGCGCAGCGTCTGCGTCAGCATTTTGGGCGTGATGCCTTCGAGTTTGCGCGCCAGTTCGCCATTGCGCATCCGGCCACGGCGCAGCGCGCAAACCGTCAGATAGACCCATTTGCTGGCCAGCATCTCAAGCACGGCGTGCGAAGGACACGTCCGCTGGAAGGCGTCATAGCCGGAGCCGCAATCATTATCACTATCCATGAGGTGCCTATATATGGAAAAGGTACATACTAGACAAGGGAATATTACTATCCAAATGATAGTGGCATCAACAGAGCAGGAGAGGCTTCCATGCGTGCCGTTATCCAGAATTCCGTCGGCGGACCCGACGTCCTTGTCATTGCCGATCGGCCCAACCCGACGCCAAAACACGGCGATGTGCTTGTCCGCGTCAAGGGCGCCGGCATCAATCCGGTCGATGGTGCCGTACGCGGCGGCTACTACCCGCTTCTCGGCGAGCCGCCCTTCATCCTCGGCTGGGATATTTCGGGGACCGTCGAAGCGCTCGGCGCGGACGTGACGGGCCTCAAGGTCGGCGACGCCGTGTTCGGCATGCCGCATTTTCCCAGACAGGCAGCGGCCTATGCCGAATTGGCCGTCACGCCCGCCGATGAAATCGCACTAAAGCCCGCAAGCATCGATCACGTCCATGCCGCCGCATTGCCGTTGGCCGGGTTGACAGCCTGGCAAGGCCTTGTTCGCCATGGCGGGTTGAAGCATGGCCAGCGCGTGCTGATCCATGCCGCCGCCGGTGGCGTCGGACACCTGGCGGTACAGATCGCCAAGGCGCGCGGCGCCTACGTCATCGCCACCGCCAGCCCGGAAAAGCTCGATTTCGTCCGCTCGCTCGGCGCCGACGCGGTGATCGACTACACCGAGGGCGATTTCATCGCCGAAGTTGGCGACATCGACCTGGTGCTGGAGCCGGTGGGCGGCGACCATGCAGACAAATCGCTGGCGGTGCTGAAGGACGGAGGCGTCCTGGTGTCGCTGCTCGATGTCCACGATACCACCCGAGCCAAGGCCAAGGAGCGAAACATTCGCGTTGAGCGCATGTCCGTGGTGCCCGACCGCGAGGGCCTTGTAGAACTCGCCAAACTGGTCGATGCGGGCAAGCTCGCCGTCCATGTGGCAAAGGCGTTTCCGCTCGAACAGGCGGGAACAGCGCATGCCTTTCTGGCCACCAGGCCGATCGGCAAGGTCGTGCTGACGGTCTGAAGCGGACGTAGCGGCAAAGCAAAAAAGGGCGCGGTTGCCGCGCCCTTTTTCTTGTTCAGATCGGCTCTAGTGCCGGTATTGCTGGATGCGCGTCGTGCGCAGCCCGGCAAGGCCATATTCGTCGATCGACGCCTGCCAGGACAGGAATTCCTCGGTGGTCAGCTTGTAGCGCTGGCATGCCTCGTCGAGGCTCAAAAGCCCCCCGCGCACCGCAGCAACCACTTCCGCCTTGCGCCGGATAACCCAGCGACGTGTATTCGTCGGCGGCAGATCGGCAATCGTAAGGGGGCTGCCGTCAGGCCCGATAACATATTTGACTCGCGGTCTAACAAGATCGGTCATCGTACTCTCTACAAAAAACTCAAAGACCCAATCCCCACCACATTACCGCCACAGCTTTAAAAATTGCCTAAGCGAACCCTAATGACTAGGTAAGGATCATGAACGCCGCGTTAGTCTTTTCGTCGACATTTGAGTGAACGGCCGGCAGACGCACAATTTTCCCGCCAAATCGGCGCTGCCGCAAAGCTGGCGCCGCTGATGTGGTTGACCTATATTCGCGCCACTGCCATTGAAGCGCCGCGCAGAATGAAAGAACCATGAACAGCCTCGACCTTCCCGCCAGCCCGCAAAACACCCGCGTCGTCGTCGCCATGTCGGGCGGCGTCGATTCGTCCGTCGTCGCAGGCCTTTTGAAGCGCGAAGGTTATGATGTCGTCGGCGTCACGCTGCAGCTCTACGACCATGGCGCGGCAACGCATCGCGCGGGCTCGTGCTGCGCCGGCCAGGATATTGACGACGCCCGCCGCGTTTCCGAGACGCTGGGCATCCCGCATTACGTGCTCGACTATGAAGAGCGGTTCCGCAAGGCGGTGATTGACCCGTTCGCCGAGAGCTATGTCGCCGGCGAGACGCCGATCCCGTGCGTATCCTGCAATCAGACGGTGAAGTTTGCCGATCTGCTGGCGACCGCCAAGGACCTTGGCGCCGACGCGCTCGCTACCGGCCATTATATCCGCTCCGGCGCCAACGGCGCCCACCGCGCACTGTTCCGGCCGGTCGATGCCGACCGCGACCAGAGCTATTTCCTGTTTGCCACCACGCAGGCGCAGATCGACTATCTGCGCTTTCCACTCGGCGGCCTGTCGAAGCCGGCGGTGCGGGCTATCGCCGAAGAGATGGGGCTGACGGTCGCCGCCAAGCAGGACAGCCAGGACATCTGCTTCGTTCCGCAGGGCAGGTATTCCGACATCATCGCCAAGCTGAAGCCGGCTGCCGCCAATCCGGGCGACATCGTCCATATCGACGGCCGCGTGCTCGGGCGCCATGATGGCATATTGCGCTACACGATCGGCCAGCGCCGTGGCATCGGCATCGCTTCCGGCGAGCCGCTTTACGTCGTCCATCTCGATGCCGACCGGGCGCGCGTCATTGTCGGCCCGCGCGAGGCGCTGGAGACGCACAAGATCTACCTGCGCAACATGAACTGGCTGGGCGATCGCGCGCTGTCCGACATTCCGGCGGCCGGCATGGAACTATTTGCCAAGGTCCGCTCGACGCGGCCGCCGCGGCCGGCCGTGCTGCATCACCGCGCCGGCAGCACCTTTGTCGAACTGGTCGACGGCGAGTCCGGCATCGCGCCAGGGCAGGCCTGCGTGCTCTATTCCGACGATGGCAACGAAGCCCGCGTCTTCGGCGGCGGCTTTATCGAGCGCTCCGAGCGCGGCGCCGAGGCCGAAGCCATGCTGACGCGGCTCGCCGCCAGGCCGGCGCAGGTTCCCGCGGAATAAGCGCCATCCTCTCAGAGACTGCCTTCAGCGCAGCTTCCAAACGGTCTCAGGATTTGGTGTGCGTGACCGTGCCCGCGGTCAGGATGCGCAGCACCCTGATCGCTTCCTCGCCGCTGGTGCGCGGCTCGGCCCGCGTCTCGATGCACTGGATGAAATGCTCCAGTTCGCGCGTCAGGGGCATGCCCTGGCCGACCGCGACGTAGGACGGCTCGTTGGTGGTGAAGGCCCACTGGCCGCTGTCCTGCCACACTGCGTGGCGGTAGACGGCAAGCTTGCGCTCCCACGGCTCGACATCGTCGAACACCGCCATCGCCTTGGTGCCGACCACGGTCAGCCGCCGCTCGCGGTAGGGATTGAGGCGCGAGGTGAAGAGATGGCTGCGCAATCCGTTGGGAAAGCGCATATGCAGATGCGCGAAGTCGCTGAGGTTATCGAGCAGTGCCGCACCCTCGCCCCTGACCTCGATCGGCTCGGTGCCGGTGATGGCCAGGATCATCGACAGGTCGTGCGGCGCCAGATCCCACAGCGCGTCGTTCTCGGTGTGGAACTTGCCGAGGCCGAGGCGATGCGAATGGATGTAGCGGACTTCGCCAAGTTCCCCATTGTCGATCAGCGCCTTCAGCGTCTCGAAGGCGGGATGGAAGCGCAAGACATGACCGACCATGAAGACGCGGTCATTGTCCTTTGCCGCCTGCACGGCACTTTCGGCGTCGGGCACAGTCAGTGCAATCGGCTTCTCCACCAGCACATCCTTGCCGGCCTCAGTGGCGCGCACGGCGAGATCGGCATGAAATTGCGGCGGCAGCGCCATGACGATGGCGTCGATATCGTCACGCACGAACAGCTGGTCGGGCTCGATCGCCAGGCAGTCCTGCTCGCTGGCAAAACCTTCGGCCCGCGCCCGGTTGGCATCGGAAACCGCATGCAGCGCGCCAAGCGCCTTTAGGGTGCGGATGTGGTTTGAGCCCCAGTATCCGCAACCGAGGACTGCAATGCGCGGCTTCATCAGCTTAAAACTCTAATTTCTTGGCCGAGACATAGCGACGTGCCCCGTCGAACTCAACCCCGGCGACCAGAGCATGGTCCCGAAAAGTGGGAACCGGTTTTTCGGAAAAAGACCATTCTCAAACAAAAGACCAGAGCCCCATCCCGACGCCATCGGGATTGAAAAGGCTCTAGCCTCTGAGGTCTGCCCGGCAAAGCTTTTTGCCAGCGGCAATATGCCGGCGCGCCTGACGCATCGATGCTTGACAGGCTCGCCCTCCCAACCTTATATCCGCGCGACCTTGGCGAACGCCCCGAAATGCCTTTCGATTTAAGGCGGATTTCGGGCCTTTCGCCGCCCTGGCGGGGTAGCTCAGTTGGTTAGAGCACGGGAATCATAATCCTGGGGTCGGGGGTTCAAGTCCCTCTCCCGCTACCATCGCTTTCATAAGCAAAATCAAAAGCTTGAGTGTGGCCAAAGTGGCCGCATTCCTTGCTTTTTATGTCGCGTCACGTAGCAACTGGCTACCGTTGATTCCCAGGGTTTCCTGTCGGGATCCGGCGACATGGCGTCCAGCATGTCGAATCCACAACACATTCCCGCACACGTCTCGCAGTAAATTTGGTATGCATATGCGAGGGAGGGGTAGCAGATGAAACACAATCTTGGCTTGCGTCCGATGCGACGCCGACGCTCCTGTTTCCGAAGACCCGATGCAAAGCAAAGCAAGATCTCATGTCTTCTTCAGATGTGACCGGCTCATCCAGCCCAGCGGGCTGGGGCTTGGCTGCAAAGCTGTTTACAACCCTCGTGCTTCTTGGCGCGATCGCGGTCCTGGTCACCGGGGCGCTCGGTTACTTCCGCGCCCGCGACGCTCTCGGAAAAGCAGTCTTTGACCAACTCACGGCCGCCCGTCAGACCAAGACGCGCCAGGTCGAAACCTACTTTCGCACGATCGAGGCGGAACTGCGCCTGCTTGCCACTTCCAAGATGGTGGTCGATGCTACACGCGAGTTCCGGACCGCGGTCGACCAACTCGACCGGGAAGGCGCGCCGCCTGAACTACGGCAGAGGGTCGGCGATTGGTACGCCGAGAACTTCATCCCCGGAATGACGCGCACCCTGGGCAGGGAACCAGCCCTGTCGGACTACCTGCCGGTAGACGGTGCCCCCTACTATCTGCAGTATCACTACATTGTGGAAAATCCCAACCCGGCGGAGCGGCGCAAGCTTCTCGACGACGCCGGCGACGGAAGCGAATACTCCAGGCTGCATGCCATATATCATCCATTGATGCGCGCTGCGGCTACCACGGTCGGCTTTTTCGATTTCATGATTGCCGATCCAAAATCAGGTCGCCTGATCTATACGGTCGAGAAGGAGGTGGATTTCACCACGTCTCTTCAGTTGGGTCCGTACCGCCGCACCAACGTCGCGGCCGCCGTCGCCCGCTGCTCGCAAATCGCAGACCCGTCAGCCATATGCCTCGTAGATTTCGCCTCTTATGCGCCATCGGACGGCGCACCGATAGCCTTCATGGCTGCACCTGTGATTGCCCAGGGCGTCGTCATCGGCGTGCTGGTCGCGCAATTGTCGAATGATGAGATCGACAACGTTGTCACCGGTAACCGCCGCTGGCGGCAGGAAGGGTTCGGCGACACGGGCGAGGCCTATCTCGTCGGACCTGATTATCTGGTGCGCTCTGGCCCGCGGGCGTTCTACGAGAACCGCGATAACTTCTTCGCCGACCTCAAATCCGTGGGCACTTCGGACGAGGAGATCGCCGTCATTCAGCGTTACGGGACACCAGTGCTGCATCAGCGCGTCGACACCGAGGCCTCCCGTGCCGCGCTCGCCGGTGTCGAGGGCACGGGCGAGATCATCGGATACCGTGGCGTCCCGACGCTCGCTTCATGGGGACCGCTAGCGATTTCCGATGTCAATTGGGCTCTCGTCGCCAAGATCGACAGCGCCGAGGCCTTCGCACCGATCGCCCAGCTCCGCCGGGATTTGCTGCTCGTCGGAGGACTGGCGATGGCCGTGGTCGCCGCCACCGCCGCCTGGCTTTCACGCGCGCTGCTCGGACCGCTCCGCGATCTCACTGCCGGGGTCAAACGCTTCTCTGCCGGCGACTATGCGACCAGCGTGCCGGTCCGTACGCGCGACGAGATTGGCGAGCTCTGCTCGGCCTTCAATGGCATGGTTGAGGATCTGCACCGGAAGAATGTCGTAATCGAGAACAAAAACCGAGAGAACGAGCAGCTGCTGCTCAACGTCCTGCCGGCACCGATCGCCAATCGGCTGCGCGCCGGCGAGGAGAGGATCGCCGACGGCTTCGCCGAGGTCACGGTCGCATTCGCAGACCTGGTCGGGTTCACGGCACTGACATCGGAAATGCCGCCGCACGATGTCGTGATGTTTCTCAACGGGCTCTTCACGCGCTTCGACGTTGCCGCCAATGATCTCGGCATCGAGAAGATCAAGACGGTGGGCGACTCCTATATGGCGGTGTGCGGCCTACCCGTGCCGGTGGCCAACCACGCCGAGCGCATGGTCCGCATGGCCATCCGCATGGTCCACATTACCCGCGAGCACGCGATGGAACACAACGTCTCAATGAAGCTCAGGGTTGGCGTCAACAGCGGGCCAGTGGTCGCCGGCGTCATCGGGAAGAGTAAGTACATCTATGATTTATGGGGTGACACAGTGAACCTGGCGAGCCGCATGGAATCTGCTGGAGTTCCCGACTCTGTCCAGGTGACGCGCCCCGTCTACGAGCAGCTCAAGGACCAATTCGTCTTCGAGACACGCGGCGCTATCGAAGTCAAAGGCAAGGGAAAAGTGGAAGCCTGGGTATTGAGATTTTAGTCGGGGGGCAGCTCCGATGCCGGCCTTGCCCTCTACCTATCGCGAGGCCAGAGCCGATATGCCGATTTGGTTGCGCTCTGCCGGCACATCGTGCGCAAGGCAAAATCCTCAAGGGCGAGGCGCCCCTCCCGAACGGCAACATCGACAAAGTGCCACATACCCGATGGTGACCTTGGCCTCAAATCCCAGCTTGGCTAGAGTTCGTGGCATGCTGAACGCAATTCACCACGTCGCGCTCATCTGCACCGACTACGACCGGTCGCGACAGTTCTACGTCGACCTCCTCGGCCTCGATCTGATCCGGGAGGTCTATCGGGAGGACCGGCAGTCGTGGAAGGCGGATCTGCGGATCGGGTCAGTCCAACTGGAATTGTTCTCCTTCCCTGCCCCAGTGATGCGGCCGTCCTATCCAGAGGCGACAGGCCTGAGACATCTGGCGTTTGCCGTGGCGAATCTTGATCCCGTAATTATGCGCCTGGAAGCCGCCGGTGTCGCCGTTGAGCCAATCCGGATCGACCCATATACAGATCAACGTTTTGCGTTTTTCAGCGACCCAGATGGGTTGCCGCTGGAACTCTACGAAGCCCCATAAGGACCGGTTTGTCGCTTGCGAGACGAAGTCATCGGAGATGGGAACGGCAGTCGGCAGACATAGTCCGCCGGCACGGGTCTTTCAGCGGGCTCATAGGAAGCCGACCCGCTCTGGACCGCATGTCGATCATTGAGGCCAGCATCGCTGTGCACTCAGAAACGAACCCTCACGATCCAGAATCGACAGCTATATGGACCAGCACGAGCGCCGAACAGCAGGCGCGCTGGGCGAAAAGACGAGCACTCGATAGATTGGATCCTAAGCAAGAGGTTCAAATTTGAGCTTCTGCACTCATGCTTTGTCGAGAGTATCTCCTGTAGTCTGTCAAACCTTCTGCGCGGTAAAGTTTTAGCCGGTTTTGAATTCCCTCCGGCGACGATGACGACAAAATAGGAGAACGCCAATGACTCGCAGTCACATCGAACGTCTTGGAGAGTTCCGGGAAATCCTGGTCGCGACTCGACGCGAAGGAGTTCGAAACGTCCATCATACTCGCGACGCAATGCGGGCAAGTGGCTTTCAGATTGGAGACAGCGATGGCTCTAGCTATGGAGTCCAGCTGAAGGCGCTTCAAGAGGAAATTGAGGCTGTCGATCGCGCCATAGAAGACGAGAAGCGGTTGGCCTTGACCCTCGAAAGCGCGGCTCAATCCCGCCGACCGCCCAAGCCGAGAATCGTGAAGGGAACTTAGAGTCGCGTACGGCCGTTGGCGCCCGCCGCGTCAATAGCCCGCGGTATGACATCGAGTTCATCGCCACCGAGGTGAGCGCCGCGAACATTATCCGTCATCAGCCTTCGGGGAACGGCTGAAGCTGCCCTCTGCAGGCGCGCTTCTGTTTTGTCAGCTGGCGGTGACCGGCAGCGTCGTACTAGCGCCCTTCGGCCGTTCGCCGAGGGCAAAGACAGCGCTTGCCACGCTTACGATTGAAACATGATCCTTTGCGGCGGCGCCCGCGGCGACGCCATCGCCGCGCAGAATCGCGGTGACGATGGCGTCATGTTCCTGCCAGGATTTGGCCAGGCGGCCGGCAAGCCTGAACTGCGCGCGGCGGAAGGGGGCCAGCCGGCTGCGCGTCGTTGCTGTCAGTTCGTAAATGTGCGTGCTGTGGGCGCCGCGATAGAGCCGACTGTGGAATTCGGTGTTGAAATGTTCGTATTCCTCCTCAGCGCCGAGCCGCACCA
Organism: Mesorhizobium sp. 128a; assembly: GCF_053848025.1. NCBI lineage: Bacteria > Pseudomonadati > Pseudomonadota > Alphaproteobacteria > Hyphomicrobiales > Phyllobacteriaceae > Mesorhizobium > Mesorhizobium sp. 128a. Next base: position 37,812 of record NZ_JBSPKY010000005.1, on the reverse strand, counting down.
GCCGCGCCGAGGCCTGATGCTCGATCTCCAGCGCGCCGCGCTCGCCGCCGGTCATGCGCTCGGCGCAGAAGCGCGCGCAAATCCCTTCCAGCTCCGCCATGCTTTCGAACATGGAAGCCAGATGTTCCTGGGTGACCACCGCGACGATCGCGCCCCGATTGGGCCGTCTTTCGACAAGACCCATGGCGCTGAGCTGGCCAAGGGCTTCGCGCACCGGCGTGCGTGACACGTCGAAGCGGGCGGCAAGCGAAGCCTCGTCGAGTTTTTCACCGGGCCGCAGCACGCCGGTGACGATGCGGTCGCCGATCGCCCTCACCATCTGATCGACGGTCGTACCGGACCGGATCAAGCTGCGCTTTCCCGACACCTCTGCCTCGTCTCCCGCTTCTTCAGGCCATGAAATCGAACAGCGAACACGCTGTCACGACTCACACCGGCACCTTCTATGCCTATATTTTAATCTGCGTGTCAAATTGTCCGTTCTGAAGGCAAAAAGTGTATGCAGTTGCCGCCGCATTGTGCAGAAGGAGAAAGCCGTGCCTCTGATTATATTGCATAAATTTGAATTTTTGAACTGGCACGGTGATTGCATGCACTTTCTTATCGAGGCGTTAACCGGCTTCCTGAGGGGCCCTGAAAGAGGAGCATTAACATGACCGACCGTTTCATGCTTAGCCGCCGCCAGTTGCTCAAGACTACCGCCGCCGGGGCAACGCTCGGCCTTGCCTCGGCGTCCTTTCCCATCTCGAGGGCCTTTGCCGCCGCCGCCACGGTCGGCTTCATCTATGTCGGGCCGAAGGACGACTATGGCTACAACCAGGCGCATGCCGAAGGTGCGGCGACGTTGAAGGGCATCGAGGGCATCACCGTCGTCGAGGAGGAGAACGTGCCTGAGACGGTCGATGTCCAGAAGACGATGGAGTCCATGATCAACCTTGATGGCGCGTCGCTGATCTTCCCGACCTCGTTCGGCTATTTCGACCCCCACATGCTGGCCATGTGCAAGAAATTCCCTGACGTGCAGTTCCGTCACTGCGGCGGCATGTGGGACAAGGCCAAGCATCCGATGAATGCCGGCTCCTATTTCGGCTATATCGGCATGGGCCAGTATCTCAACGGTGTCGTCGCCGGCCACACCTCGAAGACCAGGAAGCTCGGCTTCGTCGCCGCCAAGCCGATCCCGCAGGTTCTGCTCAACATCAACTCCTTCCTGCTCGGCGCGCGCTCGGTCGACCCGACCATCACCTGCCAGGTGATCTTCACCGGCGAGTGGTCGCTGGCGGTGAAGGAAGCGGAAGCCACCAACGCCCTGGTCGACCAGGGCGCCGATGTCATCACCTGCCACGTCGACAGCCCGAAAGTTGTCGTCGAGACGGCAGCCGGGCGCGGCGCCTTTGTCTGCGGCTATCACGCCAACCAGAGCCCGCTGGCGCCGGAAAAATACCTCACGGGTGCCGAGTGGAACTGGGCCAAGGTCTACAAGATGTTCGTCGACGACCTCGTCGCTGGCAAGCCGCTGCCCAATTTCACCCGCGGCGGGCTGGCGGACGGCTTCGTCAAGATGAGCCCGCTCGGCCCCGCCGTCGGCGAGCCGGCGCGCAAGCAGTTCGACGCCACGCTGGCGGAAATGATGAAGGGTGGTTTCTCCGTCATCAAGGGTCCGTTGAAGAGCAACAAGGGCGTTGTCGTCGCCACCGAAGGCCAGGCCTTCGTTGAGACCGCCATCGAGCTCGAAAGCATGGACTATCTCGTGGAGGGTGTCGTCGGCTCGACCGCCTGATCTGGGGAGCGGGACGATGGTGGACACGGTGACAGAAGCCGGAATGCCCGCGCTGTTCGGCGCCAGGGGATATCCGCCGGCGCTGGAATGGGTCGCACGGCGGGCGGAAGCCTTCGTCATTCCGTTGTTGGCGCTGGTTGTCGGCATGGCGATCTTCAGCCTGTTCATCCTGGCGGTCGGCAAATCGCCGGTGCAACTCTACGAAGTGATGTGGCGCGGCGGCTTCGGCTCCTGGTTCTCGGTCCAGAACTCGCTGTCGCGCGCCGCGCCCCTGCTGCTGGCCGCGCTTTGCGTGGCGCTGCCGGCGCGGCTTGGCCTCGTCGTCATCGGTGGCGAGGGTGCCATCGTGCTCGGCGGCGTTGCCGCTGCGGCGGCCGGCATGGCGCTCAGCGGCGCTCCCTCCTTCATTGTCATACTCGTCATGGGCGTGGCGGGCATGGCCGCCGGCGGCATCTGGATCGGTGCCGTCGGCGCGCTGCGCCACTACCGGGCCGTCAACGAGACGATTTCCAGCCTGCTGATGGCCTATATCGCCATCGCGCTGATGAACCAGCTGGTGGAAGGGCCGCTGCGCGATCCGGCCTCGCTCAACAAGCCGTCGACCCAGCCGCTGGCGGAGGCCTACCGCATCGGCAACATACCCGGCATGGAGGTGCATTGGGGGCTTGCCGTCGGCGTGCTGGCATGCGTGCTATCCTGGGTGCTGATCGAAAAGACCCGCTGGGGGTTTGCCGCACGCATCGCCGGGGGCAATGTGCGGGCAGCGCAGGTCCAGGGGCTGGCCGTCGGGCCGCTCATCGTTGGCTTTACCGCGCTGGCCGGCTGCTTCGCCGGGCTTGCCGGCATGCTGGAAGTCGCCGCAGTTCAGGGCAGCGCGAATGCCTCACTCGCCGCCGGCTATGGCTACACCGGCATACTCGTCGCCTTCCTTGCCCGCCACAACCCGCTGGCCATCATCCCGGTCGCCGTCCTGCTCGGCGGCATCGACGCCTCGGGCGGGCTGATCCAGCGCCGCATGGACCTGCCCGACGCCACCGTGCTGGTGTTGCAGGGCATGATCTTCATCGTCATCCTGTTCAGCGAAACCTTCTACGGCCGCCTCAAGGCTTTCAACCCCGATCTCTGGAAGGGAGTCGCCTGATGGACGCGACCGAGATCGGCCTCTGGGGCGTACCACTGGCCATTCTGGGCGGCGCCATTCGCGTCTCCACACCCTTCATCTTCGTCTCGCTGGGCGAGGCGATCACCGAGCGTTCCGGCCGCATCAACCTTGGACTGGAAGGCACACTCGTCTTCGGCGCCATGACCGCCTATGCGGTTGCGGTGATGACCAACTCGCCCTGGATCGGCCTGCTCGCCGCTGCCGTTGCCGGCATCTGTTTCGGTCTCTTCCACGGCTGGATCTGCAAATTCCCCAAGGTCAATGACATCGCCATCGGCATCGCGCTGATGCTGTTCGGATCGGGCCTCGCCTTCTTCTTCGGCAAGCCGTTCATCAAGCCGAAGGCACCCAATTTGCCCGCCATTCCCTTCGGCGGCTGGTCCGACATTCCACAGGTGCAGGCCGCGCTCGACGTCAACGTCCTGTTCCTCATCGGAGCCGTGCTTTCGGTCGTTCTGTGGTGGGCATTCCGCAACACCCGCGCCGGCCTGATCGTGCGCGTCGTCGGCGACAGCTCCGATGCCGCACGCGCCATGGGCCTTAACCCCGATACGGTGCGGCTGCTTGCCACCGGCGTCGGCGGCGCGCTGGCCGGCGTCGGCGGCGCCTACCTGTCACTCTACTATCCCGGCAGCTGGACCGAACGCATCTCGTCGGGCCAAGGTCTGATGGCGGTGGCGCTGGTGATCTTCGCGCGCTGGAATCCACTCGGCTGCTTTGCCGCGGCCCTTCTGTTCGGCGGGGCAGGCGCGCTAGGCCCCGCCCTGCAATCGGTCGGCGTCACGCAGGGCTACTACCTGTTCTATGCCGCTCCCTACATCCTCACCCTCATCATCATGATTGCTACCTCGTCGCCGACGCGCTCGCTTGCCGGCGCGCCGGGTGAACTGTCGATCACCAAATGAGACTTGGCACCAAATGACTGGAGTTTCTTGCCGATGAACGCCAGAGCCGAAATCATCCAGCGTACGATCGACGCCGAGCCGTATCCATGGCCCTATAATGGCGACCTCAGGCCCGACAACACGGCGCTCATCATCATCGACATGCAGACGGATTTCTGCGGGCCCGGCGGCTATGTCGACCATATGGGTTATGACCTTTCACTGGTGCGCGCGCCGATCGAGCCGATCAAGTGGGTGCTGTCGGCAATGCGGGCCAAGGGCTACACCATCATCCATACGCGAGAGGGGCACCGGCCCGATCTCGCCGACCTGCCGGCCAACAAGCGCTGGCGTTCGCGCCGCATCAATGCCGGCATTGGCGATGCCGGCCCGTGCGGGCGCATCCTGGTGCGCGGCGAGCCTGGCTGGGACATCATCCCCGACCTTTATCCAATCGAAGGCGAGCCGATCATCGACAAACCCGGCAAGGGGTCGTTCTGCGCCACCGACCTTGAGCTGATCCTCAACCAGCGCGGCATCCAGAACATCGTGCTGACGGGCATCACCACCGATGTCTGCGTGCACACCACCATGCGCGAGGCCAATGACCGCGGCTATGAATGCATGATGCTGGAGGATTGCTGCGGGGCGACCGACCACGGCAATCATCTGGCGGCGATCAAGATGATCAAGATGCAGGGCGGCGTCTTCGGCACGGTGTCGAATTCGACGGCGCTTGTCGCGCAGCTGCCGTAAGAGAGCCGTGATGAGCGACAGTGTCAGAAAGGCCGTCGGCGTCGAAACTATCGGCATGACCATGCGCTTCGGCGGCTTCACGGCGCTGGACAGCGTTTCCGTGAAGGTGCCGGCAGGTTCGTTCCATGCGCTGCTGGGCGAGAACGGCGCCGGCAAGTCGACGCTGGTCAAATGCATGATGGGTTTTTATCACCCGACCTCCGGCGACATCTTGGTTGATGGCCGCGAGGTCAGGATTGACAGTCCCCGCGACGCGTCGGCGCTCGGGCTCGGCATGGTCTACCAGCATTTCACCCTGGTGCCTTCGCTGACGGGTGCGGAGAACCTCGTCATTTCGCGTAAAACGGTTCCCGGCATCATCGACTGGCGCAAGGAACGCGCCGGCCTTGCCATGTTCATGGAGCGCATGCCGTTCAAGCTGCCGCTCGACGTCAAGGTGGCGGAGCTTGCCGCCGGCGAGAAGCAGAAGCTCGAGATCATCAAGCAGCTCTATCTCGGCCGCTCCTTCGTGGTGCTTGACGAGCCGACCTCGGTGCTGACGCCCGGCGAGGCGCAGGAGGTGCTGGGGCTGGTGCGCGCCATGACCAGGGCGGGCGACCTCACTGTGCTGATGATCTCGCACAAATTCCACGAGGTGACGGCCTTCGCCGACGATGTCAGCGTGCTGCGCAAGGGCAAGCTCACCGGAACCGGCCGCGTCGCCGATCTCGACCACAAGGCGATGGCGGCGATGATGATCGGAGACCAGCCGATCGCAGCCCTCGACAGCCGCGCCGCGCCGAAACCCGATGCCGAAACGGTGCTGAAGGTCAGGTCGCTGAAGGCGCCTGACAGAACCGGGCTGAAGTCGATCCGCATCGAGGATCTCGGTGTACGCTCGGGCGAGATCGTCGGCATCGCCGGCATTTCCGGCAATGGCCAGAAGGAGTTGCTGGAAGTGCTGGCCGGCCAGCGCCCACTCGAGGCGGGCGAGGTCTTGGTGCGCGGCACTACCTATGCGGCGACCCGCGCCGAGGCCCGCGCGCTCAATGTCCGTCTCATCCCCGAGGAGCCGTTGAAGAACGCCTGCGCGCCGAAAATGACGGTGGCCGAGAACATCTCCTTCCGCACCTTTGACATCGACGGCAACGGCAGACCTGTGAGCTGGATCAGCACCAGTGCCATTCGTGCGTTCAGCGCCAGGCTGGTCGAGCAGTTCAGGGTCAAGACCGCGTCACTGTCCTCGCCCATCGCCTCGCTGTCTGGCGGCAATGTGCAGCGTGCCGTGCTAGCCCGCGAACTGACTGGCGCGGTCGACCTGCTGATCGTCTCCAACCCGTGTTTCGGCCTCGATTTCTCGGCGGTCGCCGAAATCCGTGCCCGCATCATGAAGGCGCGCAATGCCGGTGCAGCGGTGCTTCTGATGTCGGAAGACCTCGACGAACTGCTGGAACTCTCCGATCGCATCTTCGTCATGTCGGACGGCGCGCTGGTCTATGAAACGCCGATCGCGCAGGCGAGCGTCCAGACCATCGGCGAGCATATGGCGGGACATCACTGATGGCTGAAATCGATGCGCTGCCGTTTCCCTTCGTCTTCAAGCCGGAATCCATGGCACTGATCGTCATCGACATGCAGCGCGATTTCGCCGAGCCCGGCGGCTTCGGCGCCAGCCTCGGCAACGATGTCAGCCGTGTCACGGCCATCGTGCCGACGGTGAGGAAACTGATCGAGGGCTTTCGTGCCGCCGGCCTGCCGGTGATCCATACTATGGAGTGCCACAAAGCCGACCTTTCCGACCTGCCGCCGGCCAAGCGCAACCGTGGCAATCCGTCGATCCGCATCGGCGACATCGGTCCGATGGGCCGCGTGCTGATATCAGGCGAACCGGGCACGGCGATCCTCGATGAGTTGGCCCCCCTGCCCGGCGAGATCGTCATCGAGAAGCCGGGCAAGGGCGCCTTCTATGCGACCAGCTTCGGTAACGACCTCAAGTGGCTCGGCGCGCAGCAACTCGTCTTTGCCGGCGTCACCACCGAGGTCTGCGTGCAGACGACGATGCGCGAAGCCAATGACCGGGGCTATGAGTGCCTGCTGGCTGAGGATGCGACCGAAAGCTATTTCCCCGAATTCAAGGCGGCAGCGCTCGCCATGATCCGCGCGCAGGGCGCGATCGTCGGCTGGACCGCGACGACCGACCAGGTGCTGCAGGGACTTGCCAATGGCTAATCTGGCTTTTGCCGGTCTCGCCGCCGGCGGCTGGCGCGATCTGAAATACGAGCATTTTCGCGAGGGCATCGCGGTCCACTGGCTGCTCAAGGCCGGACCGGTCGAGCCATCGGTCGCGATCCTCAACTATCGGCCCGGCGCCGGCGTGCCGCGTCACCGCCATGTCGGGCTGGAAACAATCGTCGTGCTCGATGGCACGCAGAGCGACGAGAATGGCGATTATCCGGCCGGCAGCGTGGTCCTGAATCCGGTCGGAACCGAGCATTCGGTGTGGACGAAGGACGGCTGTACCGTGCTGATCCAATGGGACCTGCCGGTAATCATTCTGGGGGAGGCAACATGAGTGATATCCGCTTCGACATCGGCGGTCTGCACAAGGCCTACGCGGATGGCCTCAGCGTTGCCGCCATGATCGATGCCGTTCACGCCCGCATCGCGGCTGCTGACGATCCGGGCATCTTCATCCATGTCGCCAGCAAGGCGCGGATGCTCGCCGAGGCTCAAGCGCTCGGGCCGTTCGATCCGGTGATGAAGCCGCTGTGGGGCATCCCCTTCGCCGTCAAGGACAACATCGACGTCGAAGGCATGCCGACCACGGCGGCCTGCGCCGAATATGCCTATACGCCGGAGACGGACGCCACAGCGGTGGCGCGGCTCAAGGCCGCCGGCGCGCTTGTGGTGGGCAAGACCAATCTCGACCAGTTCGCGACCGGTCTTGTCGGCGTGCGCACGCCGTATCCGATCCCGAGGAACGCCATCAATGCGAGCCTCGTGCCGGGCGGCTCTTCGTCGGGGTCCGCCGTGGCGACGGCGCGCGGCATCGTCTCTTTCGCGCTTGGCACCGACACGGCAGGATCCGGCCGGGTTCCCGCCGGCCTCAACAACATTGTCGGGTTGAAACCCACGGTCGGCGCACTCTCGGCCGCCGGCGTCGTGCCTGCCTGCCGCACGCTTGATTGCGTCTCCGTTTTCGCGTTGACCGTCGACGACGCCTATGCGGTGTTCGGCGTGGCCGCCGCCAAGGACCCGGCCGATGCCTATTCGCGGGCGATCAAAGTGCCGGCCCTTGCCGTGCGCCCGCCTGTACTGAGTGTCGGTGTCCCGGCGAAGGCGGATCTCGAATTCTTCGGCGACACTTCGATGCGGGCGGGCTTCGAGGCGGCTCTTGGTTGTCTGGAAATGCTCGGCTGCCGGCTGATCGAAATTCCGTTCAGTGATTTCTACGCCACCGCCAACCTTCTCTACGAAGGTGCCTGGGTGGCCGAACGCTACGCGGCCATCCGCGACTTCATGGACGCCAACGAAGCGGCCATCCATCCGGTGACGCGCACGATCATCGGCGGCGCGCGCAACCTTTCGGCCGCCGACGCCTTCAACGGCCTGTATGCGCTACAGGCTTACAAGGCAAAGCTTGCGCCGGTCATCGCTTCTGTCGACCTGTTCTGCGTCCCGACAGCCCCGACCCACTATAGGGTTGATGCCGTGCTCGCCGATCCGATCGGCACCAACAGCCGGCTCGGCACCTACACCAATTTCGTCAACCTGCTCGACATGTGCGGCATCGCCGTGCCAACCGGCAAGCGCGACGACGGGATGCCGATGAGCGTGACCTTGCTGGCCGCCGCAGGCAACGACTGGTTGACGGCGGGACTCGCCCGCGAACTCCATGCCGCGAGTGCGCTTCCACTCGGCGCCACTGGCTGGGCACAGCCGGACCAGGGGCCGTTCGGCGAATATGCGCAGGACGGGATGATAGATCTGGTGGTCGTAGGCGCGCACCTTTCGGGAATGCCGCTCAACGGTCAACTGCGGGATCTCGGCGCCAGATTCTCGAAGGCAGTGAGGACATCGCCCGCTTACCGGCTCTATGCACTTGCCGGACAATCCGTGCCAAAGCCCGGTCTCGTCCGGGTCTCCAAGGATGGTGTGCGGATAGACGTTGAAGTCTGGCGGCTTGATCCAGACGCCTTCGGGCGCTTCGTCGCTGCCATCCCGTCGCCGCTCGGTGTAGGAACGATCGAACTCGAGGATGGCAGCGCGGCCAAAGGGTTCCTGGTCGAAACCGCAGGCCTCGCAGGCGCGTCCGATATCTCCACCTACGGTGGCTGGCGCAGTTTTGTCAGACGTGACCAAGCCGATCAAACCGACATCCGGTCAAAGAGGACCGCGGCTCTCCCGATGTAGATCGAATGAAGCCCAGATTCGCGGACGGCATTGTTGGCTTGCAGAGGCAGGTATTGGATGCCATCTGCCAACGTCTGATTCTAAGGCACAGCGTCGCGGAATCGATTTCGAGTTGCTTGGCGCGCGAGCGCGATGCAAGGCGCCGCTTTCGCCATCGCAATTGCCGCAAAATCAAAGAGATGGAGCGATTTCAACGTGTCTGTGGAACGATTGACGGCTCTAGGCCTTTTGTCCGGGTTGGCATGGCTGGACACGGACGTCTAAGGCTGGAAATGTGATTGCGTCTTCGCTGCCGGGGGCTGCCGGAGGACGAGGAGGATGGCGCTGAATTTCGAATATATTGCCGGCCATCCGGCGCTGCATCGTTATGTCCAGGCGCAGTCGAAGGCTCTGCTGCACATCTATGAAACGAGCCCGCGCCTGGCCGCCGTGTTCGCCACGCAACAGCGTTGGCTGCTGGCTCACACTGGCCTTGCCCTGCATTTCGCGCGCGACCGGCGCGATCCCCGCACGGAACTTACCCTCGCCCGCTTCATCGATGCCGTGCTTCGCTATTCCGTCGCCAGCCGCAACACCGCCGAGGCCTTCGTCAAGGAGATGCTGCACTATCGCATCATCGAATACCTGCCGCACACCGGCGACGGACGGGCCCACCCGTTTCAGGTGACGGCGGCGACGCTGAAGGAATTCGACGGCTGGGTGATCGCGCACCTGCGCACGCTCGACGGTCTCGATGGCGGCAACCGCCTCACCTTGTTTCTCGAGCAGCACGGCATGATCGCCAGGCTGCAGCCGATGGTGGCGGAAGGCCTGCTTTCCTCCAACCCGGTGCGCGAGCCCAAGCAGACCTTCTCGCTGTTCATCTGGCTCAACAATGGCGGCATCGTCATGGATAGGCTGATGTCGGGCATCGACCCTGATCATGCCGGCCTCGACCAGATCCCGACCAGCGTGGTTTCGATCGGCGAATTCGCCAGTTGGTTAAAACTTTCGCGCACTCATCTGGCGCGCAAATTGCGCGAGGCCGAAAAGCTCGGCAGCGTCGGCTGGATGGGCCGGCGCGGGCATTCGGTGATGTGGGTCTCGAACAGCTTCTACCAGGAATACATGACCGTGCAGGCCGCCAAGCTTGCTGTCATCGATGCCGCTTTCGCGGCGTCGTTTCCATTGCCGGCAAGCGGAACGATCCAGGCAGAACGATAGCGATCCATCCCCACTGAAGCGGGATGGATCAACTGGTCAGGGAAGCCAGCGCACCGCCTCAATCGATGTCAAAAGACACGCCCTGCGCCAGCGGCAACGCCTTGGAATAGTTCACCGTGTTGGTGGCGCGGCGCATATAGGCCTTCCAGGCATCCGAGCCGCTTTCGCGGCCGCCGCCGGTTTCCTTCTCGCCGCCGAACGCGCCACCAATCTCGGCGCCCGATGTGCCGATATTGACGTTGGCGATGCCGCAATCCGAGCCGTCGACGCCGAGGAAGCGCTCGGATTCCTGCAGGTCACGCGTGAAGATCGACGATGACAGCCCGGCGCCGACTGCATTGTGCTCGCCAAGCACGGCGTCGAAGTCGGAATATTTCATCACATAGAGGATCGGCGCGAAGGTTTCTTCCGTCACAGGCGCAACCTGCTTCGGCATTTCGACCAGCGCCGGATGCACGTAGTAGGCGTTGGGATGACCATTCTCGACCCGCGTGCCGCCGGTCACCTTGCCGCCATGGGCGCCGGCTTCCTTCAGCGCCTTCTGCATGGCGTCGAAAGCCGCCTTGTCGATCAGCGGCCCGACCAGCGAGGAAGTCTCCAGCGGATTGCCCACCGAAACACTCTCGTAGGCTTTCTTCAACCGGGGCAGCAGCGCATCATAGACGCTGTCATGCACGAACAGGCGCCGCAGCGTCGTGCAGCGCTGGCCGGCGGTGCCCATGGCGCCGAAGGCAATGGCGCGCAGCGCCATGTCGAGATCGGCGGTCGGGCAGACGATGCCGGCATTGTTGCCGCCGAGTTCGAGCACGGCGCGGGCAAAGCGCTTGGCCAGCCTTGGGCCGACATCCCGGCCCATGCGCGTCGAACCGGTGGCCGAGACCAGCGGCACCTTGGGATGGTCGACCAGGATCTCGCCGACGGCGCGATCACCGATCAGCACCGGCGCCAGACCCTGCGGCGCATCCGCGCCGAAGCGCTTGACCGCGCGGGCAAAAATCGCCTCGCAGGCGAGCGCCGTCAGCGGCGTCTTTTCCGACGGCTTCCACACCACGGCGTCGCCGCAGACCAGCGCCAGCGCTGCATTCCAGGACCACACCGCGACCGGGAAGTTGAAGGCCGAGATGACGCCAACGACGCCGAGCGGATGCCAGGTCTCCATCATGCGGTGTCCCGGACGTTCGGTGGCGATGGTCAGGCCGTAGAGCTGGCGGGAAAGCCCGACCGCGAAATCGCAGATGTCGATCATTTCCTGCACTTCGCCGAGGCCTTCGGACGGGATCTTGCCGACCTCGATCGATACCAGCCGGCCAAGCTCGGCTTTGTGCGCGCGCAGCTCCTCGCCGAGCAGCCGCACCAGTTCGCCGCGGCGGGGACCCGGCACCATCCGCCAGGCCTGGAACGCCGTGTGCGCGGCGTCGATGGTCCTGGCGGCCTCAGCCGGTGAAATCGTCTTCAGCGCCGCGATCTGTTCGCCCGTCACCGGGCTGCGCACGATGAGGTCGCCGCCGGTGAGCGCATCCTTGGCCACGCCCAGTTTCGCCAAAAGTTCAGCCGTTTCCTTCGCTATCGTCATTTTTATCCCTTTCAGATTCGCTCGCCATCATGTGGCGGCGATCGAGCCTTCGCGCCACGTCGCCCGCGTGCCGCGAAGGCACCTCAGGCGCTGTCATGGCGTGGCATTACTCGTTTCAGGGGAAAATCGCCACCCCGGCATGGTCCAAGCCGGGATTGCACGATTGAGCCAGCGGGGAACAGGCTTCAGTGCGCTGTCTTCGCGGGGGCCTTTACGGCGCCATCCCTCATCAGCCGGTCGATATGCATGCGGATGTGGGCGGCTTCCGCCGCCGTATTGGCGAGTGCAATGGCACGGTCGAAGGCGACACGCGCCTCCTCGCCGCGGTCGAGCTGCATCAACAGGCCGCCTTTGAGGCCGAAGAAGTGGAAATAGCCGGACAGCCTTTCGCCGAGCGGTTCGATCATGGCAAGGGCGGCTTCCGGGCCGCGCACCTTGGCGACCGCGACCGCGCGGTTCAGCGTCACCACCGGCGATGGCTGCATCACTTCCAGCAGGCTGTAGAGCAGGTCGATCTCGGTCCAGTCGGTGTCCTCGGGCGTTGCCGCCCGCGCATGCAGTGCGGCGATCGCCGCCTGCACCTGATAGGGTCCGGGCTTCTGGTGGCGCAGCGCCTTGTCGACAAGCGCCAGGCCCTCGTCAATCATCTTGCGGCTCCACAGTGAACGGTCCTGGTCGTCGAGCAGCACGATCTCGCCATTGCCGTCGAAACGGGCCGGCGCACGAGCATGCTGCAGCAACAGCAGCGCTGTCAGCCCCATGATTTCCGGCTCGGTCTGGAACAGCCTGAGCAACAGCCGCGCCAGCCGGATGGCCTCTTCGCAAAGCGGCGCACGCGCCGGCGCTTCGCCGCTGTTGGTCGAATAGCCCTCGTTGAAGATCAGGTAGACCATGGCGGCGACCGCGGCGAGCCGCTCCGACCGTTCGACCGCGCCTGGTGTCTCGAAGGGCACGCCGGCGTCGGCAATGCGCGCCTTGGCGCGGGTGATGCGCTGCTCCATGGCGCTTTCGCCGACCAGGAAGGCGCGCGCGATCTGCTTGACCGTGAGACCGGAGACTATGCGCAAGGCGACCGCGATCTGCTGCGTCGCCGGCAGGTCCGGATGGCAGCAGATGAACAAAAGCCGCAGGATATCGTCGCGGTAATGCGCGCCGTCCAGCCGCTCGGCGATATCGCTCTCGGCGTCTTCGAGGTCCGATATCTGGTCCTCTTCCGGCATCGGCGCCTGCTTGGCGCGCTTGCGCACCGCATCGATGCCGCTGTTGCGGCCGACAAAGATCAGCCAGGCCGCCGGATCGCGCGGTGGCCCGTTCTGCGGCCAGTTCTTCAGCGCCCTGAGGCACGCGTCCTGGAAAGCCTCTTCCGCGGCGTCGAGGTCGCGGAAATAGCGCAGCAGCGCGCCCATCGCCTGCGGACGGGCGGTGCTGATCGCGTTGCTGATCCAGGCAAGTTCGGTCATGCGGGCACTCTGGCGGGATTTAAGATGGAAACCGGACGTATCTCGTAGGAACCGCCGCTCGGATTGACCTCGGAAAGCTCGCGCGCGAAATCGACGGCCTCGTCGAGATCGGCGCATTCGAGCGTATAGAAGCCGAGGAACTGTTCCTTGGTCTCTGCAAACGGGCCGTCGATGACGACGGGCTCGCCCTTGACCTTGCGCAGCGTCGTCGCGGCGGTGGTCGGCAACAGCCGCGCCACCGGGCCAAGCCGGCCGGCCACGGCATACTTTTCCTGCACCGCCAGAAGATTGGTCATGACCTCGTCGTCCTGTTCCTTGCTCCAAGAGCAGACGACGTCTTCGGAGGCGTAGCAGAGGATAGCATAGAGCATGGCAAGTCCTTTCTCTGTCAAAGGACGAAACAGTAGGACCGATGCCGACACGGCGTCGACAAAAATTTATGGCGATTTGGTCAGCCTTCCCGAACCTTCAGCCACCTAAGCACCAGCGCCTCCTCGTCGTCGAGACCGTCTATCGATCGCTTGCGCTTGTTGGCCTCGGTCATTTCGCTGAGCAGCCGTCCTTGCGACCACGCTTCGAACACCTGCGGATGGATATAGCATTTGCGGCAGACGGCGCGCGTGTTGCCCAGCCGCTCGGCCACCTTGTCGATGACGGTATTCATCACCCGCTTCACCCCGGCCTGGCTTTCGGGAAGCTCCGTCTGTGCAAACAGCGACGCGGCATGGATCGTGCCGCCCCAGGTGCGGAAATGCTTGGAGCTGAAATCTTCTCCGACAGCATCGCGGATGTAGCGGTTGACGTCGTCGGAGCGAACCGGATGCCGGGCGCCGTCCTCATCCAGATACTGGAAGAGCTTTTGCCCCGGTATATCCTGCGCGCCGCGCACAACCTTGGCGATGCGGCGGTCGACCAGCTGCAGTTTCCACTCCTTGCCGGACTTGCCCTTGAAGGCAAAGCGCAGGCTCGATCCCTGGATATCGACGTGGCGGTCGCGCAGCGTGGTCAGCCCAAAACTCTTGTTGTCGCGGGCGTAGGCGGCGTTGCCGACCCGGATCATCGTGTTGTCGAGCAGCCAGACGATTGCCGCCACGACGCGCTCGGCCGGCAGGCCGCGGCGGCGCAGGTCGGCATCGATGCGGCGACGCAATTCCGGCAGGCTTTCGGCAAAGGCGACAAGGCTCGAATATTTGGCGCCGTCGCGCTCGGCGGCCCACAGCGGATGGTAGCGATACTGCTTGCGCCCGCGCTGGTCGCGGCCGGTCGCCTGGATATGGCCGGCGGGATCGGGCGAGATCCACACATCCGTCCAGGCGGGCGGAATGGCCAGCGCCTTGATGCGGGCGATGGCCGAAGCGCCGACGGCCTGGCCTTTCGCGCCCTTGTAGGAAAATCCCGCGCCCGTCTTCAGGCGGCGAATACCTGGCTCGCTGTCGCTGACATAGGTCAGCGAAGCCTGTTCGGCGGAGGCCTGCGCGCCATTCTTCGGCGTCCCATTGACTCCCTGCCCGGCAACCGATCGGCCGGATGGCGCCCCGGATCTGTCCAGCATGCCCCCTCCACGAGATTTTTCTCGTAGATAAGCGCCGGACAGGCCACTGGTTCCGCCGCGCCACTTAGAATGGCGGCACCAGCCAATCTTGCTCGTTGGCGTTTCGACGCAGCTACGCTTTTTCCAGCGCAACGGGAATGACATCGACCGCCTGGTCGCCGACTTGTCCGCCGGTGGTTTTCAAGACGCCGACGATCGGCGCCACGTCGGAATAGTCGCGGCCGTAGCCAACGGTGATATGGTCGTTGCTTGCCCGCATGCCGTTGGTCGGGTCGAATTCCTGCCAGCCGGCATCGCGCCCGCACCACACCTGGACCCAGGCATGCATGGCATCGGCGCCTTCGAGCCGTGGCTTGCCCTTCGGCGGAATGGTGCGTAGGAAGCCGCTGACATAGCCGGCGGGGATGCCAAGCCCGCGTAAGCCGGCGATCATGATGTGCGAGAAATCCTGGCACACGCCGCGCTTCAGGCGGAAGGCGTCGCTTGCCCTGGTATGCACGGTGGTCGCCTTGCCGTCATAGATGAAGTCGCGATGGATGCGGTTGCACAGATCGATGGCCGTGCCCACCGTCGAGCCGCTGGCGCTGCCGCGTGCATAGGCGGTGATCGCCGCATCGATGCCGGCATGATCGCTGGCCATGAGAAAGTGATGCGGCGCGTCAGCCGCCAGTGACCGCACCGCGCCGAGTTCTTCCCTCAGGCGCCGCAAGTCGGGCGACACGTCGAGCCCAGGCTCCGGACGCGACACCGACACGCGCGCACTCATCCTGATGTCGAGCCCGTCATGGACATCGCGAAAGGCGATGGCGGTGACGTTGTTGCCGAAGAAATCGGAAAAATCGGTGCGCTCCGACGGGGTCGGCACAAACGAAAGCGAGGCGGCGACCACACGCTGTACGCCCTCAATGGTCGGCGGCAACACGCGCACCTGATGTCGGCTGCCACCGGCCGCGGCGTCATAGTCGTAGCTGAGATGAAGCCTGATGTCGTACAGCATGCCTACTTTTCTTGTTTGACGGAGGCTCTTCTCGCAAAACCCGCGCGACACTTTTGCGGAACCTGCTTAGCCGAAATACGCTTTGGCGAGGCTGTTGTAGAGGTTGCCGATCTCGGTGGCGAGATCGTCCAGCACCTCCGCCGACATCTCCGATGGCTCCATGACGGCAATTGCCGTATTGAGCTGCAGGATTTCCTTGGCCGCCGCCGACATATGCCCTTCCGGGCCGACAGACGGCAAGAGGCCGATTTCCGCCCTCAGCCGTTCGAGCTGGAACAGGATAGAGCGTGGGTTGAGCGGGTCGAGCGCCAAAAGGTCGATCACCGTGCGCCGTCCGGCCCGCACCGGATACTGCCGGCGATGGGTCATGACGCTGTCGCCGATCTCCAGCATCATGTCGAGCGAGCCGTCCGGCGCACTGGCTCGGGTGAGACAGGCAAGCGTGCGGGCGATCTGGATGCCGCGCTCGATGCGCCGGCCGATCTCGAGGAAACGCCAGCCGGTGAAACGGTACATGTTCTCATGCAGCAGGCCGGAAAAGCCGGCGAGCTTGCGCAGCATGACCGTCATCGCCCGCGTCGCATCGTCGCCCGGCGCCACTGTCGTTGCGAATTGGTGGATGGTCTTGGACAGGTCCTTCAATGCCAGCCAGCCATCGGGCGAAAACCGGTCGCGGATCTGCCCGGCGCTGTAGACGGCGCTGTCCAGCGTGCCGATCAATCCGGGCGGAATGGCTGCTTCGAGGTCGATGCCGAACGGTTCGAGATAGTCCCTGACGCCGGCGAGCAGCGGCATGTCCGGATCGGACGTCTCGGCCAGCCGCACATGATAGGCGCGCAGGATGCGCACCGTGTCTTCCGAGCGCTCGATGTAGCGGCCGAGCCAGGTCAGGTTTTCGGCCGCACGGCTGGGCAGGCTGCCCGGCATGGTGCGGGCAAAACTGTCATGCTCCTGCGGCAGCAGCGTCTCGCGCTCGACCGGCTTGTCGCTGACCACCCAGACGTCGGCCGCCTGGCCGCCGCGCTGCATGGCGATGGCCGTCGGGTCGAGCGAGAGGCCAACGCGGGCGAAACCACCCGGCATCACCGTCCAGCCCTCCGGCGTGCGCGCCAGATAGACGCGCAGGCTGGCCGGCCGTGGTTCCAGCCAGCCGCCGACATAGACCGGCGTCGTCGACAGCGTCACCGCTTCCTGGCCAACGAAACCGCCGCCGTCGCTCTCGATCCGCGCAATCAGCGCAGTGCGTTCCTCGGGCGTCAGCGCCGAACCGAGCCTGGTCTGATCATCGTCCTCGAAGGCAAGGCGCGTCGACAGCGCCGGGCCGACCACCATGCGGTCGAGATTGGCAATCACATGCCGGCGTTCGCTGTCCTGCCCGCACCACCAGGTGGCGACGCTCGGCAACAAAAGCTCTTCGCCGCGCAATGCGCGCGAGATCTCCGGCAGGAAGGCGAGCAGCGCCCGCGTCTCCATCAAGCCGGAGCCCAGCGCGTTGACGGTCGAAACGGCACCGCGGCGGATCGCCTCGACCAGCCCAGGCGTGCCGATCTGCGAGTCGGGCCTGAGTTCCAGCGGATCGGCGAAGGCGGCATCGAGCCGTCGCCACAGCACGCTGATCGGCATCAGCCCGGACACCGTGCGCACCATCAACTTGCCGCCGGAGACTGTCAGGTCTTCGCCCTCGAGGAGCATGATGCCAAGATAGCGGGCGATATAGGCGTGCTCGTAATAAGTCTCGTTGAGCGGCCCCGGCGTCAGTATGGCGACGCGGCCGTCATTCTCCTTGGCCATGCCGATCAGCGCATCGCGAAAACGGCGGAAGAAGCCGGCCAGGCGATGCACATGCATCTCGCCATAGATGTCCGACAGCGCACGCGTGGTGGCGACGCGGTTTTCCAGCGCAAAGCCGGCGCCCGACGGCGCCTGCGTACGGTCGCCCAGAACCCACCAGCGTCCATCCGGCCCGCGGCCGAGCTCGAAGGCGCAAAAATGCAGGAAATGCCCGCTGGCCGGCCGGGTGCCGGCGATCGGCCGCAAATATTCAGGGCTCGCCGCAATCAGGCCGGCCGGCAGGATACCCTTCTCGATCAGCCGGTTCGGCCCGTAAATGTCGGCGACGATCTCCTCGAACAGATCGGCTCGCTGCACGAGGCCGGCGCTGATCTCGGCCCATTCCCTGTCTTCGATCAGCAGGGGAATATGCGCCAGCGGCCATTCGCGCTCATTGGCGCCGGCCTTGTCGTAGACGCGGTAATAGACGCCGGCGTCGCGCAGATACTGGTCGGCGCGGGCGAAGCGCTGACCGAGCTTTTCCGGACCCAGTTCCTCCAGCGCCTCGATGAAAGCGGCCCAGGCTGGACGCGGATGACCCGACGCATCGACCATCTCGTCAACGACACCGTCAATCGGCTGGTAGTGCTCCAGCAGACTGTGCCTCAGCGGCTTGCCGCGTATCTTTTTCTGATTCCCCTTTGCCATCGCTGATCAGAGTCTGGGTGGCCGCCTGAGGTCAAGGGTCATCGGGAAGTCTTCAGAGGCTTCTTCGTTGCGCAGCACATAGGCCGACGGCGTGTGGCCGCGCGGCTCGAAGCGCGCGAGCCGCCGCGCCTCGGCCTCATTGCCGTTGACCGGGAAGGTGTCGTAGCTGCGCCCGCCGGGATGCGCGACATGGTAGACGCAGCCGCCAACAGCCCGCCCCGACCAGCGGTCGTAGATGTCGAAGACCAGCGGCGTATTGACCGGCAGCGCCGGATGCAGGCCCGACGCCGGCTGCCAGGCCTTGAAGCGCACGCCCGCCACCGCGACCTCGCGATTGTCGGTCACCTTCATTGGCACGACGCGGCCGTTGCAGACGATCGCATGACGTTCCGGGTTTAGGCCTTCGGTCCTGACCTGCAGCCGTTCGACCGAGGAATCGACGAACCGCACCGTGCCGCCGATGGCGCCCTGCTCGCCCATCACGTGCCACGGCTCCAGCGCCTGCCGCAGTTCCAGCTTGATGCCGGCATGTTGCACCTCGCCGCAGAAGGGAAAGCGGAATTCCAGCTGCGCGTCGAACCATTCGGGACGGAACTCGAAGCCGTTGAGCTTGAGGTCGTCGAGCACGTCGAGGAAATCCGCCCAGACATAATGCGGCAGCATGAAACGATCATGCAGCGACGTGCCCCAGCGCACGAAGCGTCCGTCGAGCGGGTTTTTCCACGCACGGGCAATGATCGCCCTGACAAGCAGTTGCTGCGCCAGCGACATGCGCGCATTGGGCGGCATCTCGAAGCCGCGGAACTCGACCAGGCCGAGCCGGCCGGTCGGGCCATCCGGCGAGAACAGCTTGTCGATGCAGATTTCCGAGCGGTGCGTGTTGCCAGTGACGTCGGTGAGCAGATTGCGGAACAGCCGGTCGACCAGCCATGGCAAGGGTGCATTGCCCTGGTCGGGGTGCGGCACCTGCGCCATCGCGATTTCGAGCTCGTAGAGCGAATCGTGGCGCGCCTCGTCGAAGCGCGGCGCCTGGCTGGTCGGGCCGATGAACAGGCCGGAGAACAGATAGGAAAGCGACGGCCGCCGCTGCCATTGAAGCACCAGGCTCTTCAACAAATCAGGCCGGCGCAGGAACGGGCTGTCATTCGGCGTCGCGCCACCGACGACGACATGGTTGCCGCCGCCGGTACCGGTGTGGCGGCCATCTATCATGAACTTGTCGGCGCCAAGCCGCGTCTGCCGCGCCTCTTCGTAAATCGCCGTCGTCGTCGCCACACAGTCTTGCCAATTCGAAGCCGGATGGATGTTGACCTCGATGACACCGGGATCGGGCGCCACGCGGATGACGTTGAGGCGCGGATCGTGCGGCGGCCCATAGCCTTCGATATGCACGGGCAAGCCGATCGCCTTGGCCGCGTTTTCGGCGGCTGCCACCAGTTCGAGATAATCTTCCAGCGCCTCGACCGGCGGCATGAACACGCAGAGCCGCCCGTCGCGCGGCTCGACCGAAAGTGCGGTGCGCACCGCGCCGCCGATCTCGGTGATCTCCTGCTCGACCCGGTCCTGCTGGCCGGTCGTCGCGGTGAACGAAATCGCCTGCTGGCGGCGCGCCATTTCGTCGGCGCCTTCCAGTTCTGCCGGAGCCGTTTCTGGCAGTATTGCTTCACGCGCCGGCAGCGGTCCGCGCGGCAGTGACGGATCGACCGGCACAATGTAGGGGAACTGCGCCGGCGGCACATAGGGCAGCGTGCCCAGCGGCAAGCGGTAGCCAACCGGTGAATCGCCGGGCACCAGGAACAGCCGGCCGCGCCTTGTCTTCCATTTCTCCGAACGCCAACGCGGCTCTGAAGCCGAAGCCTGGCTGTTCCAGCGCTGCACCGGCAGCACATAGCCCGACGGCTTGGTCAGCCCGCGCTCGAAGACTTTCGTCATGCGGCTGCGCTCTTCCGGGTCTTCCAGCTTGGAATTGGACGGGTCGACATTGTCCGGCAGCTTGCCTTCCTTGAGTAGCCATTCGGCCGGGTCTTCATAGGCTTCGCTGACCATGCCTTTATCGATGCCGAGTTCGCCGGCGATTGCCGTCAGCAGGCTTTCGGCCTGCTGCGGTCCGACCTTCGCGTCGCTCTTTTCGCGCGCGATCAGCGACGGATCGCTCCACACCGGCTGGCCGTCGGTGCGCCAGTAGAGGGAGAAGGTCCAGCGCGGCAGGCTTTCGCCCGGATACCATTTGCCCTGGCCGTAGTGCAAAAAACCGCCCGGGGCGAAACGTTCGCGCAGCTTTCTGATCAGCGCATCCGCCTTTTCGCGTTTGGTCGGGCCGACGGCGGCGGTGTTCCATTCCGCCGACTCGAAATCGTCGATGGAGACGAAGGTCGGCTCGCCGCCCATGGTCAGCCGCACGTCGCCGGCCTGCAGCGCGGCGTCGACCTTGTTGCCCAGCGCATCCAGCGCCTGCCAGCTTTCGTCGGAAAACGGCTTGGTGATGCGCGGATGCTCGGCAATGCGGTCGACCCGCATGTCGAAGCCGAACTCGACATTGGCAAAGCTCGCCATGCCCGAGATGGGAGCCGCATTGCGGAAATGCGGCGTCGCCGCCAGCGGCACATGGCTTTCGCCAGTGAGCAGGCCCGAGGTCGGGTCGAAGCCGATCCAGCCGGCGCCTGGCAGATAGACCTCGCACCACGCATGCAGGTCGGTGAAATCAACCGCGGTTCCGGCTGGACCATCGAGCGCCACAAGGTCGGGCTTGAGCTGGATCAGATAGCCGGAGACGAAACGTGCGGCGATTCCGAGGTTGCGCAGGATTTGCACCAACAGCCAGCTCGAATCGCGGCACGAGCCTTTCTTCGCGGCCAGCGTCTCCTCTGGCGAGAACACGCCGGTCTCCATGCGCACAATATAGCCGATCTCGCGCTGCAGCCGCGCGTTGAGATCGACGAGGAAATTGACGGTGTTAGGCGCACTGCGGTCGATGGTTGCGAGGAAGGCCGACAGCAGCGGCCCGGCCGGTTCAGGCGTCCTGTAGATGGCGAGATCGTCGCGGATTTCTTCGGGGTATTCGAACGGGAAGGTCTCGGCCGACGGCTCGACGAAGAAATCGAACGGATTGTAGACCGTCATGTCGGCGACGAGGTCGACCTCGATCTTCAGTTCCGTCACCGGCTCCGGGAAGACGAAGCGGGCGAGGAAATTCCCGTAGGGATCCTGCTGCAGATTGACGAAGTGGTTGGCTGGTCCGACCTTGAGCGAATGGCTGAGCACCTTGGTGCGGGAATGCGGCGCCGGCTGCAGCCTGATGACCTGTGGGCCGAGAACCACCGGCCGGTCATATTTGTAGTGGGTCAGATGGTAGACGGCTGCCAGAATTGCCATGGGGCCTCGAAGTTCGGTGTTTTAGCAGCCGAACCCTGACACATCTGCTGGCCAATCTCCAAGCACAGATGTTGCGGTGCACCTAATTTAAGCAGCGGAAGCCGGCTCAGAAGAAGGCTTGTATCCCCGTCTGCGCCCGTCCAAGGATCAGTGCGTGCACGTCATGCGTGCCTTCATAGGTGTTGACCGTCTCCAGATTCTGCGCGTGGCGCATGACGTGGTAGCCGATCTGGATGCCGTTGCCGCCATGCATGTCGCGGGCCTGGCGGGCGATGTCGAGCGCCTTGCCGCAATTGTTGCGCTTGACGATCGAGATCATCTCGGGCGCCATCTTGCCCTCGTCCATCAGCCGGCCAACGCGCAACGAGCCCTGGAGGCCGAGCGCGATCTCGGTCTGCATATCGGCGAGCTTCTTCTGGAACAGTTGCGTGCCGGCGAGCGGTTTGCCGAACTGCTTGCGGTCGAGGCCGTACTGACGCGCGCGGTGCCAGCAATCCTCAGCCGCGCCCATCGCACCCCAGGAAATGCCGTAGCGCGCCCGGTTGAGGCAGCCGAACGGGCCGCCGAGGCCCCTGGCATTGGGCAGCAAAGCGTCTTCGCCAACCTCGACGCCTTCTATCACCACCTCGCCGGTGATCGACGCACGCAGCGACAGTTTGCCGCCGATCTTCGGCGCCGACAGCCCCTTCATGCCCTTTTCCAGCACGAAGCCGCGGATATCATCCTTGCCGTTCTCGCCCTTCAGCTTCGCCCAGACGACGAACACATCGGCAATCGGCGCATTGGAAATCCACATCTTCGACCCGGAAATCTTGTAGCCGTTCGCCGTCTTCTCGGCCCGCGTCTTCATACCGCCGGGATCGGAGCCGGCATCCGGCTCGGTCAGGCCGAAGCAGCCGATCCATTCGCCCGACGCCAGTTTCGGCAGATATTTCTTGCGCTGCGCCTCCGAGCCATAGGCATGGATCGGATACATCACCAGCGACGACTGCACCGACATCATCGAGCGATAGCCGGAATCGACCCGCTCGACCTCTCGCGCCACCAGTCCGTAAGTGACGTAGTTAGCGCCGAGCCCGCCATATTCCTCCGGGATGGTGATGCCGAGGAGGCCGGCCTCGCCCATCTCGCGAAAAATGCCGGCATCGGTCTTTTCCTCGAGATAGGCTTCTTCGATACGCGGTGCGAGCTTGTCGGCGGCGAACGCCGCCGCGCCATCCCGCACCATGCGCTCATCCTCGGAAAGCTGGTTCTCGATCAGGAAGGGGTCTTCCCAGACGAACGCGTTCTTGTCGGCGGCCATGGCTCGGTCTCTCCCAAATGCATGTCGCCCAAAAGTGTTCAGCGGTCTTGGGACAACGACATGCGCAAAGAAAAATCTTGATTGCCCGGGCTTATCCGCCTCCGCCTTGAAAAAATCAAACGAAATTGCTTCGCCGATCGATGAGCTGTAGTAATGGATTATGAACGTCCAGCGTCGCCTTTTGCCGAGCACCAGCGCCCTTGCAGCCTTCGAGGCGGTGGCCCGCCTCGGCTCCTTTACCGCCGCCGCCCAGGAACTCGACCTGACCCAAGGCGCCGTCAGCAGGCAGATTAAGCTTATGGAAGAGCAGTTCGGCCGAAAGTTGTTCGAGCGTGACAGCCGTAATGTCCGGCTGTCGGCGGCAGGCGAAGTCTACGCCGAAGCGGTGCGCGCCGCCCTCGGCCAATTGCGCGATGCCGCACTTGGATTGATGAGTAATCGGCATAGCGGCATGCTGAACCTTGCCATACTGCCAACCTTCGGCACGCGCTGGCTGATGCCCCTGATCCCGGATTTCGTTGAAAACAATCCAGACATCACCATTAATTTCGTCACCCGCATCGGCCGCTTCGACTTCGCCCGAGAGCGGCTCGACGCCGCCATTCATCACGGCCAACCGGACTGGCCGGATGCCGACTCGACGCTGCTGATGCGTGAAACCGTGATGCCGGTGGTTTCCCCCGAGTTCCTGGCCAGCCGCGACATCGCCACGGCAGCCGATATCAGCCGCCTGCCGCTGCTGCACATGGCAACACGCCCCGGCGCCTGGAGCGAATGGTTCGAAGCGCAAGGTCTCAGCGCGCCGAGCGGGCCCGGCATGCAGTTCGAGCAATTCGGCACCGTCGCCCAGGCCTGCATGGCCGGGCTTGGCGTCGCGCTGCTGCCGCAGGTTCTCATTGCCGGCGAGCTGCAGCGCGGTCAGCTCGTGCCGACACCGGGACAGCCGATGCAAAGCCGCAGCGCCTACTATCTCGTCGTCCCGCACGACAAGCGCGGCCACCTGCCGGTCGCCAGCTTTCGCGACTGGCTGCTGGGCCAGGTGGAGAAGGAGCCGGCTGTTCTGGCGTGGTAGCTACTTCCGCTTCAGCGCATCGGCCAGTGCTGCGCCGAACGCGCCTTGCTGGGCTGGCCGTTCCGGCTGACGCTGCGGCGCCGGCGAGCGTGGCGCCGGCCTGCCGCCGCCATTGTCGCGCGGCCCTTTCGATGCACCGCCCTCGCCGCCGTCCTTGCGCATGGACAGCGCAATGCGCTTGCGCTTGATGTCGACATCGACGACGCGCACCTTCACGACGTCGCCGGCCTTCACCACCTCATGCGCGTCCTTGATGAAACGGTCGGCCAGTTGCGAGACGTGCACCAGCCCGTCCTGGTGGACGCCGATATCGACGAAAGCGCCGAAGGCGGCGACGTTGGTGACGGTGCCTTCGAGCAGCATGCCGGGCTTCAGATCCTTGATGTCATCGACGCCGTCGGCGAAGGTGGCCGTCTTGAAACCGGGACGCGGATCGCGGCCGGGCTTTTCCAGCTCGGCAATGATGTCGCGCACCGTCGGCAGACCGAAACGCTCATCGACGAAGACGCGTGGGTCGAGTGCCTTGAGCGCGGCGCTGTCGCCCATCAGCTCGCGCACATCGCGGCCGCAAGCGGCGACGATCTTCTTGGCCACGCCATAGGCTTCCGGATGCACCGACGAGGCATCGAGCGGCTCGCTGCCATTGGCAATGCGCAGGAAGCCGGCGGATTGTTCGAACGCGCGCGGTCCGAGCCGCGCCACCTTCAGCAGCTCCTTGCGGCTGGCGAACGGTCCGGTCGCATCGCGATGCGCGACGATGGCGTCGGCGAGCGATGCGCCAAGGCCGGATACGCGCGCCAAAAGCGGCGCCGAAGCGGTGTTGAGATCGACGCCAACCGCATTGACAGCGTCCTCGACCACCGCTTCCAGCGAGCGGCCCAGCCGGTATTGGTCGACATCGTGCTGGTATTGGCCGACGCCGATCGACTTCGGTTCGATCTTGACCAGTTCGGCGAGCGGATCCTGCAGACGCCTTGCGATCGACACCGCGCCGCGCAGCGACACGTCGAGGCCGGGGAATTCTGCTGCAGCCGTCGCGGAAGCCGAATAGACCGAAGCGCCGGCTTCGCTGACAATCACCTTGAGCGGCTTCGGCCCGCCATCCGAAGGCATGTCGGACAGCATGTCGGCGACCAGTTTCTCGGTCTCCCGGCTGCCGGTGCCGTTGCCGATCGAGATCAGCTCGATCTTGTGCAAGCGGATCAGCTTGGCCAGTTCCGCCTGCGTGCCGCGCACATCGTTCCTCGGCGGAAACGGATACACCGTCGTCGTCGTCAGCACCTTGCCGGTGCCGTCGACCACCGCGACCTTGACGCCGGTGCGGATGCCCGGGTCGAGCCCCATGGTTGGCCGCGATCCGGCGGGTGCTGCCAGCAGCAAATCCCTGAGGTTGCGGGCAAAGACGTGGATCGCCTCTTCCTCCGCCCGTTCGCGCAGGTCGCGCATCAGATCGAGCGTCAGGTGCAGCGACAGTTTTATGCGCCAGGTCCAGCCTGCAACCTCCATCAGCCAGCGATCGCCCGGCAGGCTGCTTCCGATGGTATAGGCACTGGCGATCATCCGCTCGACCGGCTTCACCGGCGACGCATCGTCGGCGTCGACCTCGATGTCGAGGGACAAGACCTCTTCGTTGCGGCCGCGCAGCATCGCCAGCGCGCGATGGCTCGGCACATTGGCCCAGCGCTCGACGTGGTCGAAATAGTCGGAGAATTTCGCGCCGGCCTCCTGCTTGCCGTCGACGACGCGGGCGCGCATGAAGGCGCGCTCCTTCATGTAGCTGCGCAGTTTGCCGACCAGATCGGCATTCTCAGCGAACTGTTCCGACAGGATGTCGCGCGCGCCTTCGAGCGCTGCCTTGGCGTCGGCCACCTCTTCGGTGACATAGGCAAGCGCCGCCTCGGCAGGCACCAGCGAACGGTTGGCAAGGATCGCCTCGGCCAGCGGCCCCAGCCCGCGCTCCCGGGCGATCTCGGCCTTGGTGCGGCGCTTGGGCTTATAGGGCAGATAGATGTCTTCCACCTCCGCCTTGGTGGTGGCGGCGACGATCTTGGCTTCAAGCTCCTCGGTCAGCTTGCCCTGGTCGCGGATGGAACCGAGGATGGTGTCGCGGCGTGCATCGAGCTCGCGCAGATAGGCCAGCCGCTCGGCAAGGTCGCGCAATTGCGTGTCGTCGAGCCCGCCGGTGACCTCCTTGCGGTAACGCGCCACGAACGGCACGGTCGCGCCCTCATCGAGCAGGCCGATCGCCGCAGCCGCCTGTTCGGGCCGCGCGCCGATCTCGGCAGCGATGATGGCTGCGATGCGCTTGATGTCTGATGCCATGTCGTTCCTGCTCCAGGCAATTCCAGGAAAAGTGTGAAACGGTTTTCGATCGGGAATTGCGTCAACCACTCTTGTCGAAAAGAGCGGCGACCATAGGCGCTGATATCAGCCACGCCAACCGCAGCGTTCTCAAGCGTCAACGAGGTCCACAGGAAAGCGCCATGCTTTCGTCGGGTCAGACCATACGGCTCAGCGCTTCAAAGAGGGCAACGATCTCGCGTTCGAGTGCCTGGTCCTCGGGCACCGGCTGCGACCCCATTTTTGCAATCACCACTTCCGCCTTCGGATTGACGTAGAGCCATTGGCCATGGATGCCTATGCCGCAGAAGGCGCCGCTTTCGTGACCCGTCTGGTACCATTTGTTGCGGTAACGTCCCTTCGGGAACAACGGCACCATTGTGCCGCGCTGCCAGGCCTTGGCACTGCCGCCGGTGACAGTTGTGTCACGCACCCAGTCCTCCGGCACGATGCGCCGACCATTGGCCGTTCCGCCCTGCCGCATCATCTCACCGATCCGCGCTAGGTCGCGCGGCGTCACCGAGATGCCGCCGGCGGTGCGCGCCGTGCCTTCCATATCGACGCCGATCGAGGCTTCGCTGACGGCGCCGAGCGGCAGCCACAGTCTCTCGCGCATCAGGTCGGGGAAACGCTGTCCCGAAGCGCGCTCGAGCAGGATGCCGAGGAGATCGGAATTGGGCGAGCGATAGCGGAAGGTTTCGCCATGCGGTTCGGCCAGCCGCTGCAAGGTCAGGATGAATTCGCGCAGGCTTTCCGTGCCGCCGCCCGGATTCCACAGCGTCGCCCGGCGATAACGGGCAAAGGCGCTTTCGGGATCGAGATAGGCCTCCTCGAAATCGAGGCTGACGCTCATGTCGAGCACATGCCGGCAGCTCGCATCGCCATAGGCCGAGCCGGCGGCTTCCTTGATATACTGGGTCACTGGCGCTTGCGGATCGAACACGCCCTCGCCTTCCAGTATGCCGGCGATGATGGCGGTGATCGATTTGCTGATCGAAAAGACGATGTGGCGGGCGCCGAAATCCATATGCGGCGCGAACCAGTCACCGATGATCTTGCCGCCCTTCATCACAGTCAGCGCGTCGCTGCTCGAACGCGTCAGGAATTGGGTCACCGTCTCCGGCGCGCCGGCAATCGAAACCTTTTCGCCGAGCAGCTCGCCGAGATCCCGCGCCGGTGCATCGACGCTTCCCGGTGTCGCCGCCATGGGGGCGGTCGGCACCATCTCGCCGAGGTTCTGGAACGACCACCGGTTGAACGGATTTTCGCGCCAGTTGGAAAGCAGCACCTCGTTGCGGCGAAAGCCGTAGCGGGTCTCGAACGCGGTCTTGCCGGTCATGGACGTTTCCTCAAGGGATGGTTTGCTGGGGATCAGCCCAGCGCCTCGGCTATGGCGTGCACCGCCTTCAGCGTCGCCACGGAGTAGGCAACATTGCTGAAATCCGGATAGGTCGAAAGCTTGACCACGACCATGCTGGTGTCCCAGTCGATATGGATCATTTGCCCGAACACGCCCCGGCACATCAGTGCACGGGAGCGAGGATCCTCGATCCAGAACTGGTTGCGATAGCTGCCTTCCGGCAGGCTCGGATTGAAGTCCGGCCCATGCCTGCCGTTGCGCGTCGCCTCGATCCAGTCGGCGGGCACGATGCCGCGGCCCTTGTCGAGGATCAGCTGGCCGAAGCGGGCGTAGTCGCGCAGTGTCGCGTTGAAGCCGCCATCGGCCAGCGCATAGCCGGCGCTGTCGACGGTGAAGCAGGCGCTTTCGTCGGCACCGAGCTTCTGCCACAGCTCCTCGGACACCAGCTGAGCCAGCCGTTTGCCGGTCGCCCGTTCCATGATGAAGGCCAGCACATCGGTCTCGATCGAGCGGTACTCGAACGCCGCACCATGTGGCCGCACCTTGTCTTTCAGCCGCAGGATCAGTTCGAACAGATGCGACGGCCATTGGAAATCCGGATCGCTGTCCGGCGGCACCGGCTTCCAGCCGGTGGCGACATCGACCTGGCCGATATCCGAATAGCGATCGGTATATTCCTCGGAAAAGCGCACGCCGGTGGTCATGTCGAGCACATGCTGCACGCTGGCGCCGGCCCAGCCGGTCTCGCCGAGTTCCGGCAGATAGGCGGTCACCGGTTTGGCCGGATCGATCAGCCCACGCCCGACCAGTATGCCGAACACTGTGCCGGTTATCGACTTCGCCATCGACTGCGACAAGTGCAGCGTGCGCTCGTCCATGCCGTTGAAATAGCGCTCATAGGCGATCCGGCCGTGCTTCAGGACGAGAAAGCCATCCGCATAGGTTTCGTCGAGCAGACCGGCAAGCGTTGTCGGGCGGCCCTCGCTGTCCTCCACCGGCAGCGCGTCGAGATCTCTCTCTGCGCGCTCGAAACGGTGGCGATGGCCATTACCGCGCCAGACCTCGATGGTCGGAAGGAATTCGCGGATGTGCTGGAAGGCCCAGCGGTTCCAGGGCGGCCGGTCCCAATCCAACCTCGGCGGCACCAATTGCGGCGGCGAGCCCTGCATGATCGGTGGCCGCGGATCGCTGTTGCGATAAGAGTCCATGAAAGCAATTCCAAAGGAAAGGCCCGGCGGCGCATGCCACCGGGCCAGTCAGACTGCCGTTACTTCTGCAGTTCGGTCCAGATCTTGGTGTAGATGTCCTGGGTCTCAGGCGCGCACATCTTCTGGAATTCGCCCTTTGCCTTCGCAGCCTCCGGAATGACGACTTCCGGCGCATCCTTCATATCGGCCGGCATGTACTTGTCCGAGCCGGTGATGGCGTTGGCGTAGCGGTGGAAAGCCGAGAGGCCGGCCGCGTTTTCCGGATCCATGATGAAGTTCTGGAACAGTTTGGCGTTCTCGACGTTCTTGGCCTCCTTCAGAACGACGACGTTATCGCTCCACAGGCCGTAGCCTTCCTTCGGATAGTTGTAATGGATGGCCGAATTGGCCAGCCGCTGGCGCAGCGCCGAACCATTCCAGTCGCTGGTCGCCTTGAAGTCGCCCGCGCCCATTTTCTCGATGGTGTTGTATTCCATGGCGATCCAGTTCGGCTTGGCTGCGACAAGCGTATCGCGCACCTTCTTCAGCACCGCCTTGTCGTCCGTGCACTGCTGGCCGCCGACATATTTGATCGCCGCGAAGATAACGTCATTCATCTCGGGAACGACATTGACCTTGCCCTTCAACTCGTCCGGCGTGTTGAAGACGATACCCCACGTGTCGGCCGGCCCCTTGTAGGCATCGGTGTTGACGACGACGCCGATCGTGCCCCAGGCCCATGGCACGGAATATTTGCGGCCCGGATCGAACTCAGGATTGGCCCATTCCGGCGCGACGTTCTTGAAATTCTCCATCTTGCCCGGATCGGTCTCCTGCACGAGTCCTTCCTTGATCCAGATCGGCACGTAGGTCTGCGACGGAACCGCAATGTCGAAGCCGGTGCCGCCCTGGCGCACCTTGGCGAGCGCCGTATCGTTGGAATCGTAATCGGTGATGGTGACCTTCACGTTGTATTTGGCTTCGAACTTCTTGATCACGTCGGGGCTGGTGTAGTTGCCCCAATTGTAGATGTTCAACTCGCCATCGGCGCGGGCCAGGCCCGTCGTTGCGAGCAGCGCCAACCCCATGGCGGCTGTCGTTGTTTTCCAGTTCATGGTTTTAACTCCCATTTGTAGGTTCAGTCTTGTTTCCTGCTGACAAAGAAAAACAACGTGACGATCGCAACCGAAAGCAGCAGGAAGGCGGTCGATATCGCGTTGATCTCAGGTGTGATGCCGCGGCGGATCTGGCCGAGCATGTAGGTGGGCAGCGTGTCCTGGCCGCCCGACTTGACGAACTCGGTGATGACGACGTCGTCTAGCGAGATGACGAAGGCCAGCATCAGTCCGGCCAGGATGCCGGGCCACAAAAGCGGCAGCGTGATGCGGCGGAAGGTCTTCCACGGCGTCGCGTAGAGATCGGCCGCGGCGCGCTCAAGCGTCAGGTCCATGTTCTCCAGGCGCGCCCGGATCGGCAGATAGGCGAACGGAATGCAGAACGCCGTATGCGCGGCTATCAGATAGCCGAGGCCGGAATAGCCGGTGAAGATCTTGATGCGCGAGAAGAAGATCAGCAGCGCCACGCCGGTGACGATCTCGGGCACCATCAGCGGCTGGTTGATCGCCGCATATTTGAAGGTCAGGCCGGGATAAGGCGCCGTGCGCGTGGTGGCGAGCGCGGCCATGGTGGCAAAGATGGTCGACAGCACCGCCGCGACGGCGCCGATCTGGAACGAGCGCAGCGTCGCGTCGATGACCTGCACGTTCTGCCACGCCGACTGGAACCATCGCATCGAAAAGCCGCCCCATTCGGACGTCGAGTTCGCCGCGTTGAAGGCGTAGGCGACCAGCACGATGATCGGCAGATAGAGCACGATGAAACACGTCGCGGCGATCGCCGTGAAGCCGGTCTGGTGCTTGATGGAAAAGTTCTTAGCCATGCCGCACCCCCGACTTGCCGGCATTGCGCACATAGGCAAGCAGCGCCACCATGACGATGATCATCACGGTGATCGAGAGCGCCGAGCCGAGCGGCCAGTTGCGGCCTTGGCCGAACTGCAATTCGATCAGGTTGGACAGCATCATGTTCTTGCCGCCGCCAAGCACGCTCGGCGTCACATAGGCGCCGAGCGCCGGAATGAAGACCAGGATGGAACCGGCGATGACGCCGGGTTTGACCAGCGGGAAGATGATCTTGCGCAGCACCTTGAAGCGGGTCGCGTAGAGATCGTAGCCCGCCTCGACCAGCCGGAAATCGAGCTTCTCCATGCTGGCATAGATCGGCAGCACCATCAGCGGCAGGTAGACATAGGCCATGCCGATCAGGATCGCGGTGTCGGTGTAGAGGATCTGCACCGGCGCCGAGACGATGCCGAGCTTGAGCAGAATGGTGTTGATGATGCCTTCGTTGCGGATGATCTGCAGCACGGCGAAGGTACGGATCAGAAGGTTGGTCCAGAACGGAATGGTGATCAGGAACAGCCAGAGATCCCTGGTCTTCTCACTGCGCGTCGCCATGAAATAGGCGGTGGGAAACCCGAGCGCCAAAGTGGCGATGGTCGTCACCACCGCAAGCTTGATCGAGCGCCAGAAAATGGTGACATGCGCCGCCGCAAGCGAAAGCGTGTCGTCGAAAATGTCGCGCTCCATAAACACCGACAGCCAGGCATCGGGTGAAAATTGCCACTTCACATCGCCATAGGAGCCGGGCGTCAGGAACGAGTAGATCAGCACGATCAGCAAGGGGCCGGTCGCGGCGAGAAAAATGACCAGCAATGCTGGCGCTGACAGCAGCCAGCGGTCGCGGACGTCACGCCGCTCCGCTGCCTTGGCGACTTCTTCCGCGGTCGCCATGATCAGTCCTTCAGCACTTGCGCGGCGTCGTTGCCGATCGCGATGCCGACCTGGCCGCCCTGCACGATGCCGTCGCTGGCGCCGCGGCTGTTCTGACGCCGCACGATGAAGGGTTCGCCACCTGCAAGGCGCAGGTGAAAGTGCGTGTCGGTACCGAGATAGACGATGTTCTCGACGGTGCCGGACAGCGAAGCGCTCGGGCTGGCTGCCCCTAGCTGCGCATGCTCGGGACGCACGACGATCGTGACCTTGCCACTGGGGCTGAAGCCTTCCGGTAGCGAGGCCGGGATTTGCACGCCAGAGGACAGCTTCACCGTCGCCCGGCCACCAGTCGCGCCGACCACGTCCGCCTTGAGGAAATTCGACTCGCCGATGAAATCCGCGACGAAGCGCTCGGCCGGACGGTCGTAGATGTCGCGCGGCGAGCCGACCTGCAGGATCTTGCCAGACGACATCACGGCGATGCGGTCCGACATGGTCAGCGCTTCTTCCTGGTCATGGGTGACGAAGATGAAGGTGATGCCGGTCTCGTGCTGCAGCCGCTTCAACTCGATCTGCATTTCCTTGCGCAGCTTGTAGTCGAGCGCCGAGAGCGGCTCGTCGAGCAACAGCACCTTGGGCTGTGGCGCCAGCGCCCGGGCGAGTGCCACGCGCTGCTGCTGGCCGCCGGAGATCTGGCTGGTGCGGCGACCCGCCAGCGCCTCCATCTTGACCAGCTTGAGCATCTCGCCGACGCGTGCCGTGATCTCGGCCTTCGGCTTGCCCAGCATTTCGAGGCCAAAGCCGATATTGTCGGCGACGGTCATGTGCGGGAACAGCGCGTAGGACTGGAAGACGGTGTTGACCGGCCGCTTGAAGGGTGGCAGCGGCGCAATGTCCTGGCCGTAAAGCAGGATTTCGCCGGCGGTTGGAAAGTCGAAGCCGGCAATCAGCCTCAGCAACGTGGTCTTGCCGCAGCCGGATGGTCCCAGCAGCGTGAAGAACTCGTTCTCGCGGATGGATACCGAGACCGTGTCGAGGGCAGCGACCTGCCCTTCTCCTGATCCGAAAATTTTGCTGACGTTTACGACTTCAATTGCATTCCGATCCGGTTTGTCCGGCACGATACGCCTCACTGTTGACCCCGCTCTTTTCGGCGGAGTTTTTCCCCTGTTCGATGTGACCACACGGCCGGTAGGTTGGCAAGTCCGGCCTTGAACCACAGTTCAGTCAGTCAATTCGCCTTGCAAGCCGCAAGCTTCGCAAGCCGCATGCCATTCTCAGGCCTGGTAGGTGACCTTGCCACCGCAGACCGTCGTCACCGGGCGCACTTTGTGCAATTCGGCCGGCGCCGTCTTCTCGATATCAGCCGACAAAACCACCAGATCCGCCATATAGCCCGGCTTCAGCACGCCTTTGCGATGCTCGGCGAATTCGGCATAGGCGCCTTCTACCGTGTAGGCGGCAAGCGCCTCCTGCAGCGAGAAACTCTGGTCCGGATCGGCTTCTGCCCACGGTTTGCGCAGCATTGCCGCCTGGATGCCCAGGATCGGGTCGATCACCGCCACCGGCCAGTCCGACGCGAACACGACATGCGCGCCCGCATCCTTCAGCGTGCGCCAGGCATAGCTCAGCGGCCAGCGGGCCGGCCCGATGCGCGATATGGTCGGCTCCAGCGGAAAATCCATGGCGCCGGGCGGATGCGGCGGCTGCATCGAGGCGATGACGCCGAGTTCGGCGAAACGCGGCACATCAGCTTCAGTGGTGACCTCGATATGCTCGACCCGGTGCCGACTATCGCGCTTGCCGTTGGCCTTCTGCGCCGCTTGGTAACCGTCGAGCACCGCGCGTACCGCGCCATCGCCGATCGAGTGCACGGCGATCTGCAGTCCGCGCTTGTCGATGGCGACCGCCAGGTCGATGAATTGCTGCGGCGTGAACAGCGGCTCGCCCACCCAGTCGGGACGGTCCGCATAGGGCTCGACCATGACTGCGGTCCAGGAGTCGAGCACGCCGTCATAAAACACTTTGACCATGCCCGATGACAGCCACTCGCTGTCGTAGCGCTCGGCCATCACGGAGGCCTTGTCGAGCATGTCGAGCGTCATGAAATTCTTGTAGTGGAACGGGATTTTGACGCGGCAGGGCAAGCCTTCCTCGGCCTCGATCTCGGAAAGCAATTCGAGCTGGTAGAGATTGCCGTCCATGTTCTGGATCGAGGTGATGCCGTGGCGCGCGCACCAGGCAAGCCCGCGCCGCATGATGTCGCGGTCGGCGGCGCGCCCGACGGCCGACGGCATCGGATCGGGCTCACCGCCGGTCGACAGCCCCAGCCGCACCCGGCTCTCGCCGGCAAGGTCGAGCACCGGACCGAACGCCTCCCCCTCGCGCAATTCACCAGCGGCCAGGCCATCCTCGCCCATGACGATCTCATTGCCCGGACCGAGCGTACGCCCCTGCAGAATGCCGGCCATCTCCAGCGCTTTGGTGTTGGCCCACATCGTGTGATGGTCGGGCGCTGCCATGCAGAAAGGGCGATCCGGCAGAATGGCGTCGAGATGATGGCGCGTCACTCGCTCGGCGCCGAGCACGGTATAATCGACGCCCTGCCCGACCAGCATCTTCGCCTCGGGCCGCGTCGAGGCATAGTCGCGGATCGCCTTCTGCAGCGCCTCGAAGCCGTGGATGCCGCCAAGCTGAAGATGCGCGAGCTCGGCCCCTCCCGAAAACAGATGCATGTGGGCTTCGATGAAGCCTGGGATCACCGAGCCGCCCATGGCGTCGATGGTCTTTGTGGCTGGTCCCTTGAGCGCTTCAATGGCGGCGCGGCTGCCGATGGCGATGATGGCGCCGTCCTTGACGGCAATGGCCTCGGCGGCGGGATTGTCATCGTCCATGGTCTGTACGCGACCATTGATGACGATCAGATCAGCACCCGCACCCGTGACAGACATCGCGACTCCGCGCTTTTGACGACTGACTGAGACCGGCAACCCTCTTGTCCGACAACCTTCACTCCGCTGGAGCGGCGCTATCGGGCGAAAACTGATGCCCAGTGCGCTGCTTTGAATTTCCCCTTGTGATCTCCGAAAACAGCGTGGATAAAAGAATGCGACTAATTATTCGCGTTTGTCAACGTGCCGAATTTCGAATGTATTGTGGATAGCGTTGAGACCGGGTGGGAGGACGTCGAGCCGTGAAACGCAGTCTCAGCCGCGAAACCAGGATGGCGCTCGAACCGCGCAAGCAGCCGCGGCAGGAACGTTCGAGCAAGGTGGTCGACCGGATTCTCGACGCGGCGCTGACCTTGACACGGGAACAAGGAACCAAGACGCCGACGACGCTCGCCATTGCACAGCGCGCCGGCCTGTCGGTCGGTTCGCTCTACCAGTACTTTCCCAACAAGGAAGCCATTCTTCTCGACCTCGCCCGGCGCTGGCTGTCATCCTTTCCCGAGGTGATCGCCAGGCGCATCGAGGTCACTCCGCCCACCAACCGCGACGAGTTCCGACAGGAAGTGCGCAAGCTCTTCATCGATACATCAAGGATTTATCTCGAAAACGCCACCCTGATGCCGGTGATCGAAGCCATCTCCGGCAATGCCGATCTGAGACCCATCCAGGACGAATATGACGAGCAGATCATCGCGCTGTACGCCGCATGGCTGCAGCATGTGAACCCGGCGCTTGAAGACAAGATCGCCAGTCGGCTCGGCGTGCTGATGATGGATGTCGGGCACGCTTGCCGGCTCGTAGGTTTGAAACGGGATCGCAAGACATACGACCTCATCGAGGATGATGTGGAAAGAATGTGGCTCGCTCTGGTGACCCCCTATCTCAACCTTGACTGATTTCACACTTCGAGAGGAACTTCATGAAGACTGTCTATTCCCCGCTCCACGCCGGCCATGCCGGCCAGATGGAGCTGGTCACATCGGCCATCGTGCCGGGTTTCGAAAAGCCATCGCGGGCCGAGTTCATCAAGGCGCGGGTCGAGAGCGAGAAGCTGGGGCCGATCATCGGACCGGTCGAGCATGATCTCGCTGCGGCCAAGCGCATTCACAAGACCGACTACATCGACTTCCTGCCGACGGTCTGGCCGCGATGGACGGCAGAGGGCCACAAGGGCACGGCGATGCCCTTCACCTGGCCGACGCGCGGCCTGCGCGCCGACGTACCGCCGCAGCGCGTCGATGCCTTGCTCGGCTACTACTCCTTCGACGCCGGCGCCACCTTCGTCGAAGGCACATGGACCGCGATCAAGTCGTCCTATGACGTCGCGTTGACCGCGGCGGCTCTGGTCAAGGGTGGTGAGCGGTCCGCCTTCGCGCTCTGCCGTCCGCCAGGCCATCACGCCGGCGCTGGCTTCATGGGCGGCTATTGCTTCATCAACAACGCCGCCGTTGCCGCCCAATGGTTCCTCGACCAGGGCGCCAGCCGTGTATCTATCCTCGACGTCGACTACCACCATGGCAATGGCACGCAGGAAATCTTCTATGACCGCGCCGACGTGCAGGTGCTCAATTTGCATGGCGACCCGATGGTCGAATACCCGTTCTTCCTCGGCCATGCTGACGAGCGCGGCGCGGGCGTCGGCGAAGGTTTCAACATCAACTATCCCATGCCCTTCGGCACCGACTGGGACG
Source organism: Mesorhizobium sp. 128a (assembly GCF_053848025.1). Taxonomy (NCBI): domain Bacteria; kingdom Pseudomonadati; phylum Pseudomonadota; class Alphaproteobacteria; order Hyphomicrobiales; family Phyllobacteriaceae; genus Mesorhizobium; species Mesorhizobium sp. 128a. Next base: position 1,465 of record NZ_JBSPKY010000005.1, on the reverse strand, counting down.
CCTGGAGTGCCTCGCTGGAAGACGCTTGCGCCAGGCTCGCCGCTTACGCGCCCGATATCGTCATCGTCTCGCTCGGCGTCGACACCTTCGAGAAGGATCCGATCAGCCAGTTCAAGCTGAAAAGCCCGGACTATCCGAAGATCGGCCATCACATCGCCAAGCTCGGCCTGCCGACGCTGTTCGTCATGGAAGGCGGCTATGCCGTCGAGGAGATCGGCATCAACGCCGTCGGCGTGCTGACGGGTTTTGAGGATCGATAGGGATAAGGGACCTTTTAGAGTCGCTTCTCGTTCGACAGGCGGCGTGTCTTACTGCTTGTCGGACGGTGCCGCAGTCGAAGTCCCTGGGGCCAAAAGCAGCTTATGCTTGGCCGGCATCAGAATCCGGCGGGAGATGGAAGCCGCCAGTCAACAAACGACTTATTGCGGACATTTGCTAAACTCCATTGGTCGCATTCTTGGCTTCTTAGACTGCAGATCGTACCCTTAGCAGGGGAAGTGGCGTCGTAGGCATGTAGGACCGAGAAAAAATGAAATTTAGCTTGGACGCATTTGAGAGCGGACGTGACGAATTTCTAGACGATAACCACAAGGCTCAGTTTGCGGCTAATCCGCAATATGACGAGGTCTACATTCGATGGAAAAAGCTGTTCGCGAAAGCCGATGCAGAAGATCTGAGAGCAATCCGGTCCGTAGGCCGCGTTCAGATTTGGTGTGACATTACCCGTGCGGCGATAAATTCCGTTGTGCAAATATCTGACATAAAAGAACTTCATCTACTAGGAATTGCAGGGTCCGGTCGTTTAGTCGGCTTTAGGGAGGCCGAAAGCCTCGAGGATTTTAGCTGTCAATGGGGCGTCAGCAGCAGCGATTTGTTTGAGATCGCACAGCTTCCAACTCTCAGAAAACTGACTGCGCACTCTGCACATGTCACGAAAGACTCGCTCGCTGCGCTCCTCAGCAATCCCTCGCTGACGGAACTAGACTTTGAAGAGTCAAACTTCACCGACGATTTTGCGCAGATGGTCTCTGAGTCGAAGATCATCACAAATTTGGAGCTAGGTAGCACAGATGTCACCAAGGAAGGACTTCGGGCTATCTGTTCAATGTCTCAACTACGTTGGCTCGACATATGGTCGACGAAGATCGCAGAGCACGATCTGGACGTGCTGACCCAGCTTCCGAACCTAGAGTATTTGTCCATAGGGGGTCACGACGAGCAGACATCCTTCACAGCAGCAGGAACCTTACCATTGCTATATGGCATGCCTGCTTTGAAAGCCGTTTGGTTGGACGGATTGCATGTTACTCGACGAGAATGGGACGAACTCAACGAGCGATTTGAAAAAGTCTGGGTGTCCTCGGTTCTAGGGTCTAGACCTTAATGTCCGCTTTCCATCGGTGGGTTCAACCGGTCATCGCAACACGCTTTAATCTGAGAGGATGAGGAGGTGTTGCATGGTGAC
>NZ_JBSPKY010000059.1:0-3509 GCF_053848025.1 Mesorhizobium sp. 128a | reverse complement strand
GAACAGCCACCCTCCAAGGCTATGATCGGTTCCAGGGCGCGTCGCTCCCGCGATTACCCCATGTGGATGGCTCCTGCTCCCGGCGTCGTATTGCGCCATAGTTGGGATGTTGTCGTCCCGAGCACAGGAGCCATCCATGTCCGAGCTTGCCACAGTTGGTATCGACCTCGCAAAGAGCGTCTTCCAGATCCATGGCGTAGACGAGAACGGTCGCGTTCTCGTACGCCGCCAGCTACGCCGCAGCCAGTTGCTTGCGTTTTTCCAGAAGCGTCCTCCATGCCTGATCGGCATGGAGGCTTGCGCAGGTTCTCACGACTGGGGGCGCAGGCTTCAGGAGATGGGGCACAACGTCCGGCTGATGCCTCCGTCCTATGTGAAGCCTTACGTGAAGCGCGGGAAGACAGATGCTGCGGACGCGGCCGCTATCTGTGAAGCCGTGACGCGCCCCTCCATGCGGTTTGTCGCCATCAAGAGCGAAGCCTGCTCATCGGTCCTGGTTCTCCACCGCACGCGGGACTTTCTGGTTCGCCAACGCACGCAGATCGGCAATGCGATCCGAGCCCACATGACGGAGTTCGGTATCATAGCTGCGAAGGGTGCGCAGAATGTCGATCGATTGAAGGAACACCTGGGCCAGCTTCCGGAAGTGGCGCGGATGCCCGTGGATTTGCTCTTCGATCAGTTGGCCGAGACGAACAAGCGGATCGAGCGGCTGACCGACGAGATAGCGGACGCCTACCAGCAAAACGAGACTAGCCAGCGTCTGGCTACGATCCCAGGTGTTGGCATGCTATCGGCGACGATCATCGCGGCGACGACGCCGGAGGTCGACAATTTCGACTGCGCAAGGGACTACGCTGCCTGGCTCGGTCTCACTCCCAAACCACACTCCACCGGGGGCAAGCAGAGGGTGGGTCGGATCTCGAAGATGGGTAACCGATATATCCGGCGATTGCTGTATCTGGGCGCCATGGCGCAGATCATGCTCAGACGTAGGCTCAAGCGCGAGCCAGGATCGGACTGGCTATCGAGCATGCTGACCCGGAAGAAGACGAAAGTCGTCGCCATCGCCTTGGCGCATCGCATGGCAAGAACAATATTTGCCGTCCTCAGGGACGGATCACGCTACGAGCCGCAGACCGCCTGACGGCTCTCGAAATGGTCAGGGCAAAGTGAGGTGATGGCGAACAAACGGAGACGAAGAACCAGGACACCCCGATCAATCCGAAGCGCCTCGAGCGCGCTCGATTGAGTGGGACCTGTTCTCCAAGCGGATATTCATCAGGGCGCAGCGATCCCGTTGCATCTTCAGACGCCGTATACATGGCCGCAACCGACCTGTTCACCAAACCCGATCCGCCACCCTTGACCCGCAGGAGCCATCCATACACGGATTGAGATCGGGCGAGTATTTCGGCAGGAAGAAGAGCCTTGCGCCGGCGGCGCGTACTTGCCTTTGTGCGAGCCGAGATTGTCCATGATGACTATATCCCCCGGCTGGAGGGTCGGCGCGAGAACCTTCTCGACATAGAGGAGGAGCCTCTCGCCGTTGATCGGCCCATCGATCAGCCAAGGCGCATCGACGCGATCGTGGCGCAGCGCGGCCAGGAAGGTCATGGTCTTCCAGTGGCCGTGCGGCACTCTGGCCTTGATGCGCTGGCCCACAGGCGCCCAGCCCCTGAGCGGCGACATGTTGGTCTTGGTCCAGGTCTCGTCAATGAAGACCAGTCGTGTGGGATCGATCCGGCCTCGATACTTCGTCCACTGCAGCCGCCGTCGCGCGACATCGGGACGATCCTGTTCGGCGGCGATCAGCGTCTTTTTTTGTGACTGAGCTTCTCGGCACGCACGAATTCCCACACCGAACGGTAGTCGACCTTCAGGCCACGCTCGCAAGTTCGGCCACAAGGCCGCGCAAGGTGAAGTCCCTGTCGTGACAGCGTTCGATCAGCCAGTCGCGCCACGCTCCCGAGAGCTTCTTCGGTTTGTAGCCGCCGACCTGGCGAGGCGCAGCACTGCCAGTCTCTTCGACACGCTTAAGCCACTCAATGGCCGCGCTATAGCTAACGCCAAATCGAGCCGCCGCCGCACGTCGCGAGAGCCCATCGGTCTTGACCGCAGCTACAACCCGCTCGCGAAGGTCCATCGAATATCCTGCCATCCACACTGGCCTCCTCCCAGCATGAATGTTGAATCTGGAGGGTTCTGTGTGGTCGCGGGCGCGATTGGGCGTGCACGCACGGGTCGCGACTACATTGAAGCCTGATTGAACTGAACCGCGGGATGGCGGGCGGGGCTATGGGATTTAGGGCTGGACAGTGTGTCCGAGGCGCCGGAGCGGGCTCGCGGATCGTTCTGCGGAAGTCGCCCGTCGTCGCGATGCAGGACCATCTGGGACGCGAGAGACGGCGCCATTGGGTCGTTGACGCTGAGGTGCCGCGTTGCTGGCGATAGCCGGGCTGCGACTTTGACTAGCGACGCGCAAAGGCCCGGCGACGACTGTAGCAGACGCCGGGATGGACGGTGCGAGCGTGTCGGTGCGCAGCGTGTCATGAGGTGTCTGGCCAGGTCGGGGCCTTGCGCGGGATCGGGCCAAGCGTGGCCATGGCGCCGCCGCAGCCCGGGCAGATGTCCAAGGAGCGTCCTGTGAGACAGCGGTAACGCTGGCGATAGTCGGCGGTCGGGTCCGGCGGCGGCGGCGGCGTGGGCGCTGCCAGAAGAAAACGGCACTGGGCGAGTTTGGCGACGCGGTGGCCGTTGGCGAGCAGCCCGCAATGGCGGATGCGATGGAACCGTCTGGAAGAGCGTGCAGCAGGAAGCGCCGGATGAACTCGTCGGCGCTTAAGGTCATGAGCTTGTGCTTGGACTTGTCGTGATGGCGATAGTCCTTCCAGCGGAAGCTGACCTTTCCCTGGTCCAGGCTCACGAGGCGGCTGTTTGCGATGGCGACGCGATGGGTGTAGCGGCCCAGATAGGCGAGAACCTGTTCGGGACCGCCGAACGGAGGCTTGGCGTAGACGACCCATTCGATCCGCTTCAGTCCAGCCAGATGGGCGCAGAAGCTGGCACGGTCGGCCAGGCTGGCGAGATCGCTGAAGAAGCGAAGCTGGCTGGCGTCGAAGGCGTCCTGCAGGCGCTCCAGGAATAGCCGCCTGAACAGGCGCGACAGAACCCGTACGGGCAGGAAAAATCCCGGCCGGCAGGCGATCCATCGCTGGTCCCCGGCCTTCGCCGTGGCAGGCTCGAGCGACAGGCCGCCGCCCGGCACGACGCAGTGGACATGCGGATGATGGTGGAGATTTTGACCCCAAGTATGAAGCACGGCGACCACGCCGATCTCGGCGCCCAGATGCCTGGGATCGGCCGCCGCCACCCTCAAGGCTTCGGATGCGGCCTTGAACAGGATCGCATAGACCGCCGCCTTGTTCTGGAAGGCGATCTCTGCGGCGCGGCGATCAACGTGAGAGAGCAGCGTCAATCAGGATGAGAATGCCGGCGGCTTGAGGCGC
>NZ_JBSPKY010000058.1:0-4285 GCF_053848025.1 Mesorhizobium sp. 128a | reverse complement strand
GATGGCAATCACCGAAGCAAGGAACAGTTTTCTCATAGCAACCTCCCAGAGGCCGAGATCACCCTTCACCCGATAAACGCCCGCAGAAGCCGTATGTTCCCGATCGCTAATATGCAGGCGCTCCCGCGTCTTCCGGTGGGTTTGTTGGTGTGGTTATTGTGATAGGTCGGGTCCGTGCTGTGTGTGCGGCTTAAGCGGTCGCCCTGCGGCGCATCGAAAGCGACTGCCGCAACTGAGTTTCGTCGGTGAAGCCGCCTTCGAAGGCTTCCATGACCTCGCGGGCGAGTTGATCTCTCTGGTCCTTGTCCTTGATGGCCAGACGGCGCTCTTGGCTTTCCGTTGAGACCCTGTGGGGCTTCATTCAGGTGCCCGCTCGGCGGACTCCACAGCTGAGGTGTCGATCTCCGCTTCCATTGGGTCCTAGACGGGCTCTGCGCCGCCGACGGCCTCACCATCGTCACCATCGATCCCCTGCTGCCAATAACGCCGCGTCCGTACCGATTCCTTCGGAACCGTCGTTTCGCTGCGATGTTTAGCTGGAGAAGGGACGCTTAGAATATGGAGTTCCGTATGAAACGGCTTCTTGCAGCTGCAGCTATTGCGGCATTGTCGACTGGGTTCGCCTTTGCTCAATCGACCACCGCCACAGGCGGATCGTCAACAACAACAACAACGACGACGATGCCGAGCACCTCGACTGACCAGGGAACGACTGGCACGGATTCGACCACCACGAGTGGAACAAACTCTAATTCGGCCAAGGACTGCGCGCCGGGTCAACAAACAGGTAGCGCCAAACAGGCCGCACCCGGCCAGCAAGATACAGACGCCAAGGCGGCTGCTCCTGGCCAGATGAAAACGACGGCGGAAGGTTGCTAGCCCCATTGGGGTCCGTCCTTGAACAGGCCCGCGCTATCGGTCTTGGCGCGGGCTCCGTTTATGCACCATCCTCCCAAAAATCCAGCAGCTTCGCGTGGCGCAGTTTCGCTGCGAAAGCCAGACGGTCGGTCCTACACCCCCGACTGCACCGGTGACGCCACGAGAGAGTTAGGCCATTTCGTCACCGCTGGCTCCATCCGCAACAATCACCTAGCGACCGGAACATACTAGGGAGCTCAAATGTTCGTCTCTTCATGGACAGCCGAACCCTACTCTCCGCAGAGCAATTAAAATCCGCGCGATCGCGTGGTCATGGCCGACATAAGTCAAAGGCGGCCATTAGGTTCCACAGAGCCCCGCCAGCGCGAATCCGCTTGCCTGGCAGTGCTGTGAAATCGTCCTTCGGCCGGCGGTGCAGCAGCGCGAGCATCAGGCCCGAGGCAGGCTCGCCGAGAAAGGCCCCCGCCTTGTTACTAGCTCTCGACGAGCCGTGCGCCGCTTTACCCTCGGACGGCAAAACGCTCTCGCAGTGAGACGCTGGTCATGGTTCCCCGCCAATCGAGGAACCGCCTGTTTCTCAGGCTACTACTCGCCACCGGCGGAGTCTTTCGGCGACGTGGTGCGGGCCTGGCCCCATGAGCGGTGTTCCGGTCGCGAGGAAGCCATCCAGCATGGCAAGCAGTTCGCGCGCCGCACCGGACGAGCAGAAGTAGTGAACCGCCTTGCCGTTACGACGGGCGTCGACGAGGCCAAATGCGCGAAGCTTGGCAAGATGCTGCGACACGGCCGATTGGCTGAGTTGAACTTTCTCGGCAAGAACACCGACCGGAAGTTCGCCAGCGCCCAGGTGGTTTATGATCAAAAGCCGCTTCTGATTTCCCATCAATTCGAGAAACTCGGCGGCAGTTTTGGCATTCGAGGCGAGTTCTCTAGAAATCATTATCAGACTAAGGTCCTAGATACAGTCAGACCAAAGCCTAGCAGCGCGGCGTTCGTTCTACAAGCCTATATTAGCAACCCCTTGACGAAGGCGCCGCTGCTCCAGAGTCTTCGGCATGGCTCGGGGTAATATCAAAGTAGGCGATGAGGTCGCTGTCACCGCAGTTGTGCGCGGGCGGGTGACACTCGATCGCATCAGCGTGACGATCCCCTCCTACCCCCACCCGCATTCGGTCGTCGATTCGACTTCGAAGGCCGTGATCGGGCAGCACATGGAGCTCACCGGCTCCGTCACGCGCATTGACGGCGACAAGGTGACGATCAGCCTACGGCCGCTGGTGACTGTCGACATTGAGCACGTTCGCCTGGTCGAGAGCTACGTGCCGCCGAAGGGAAAGCGGCTGGTCGACAAGCGGTCCTGAGAGAGGGATCGTAGCGGGAAGCGAAGCTTGCTTTCGCGCACAGGTTGCGCGATGCTCCCTCGGGGCAAGGGGCAGCAAAATGACACTCAATATCGAGAAGGCGGTTATCACCATCGACAAGTGGGAGGTAGCCATGAGCGAACTAGTCGGCGGTGTCGTCCTACTCCTGTTCCCGGTCGAAGGTGATGTTGTTCCGATCATACTTAGGCCCGCTCAGGCAACAATGTTGGGCCACGATTTACAATCGCCCAAGTTCATACCCAAACCTACCGTCCAATAAAGCCTCTCGGATAAGTTTATGGATGTCAGCTTAGAACTAATCTCCACAAAAGTCGGGGAATTTCATGAGACCACGGAGAGATGCCGTGACATGACACCTCAAACCATGATCTGCCGCCAACTGTCGGAATCTCGTCCATGAAATGTCTTGACTCAAATATACTACCCTTGCTCCGAAATTGAACACCAATGTTACCGCTCACCCAGGATGAAATAGCAGCTGCAGCCCAGGTCATAAAAGAGGGACATCGGGCGGTTTGGGAAGCCATTGCCACACGCGCCGTCTATTCCACCCATTCGGGTCGCGCGTGGCAGAACAGCAGGACGTTTGAGACAAGGCAGCAGAAGTTTGAGCACGACATAATTGCCTCTCTCGCCTCAACCCAGTTTGCTCGGCAGATTGCTGAGGATCGGTCTGCCTTGACCGACCTGATCGATGGCTTGGTCGAGGAAGCAAGAAAGTCCGCGGCGGAGATCGCAGCAGCGCGGCGGGTTGCGACAGATGAAGAGCTTGATCTTGCGATCTTGGCTTTGAAAGAAGCTGGTCCGGATATCTGGGATAGAATAAAGAGGCTCGTATTACTCGGACCTGAAGGTGATTTCACCGACGAATTTTATGAATTATTCGATATCAAGGAATCGGTATTCAATGGACTTCCCTTCTTTACGGACGACGACCGGAAGCGTGGCATACCTACGAAAATTCTTGCACCGATCGTGAACAAGATTGCGCTCGCCGAGGCGATACAAGATCGGGATTTAGCTAAAAAGATGCAAGTTCGGGATTTAGGTAAATAACTCCGACTGAACCTGCGCTATCGCGGGCGATTGTCGCGACGGTCGAACGGCTGAGCTTTGAGGCGCCCGTGAAGCCGCCCGAGGCTCGGAACCCACACGAGGTCGCCGCGTTGACCACTCAACTAAGGAGAGGTCGAACCGATGTGGCGAACCATCAAGTGGCTGATCGTCAGCTATTTAGCCCGACGCGTGTATAAAGAATGTTTCGAACACCGCACTGTTGAAGCTGCGCCAGTCGCGCAGCTGCTGCTCGCACCGCCGAAGCGTCGGTCGCGGCGGTCTTGATTGTCATTCACTGGCTTCAGGTCGGGCCTTAGTCGGTAGAGTGCAATCCCAACCGATCGCCGGTCACGGTGTTCATCGGCAGGGCGGCATATATACTCCTGTGTTTATCCCACCCAGCCTGTTGTGAGATGGTCGTTACGCCGTTTGGTCTACTGCCGCGAACCACGCAACCGTCGTAAAGTTGGCGTTTATTTGGCGTCTCGTCGCGGGAGTCTCAGATGGCTAAGCTATTTTCAACGCCAGTTAGTGTGTTCGTCGGTCTTGGCTTTCCAAGCGACATTAGTTCCGTCGCTGAGGCTTGTTCGTTGCTGGATGAGTGGACGGGAAGCCGCAGCCCCGCCTATGCCGCAACACTCGCTGTCTGCCGGTCAGCGCTTCGGGGCGAGCGAGACATTGAGTCAGCACGCGTTGCTTTTGAGACGTTCGCCCGATCGCGTGGCATCCTCGCTCCCGATGCGCTTGAAATGGCCGCGTCCCGTGCTGCCGAGCGCGTGAGGGGTGAGGTTTGGCCGGAGCGAGAAGAACTCATTCCACGATAGGCGTGTGGTATGCGGAGTCGGGGCTGGGAAGGATGGCTTACACCCCCCCTGGCTGTCGGGGCGGCGAGGTTGGGGCCCAGCGTCAAGACTTGAGCTGTGTATAGTAACCGCCCGTTCACCATGCGTTGCGATCCCGTTTGCGCC
>NZ_JBSPKY010000057.1:0-4618 GCF_053848025.1 Mesorhizobium sp. 128a | reverse complement strand
ATGGACAGGCTCGAGGTGTTACGTGCCGCTCCCGGGTTTAAGCTCGACAACAACCTCGAGACGATGGGCAATCTTTGCGCCTCCCTGCTGCCACTGGCTCGCAGCCCGAAGCGGGCGTTGCGCTGGCACCGCAGGTCGGCGCTGAACCTGCTCAACGCCATCCAGCCGGTGGTGGAACACAAGATAGATGCCCATCTCAAGCCAGGCCAGGCCGAGCGCACCAGCGGCCCCAATGCAAGCCGCTGCCCGGCGCTTTCGATCTATCAGGTGCTCAAGACCCGGGCGGTGCTGGAGACGCTCTACCGGCGGCCCTATGTCGACGGCGACGATCTCGCCTTGCAGGCCAGGCAGGAAGAGCTGCACGGCAAGACCAGGCAGATCCTGGACAGTGCCCGCGCCCTCATCTACGCCGACCTTTCCTACATGAGCTGGAACGTGATCGCCGAGATCGAGGCGAAGGAGCCGCTCGAAGCGCTCGACACCTTCATGGCGCAGAACGCATCGATGGTCCAGGCCCAGCATGCAGCCGCCAGCTTCGATGTCCATCGGGTCCTTCAGGCCATGGACCACGAGCCGAGACCGCCGCAAGGCGATGCCGGACTGATGCGGCTGCAGGTGGTCGACATGCAAGGCCGGCCGCTGGCCAGCGAAGCCGAGTTGCGCTATTCCATTTTCCACCGCTTGACCTCGGGCGCGGTGAAGGTGGTGGCGGTGCAGCTAAAGGGAATTGCGACTGGCGCCATGCTGACACGCACGTTCACCGTGGAGGGCGTGCCCTACCGCATGGACCTGTTCGGCGGCAGCAAACTGAAGCCACCGCAAGAGAGCCTGAACAAGCTTGCCTCTCACCTGCCCTTCGCGGACGCAGAGGCCCCAAGCGGCAAGCTTTTGGCGATCCCCTATGCCGAGACGGCTCCGGGTACGGCCTTTGAGCAGCTGTCGCGGGCCTGGGCGCCGTTCAAGGAAGCCTATTACTATACCCAGCGCCGCGGATTTGCCGCGCCGCCGGGCATCCCCGACGTTGGCCCGCGTGATTATGCGCTGGAAGGGTGCTTCAAGCTGTCCCTTCTGCCCGACCGCCCCGCAGGCGCAGTGCATCCCTTCCGGTTCGAGGGGCGAGACGGCGAGATCGCCTTGCGGCCGCATGACGGCTGCGGCTTCATCAGGGCCTCACTGGCCGAGCGCATGCCGGCCATTGCCCGGGCTCGCCACGACGCTCCCGAGCGGATGCCTGCCTATGCCGATAAAAGGCAATCGGCGGTACCGACCTCGGCGCTGCAACATTATCCGCGCAGCGTCGAGGTGGCACAGGAGACCCGCGAGAAGGCTCTGGCATGGCTCGAAACCCATCAAAGCCTCACCGCCGAGGAGCTGTTCCGGACGGTCACGGGCGGGCATATCGAGGGTTCGAGCGCTGTCGCCGTGCCGTCCAGCGACGAATGCCTGCATGTGCCGACGGGCAAGAGCAAGACCTTGACCCGTGACGCTGGCGTGCTTGTCGGACGCTCCCCCTATGACAAGCCCAATCTGCGCCCGTTCGCCGCCGACCGGGTCAGGTCGGCGCGCGATGGCGATCGGACCGCGGCGTTCCTGGATCGGTGCGTGGCCTTCCAATACAGCTTCAACGTCGCGCACAGGTCGGGGGCTGGGCTTGCCGCCGACGATCCGACCTTCTTTGCCAAAGGCATCTTGATCGTTGTGCCCGACGAAATGTGGCCGGCGGACTTCGCCGAGCGCGGGGTGGTGATGTCTGCCGAGGACGTAAAGTGCCATTCGCGCTGGCTGGAGGAAAAGGACCGGGTCAAGGCCGACACCGCGCTCGAGTGCGTCGGCATCCTGCAGGCGACGGAGGTGTTCGCGCCCGGCTCTTTGGTTGCGGTTCCGAGCGCCGAACAAAAAAAGCTCGACGGCGATTTTGACGGCGACACTGTCGTCATCATCGGCGACCGGCCTCGCCTTTACGAGCATGTGCGCCAGTTCGACGCGCAGCTGCAGGCGCGCGGCATCGCCTCGATGAAGCCGCCGAAGTCGCACACGCCGGCCATTGAGAAAGGCGGCTACCAGTTCAGCCGGTCCAAGCAGATCGTGTCGGCCACCGGGCGGGTGCTGGAGACCTACAGCTGCCTGCAGCGCAACGTGCTGGCGCAGCCGCTGGAGGCGCAACGCTGGTTTGCCGAGCGTGCCATCTTCGGCACCTACGAGGGTATTCATCATGAGCTCAAGGCCGACATCCGCGCACTGTTGCAGGAAGATCGGCCGGATGGCCAGACCCTCCATGAGCTCATCGCCAGGGCGGGGGAAGACAGCAAGGCCGCCAGGCATCCGGTGGCCTGCGAACTGGCCGCCTTGCTAGTGGCCGAGCTCCAGGACTGGAACCTGCAGCTCAATAGCGAGCCGGCTCATGAGCAGTCGGACGTCAAGCAGCAGTTAGCGCGATCCGTGGCCTCAACCGGCGCGAAGCCTGCCGTCAGCGCCGACGCCGGCGCGCTCTTCCCGAAACTCAGCGAATCCTTTCCGGCAACCGCTGACGCCAGGAAGCGCATCGACTTCCTGCTCAACCACTACCAGCCGCGCATCGATCCGCGGCCCGACGGCTACAACCCGGACGATCTGCATGAAAGCGCCATCAATCTGTTGAGCGTCGGCATCAAGGTCGGCACGGACGCCTATAAGTCCGATACCGGAGCGCGGGTGTTCATGCAAAAAGCCACCGAATTGCAGCGGCTCTTGGAGCGGAGGCCGGGCTTCAAGTCGGCGCCCTATGTCAAGGCGCAGGCGGCAAAGCTCTACCAGGGCCGGTTCGACGTCGATGGCAACCTGGCGGATCTGAAGGACAACCCCACGCTGGCAGCCTCGGTCATGGAGGCCTCGATCAGACTCGCCGTCGAAAAGCGCATCCTGCCCAGCGCCTTAGCAATCTCGGCCGACGACGACCCCGCCGGCAGGATAACGCTGAGCAGCGAACAGGCCCTGGAGCGCGCCAGGCTCGAAGCCGCCCCCGCCGAAGCGCAAGAAAGGGCGATTACCGAAACTGTGCATGCGGTTGCCGAGCTTTTGCGGCAGGACGGCATCGAGGTGAAGGTGCCGCATCTTGACCAACGGTCGCGCGGGCAGGTCTGGATAGCCGACGAGTTGACCGGCCAGAGCGTGAGCGCGGGGCCGGAGGCCCAACTGGTCACCAATGCCGTGCGCCATGTCTTCGAGATCCCGGACGAGGCTTTTACGCGCGCCTTCAGGAAGGCGGCACTGGCCTTCGAGGAGCGGGACTGCAGCGAGGTCGAGACCACCAACTGGTTCATCAGGACGGGCACGCCGCGGTTACGCGGCGTTCACACGGCGTTCAGAACCGCGCAGAACTATCGCTTCGAGGTCGAGTTCCATACGCCGGCCAGTTACCGGGCCGAGCTCGCGCAGCGCACGCAGAGCGAATGCGAGCTGGTCCCCATTCCCCGTGGTGCCTGGGAGATACTACACTGGGGCTCGTCAGGAGAAAGCAGGTCGAGGGCGGCAGGGACCTCCAGGTCGCCCACCGTCGCAAGACAACAGATTGCGATCGCTCGCTCGCCGCAAGCCGGCGAGATCCTCGCGGCCCTTGGTACGCGGCCGGTCGTGCTCGTCGGCATGCCGGCGAGCGGCAAGTCGAACATCGGCGCCCAGCTTGCCAAGGAGTTGGGGGTGGAGTTTGTCGACATCGATAAGCGTATCGTCGCCGAGCACGGCAATCTGATGGAGATGTTCGCCGACCCTGGCCGCGGCGAGGCGCACTTCAGGGACCTGGAGACCAAAGAGCTCGCCAAGCAGCTGGAGAGAGGGCCCATCGTCATCGCAACCGGCGGCGGCTGCTTTGGCATGGAGTCCAATCAAGCCCTGATCCTTAATAAGGCGAGGTCGATCTGGCTCGACACCGAGCTGAAAGAGCTCCGCAAGCGCCTCAAGAAGGACACCAGCCGGCCGCTGCTGCAAGGCGCCGACATCGAGCAGAAGGTTGACCAGCTGTACGAAGAGCGCAGTCCGTTCTACCAAAAGGCCGATATCAGGTTGCCCCTCGTCCCGCCCTTTCAAAAAGAAAAGAAGGACGCCCGCATTTGCGTGAAGGAACTCTACGCTTTCCTGTGCAGCGACAGAGAAGCCGCTCTGCCCGCTGCCGAGATATCACATGTCTCCGGTGCTTCCGGCACCGCCATCAGCATGTCCCCAACAGCGCAGCGCAGGCACGATGATCATCACAATGGCTACGATTGCGGGGGCGGCGTCGTGGAAACCATCCAGGCGCCGGCGGCACCATTGAGTGAACGGGAACGGCCGCCGCCCCTCGACACCCTCACCGCCGACCCGCAGCCTTTGCTGGCCGGCAGTAACGCACGAGCGGATTTAGCATCTTCGACGAGAAGCAGAGAACGCTCAAGTCGAGGACGATAAGCTTTAGGCGGCAACAATCAAGGGTTCTTTCGCAGGTTTGGTGCAGGGCGTGGGTTCGCGCCGACCTGCGGTGCCAGCGCAACACCGGCTTCGGGCTGCGAGCCAGTGCCAGCAGGGAGGCGCAAAGATTGCCCATCGTCTCGAGGTTGTTGTCGAGCTTAGACCCGGGAGCGGCACGTAACACCTCGAGCCTGTCCAG
>NZ_JBSPKY010000056.1:0-4867 GCF_053848025.1 Mesorhizobium sp. 128a | reverse complement strand
ACGAGTCGATGCGCACCGTGGTGCTGATACTTCTCTTGGGGCGAAAGAACGAGCCTAAGCCTCGGAAACCGTAAACTTCTGCACAATCGTAAAGACCGGCAGACGCACCGGACTTCAAAGGCTGTTCGGCCGACATTCCGCAACCGTGACGGGAACATATTTTCAGCCGCATCGTTTGGACGAATGGCGCTCTATTATTTCGACGTTGACGATAATGGCGAGTTGTATTCCGACGATCAGGGCGTGGAATGCAGAGATTTTGCCGAAGTCAGATACGAAGCAATTAGAGCCCTCGCTGAGATGACGAGGGAAGCGCTCCCGGGCGGTGATCACCACAAGGTAGTGATCGTGGTACGCGACAGCGGTTGCGATCTGGTTTTCCGGGCTAGCATCGTCTTTGAGGTGGAAGCTGAGCGGTTCCCAGCAGGCAGTTCGCCAGACAGCCACGCCTGACTGTCCAAACTCCTAGCCGTATTGACAACTGTAAACGCCGCAGCGGTTAATCTAGCTCTACTGCCCTCCGCAGCTCACCTTCGGCAGGCCAAGGCCGATTCGCTGACCCTCGGCGAAGGCGCGGGCATAGGATTCGACTTCGAACGTGCTGACATGCACTTTGCCGTTGCGCACAACACGAACGAACCACTCGCCTAGGTTTTCTGTAATCTCGACGGAATCGGCGCAGCCGGTATCCGGCTGAAGCTCAACCATTTGCGTTCCTCCCGGGTAGGGCGAAAGCACCTGAGTTGACTTTCAAGCGTCCGTTTGCCTCGATGGATGCGGACGACTTTATGACTGTATGCCCGTCATCGAAGTGTCAGCAACCACATATGTGAATCACTCAAATCAAAAGGCGAAAGGAACCTAGCCGGGGTGACCGAGCTTAAGCCTTTCATGAGCACACGCGGCACCAACTTTCTGTATAAATGGATCTCGGAAAATGTCCCGGAGACGGCCGGCGCCGATCTCATATCGGTTGCCGAGCTTGCCGAAAAACTGTTTGCCGACGCCAAGGCGCTCGGGATCAGCAGCAGCGAAATCGAGGAAGATACGGGCAGCGTTTATGAGGTGCTTCTTGACGCTACCGTTCACCTTGATGAGAATATGGCGAAGTGATTAGGAGCGGTTCATGGCTGCTAGCCACAGAAACTACCGGCTACAAATCATGCTGAACGCTGACGAACTCGCCGTTGTTGACGAATGGCGATTCGCACGAAGAGTGCCAAATCGGTCCGAGGCGGTGCGCGCGTTAGTTCAGCGCCGCGAAACCCTGTACCTATTGGTGTCCGCTCGCAAGAATTTGGGGTGGTGAAGGCTCCGGACATAGATGGGCATGGACCTTGCTGAGCTCTTACAGGCGGCCCACTGCCGAGCGAGCGGGTTGCTGTTGGGGGCACACGGCAGCCGGACCATGCCGGAGTCCCTTCCGGCCGCTCATCATGTGCCTACATTAGCCACAGCGCAAATGCCATTTGGTATGAGAAAATCGTAAACGATAGCCGGCGGCGACGCACGTGAGGGTTGCCCGCAGGTTACCGATTTCGTACCAAGTCGAGATCGATAAACCTGGGATCTGATGATGGAAGATTACGAAAACCAGAAAGGCGCGAAGCCCGAAGACGTGCGTCACGCTTTGAAGGGATGGGCCTTTTTCGCGGTTCTGATGAGCGCAATCTTTGGCGCTGCCTATATCCTCATAGAGATGTGAGCCGCCGGGCCAGGCCCGCCTAGATTTGTGCGGCTAGATCGCGGGGACGTTGGCGCCGGCAGCGCGGGCGTCCCGATGTTCCGGGCCGCGTCCATCTCCCTGGCCAATTCGCGGCGCTATTATCCTCGACGTCCCGAGACGTAAGAAGTAAGGCCGCCAGCGCTCAGCAATTCGGTGGCCAGCCAAAAGCCGACCGCCATGACGGCGAGAACCACGAAGACGACAGCTAAGACCCTCACGCTTGGCCCCTGGTCACTTAGAACAACTTCTTCGCGGGTGAGCACGCCAGAGCACACAAAGCGAAGGTCAGGACGGTTACATTCCGCTCATTAATATAGGTGATATCAAATGAATGTTTCCCTAACCCCTGTCGGCAACCACGCTAACTCAATGAATTCCCCGGCTGTCAGCGCGCTGGAGCTCTGCTGCGTGGAATTCGAACGGACCGGAGCTAGTCGTTGCCTCCGGCAGGCACGCGAATGTGCAAATAGCTTGGGTCGAACCCGGCGTAGGCTTTCAACCGGCCTACGTGCGGGATCACAATCTTGTTGTCCCGCAGGGTGGCGAGGTTTTGTTTCCGAAGCTCCGCCAAACTCCGGTTAACGTGAACAAATGACAATCCCATTGTGTCCGCCAGTTCAACCTGTGTAACGGGCAGATCGAAATGGCCGTCGTCTGTCAGCCCGACCGCCTCCAAGCGAGCGTGGAGTTCGCAGAAGAGATGGGCAAGACCCTGGGCCCAAGCGTTTTGTGGACAGATTTCGGAACTATGCGTTCCGGCTCGGGTTACCCCAGCGAAGGGACCTGACTTCGAGGAGCAATTCCATGAAACAACTGCTTATTACGAGCATGATCGCGCTGGGCGTCGGCTGCGGCGCGGCGATAGCCCAGACCGAGACCGTACAGCCGAGCGGCGGCGACAATTGCGCGGTCGGTACGGCCGATTGTCAGAATGGTGGCAAGGCCGCCGCGCAGCCGCCGGGCAAGGCTAAGCAGCAAACCGAGCAGAAGGCCCAGGGCAAAGCTGGCACCGAGGTGCAGGCTCAAGGTAAGGCCAAGGTGAAGACCGACGAACAGGCCCAGGGCAAGGCTGGCGCGACGCTAAACCAAAACGCTGATGACAACACGGCGCCGAAGAAGAAGCAGCAGGTTCAGGGCACGGCCGGTGCGACCACCAATCAGAATGCTCAGGGCGAAACCAAGGTGCAAACCGATCAGCAGGCTCAGGGCAAAGCCGGAACCAGCACCGAGCAGAGCGCCGAGGGCAAGGCTAAGATCCGCACCGACCAGGATAAGACGGCTTCGATCACCAATGTGACGGTCGAGCAGAGGACGCAGGTTACGCAGATCATCCACGAGACCAAGGTCGAGCCGGTGCGCGATGTCAGCTTCCACATCTCGGTCGGTATTGAGGTGCCGCGGCACAAGGTGCGCCTGCACCGCCTGCCGGCCCGCATCGTCAAGATCGTACCCGCCTACGAAACCTACGAGTATTTCGTGCTCGCCGATGGGCGCATCGTGATCGTCGATCCCGATACCTACAAGATCGTGCTGATCCTCACTTGATCGGAAATAGTAGTGGAAAAGGCCCGTTATCCGGGCCTTTTCTCATTTGCTCGGGAAAAACGCCCGCAACGGCCAGCGGGCAAGGTCTCATGGAGATCCACTGGGTGGGCCAGTGCAGCAAACCAATTTCGCCGCAATGTCCCAGGCATCCGGCAATTTTGTCTTGGCCTCCGCCTCGGTTGGATCTACCCCGCGCCATTGGGAAGAGCACCAACGCGTCAAGACCAACGAGGTCAGAATCGGGATCGCCTACAAGTTCTGATTTGCAGCCATTTAGCGAACAGACCCTTCGCCAGGCCGATGTGCGCGCCGCCAACGAGGAAGGTCTTCAAGCTGGTCAAGGTTATGCAAGAAGCGTTACCAAAGGTGCCCTCTCGCGAATTCTCGTATCGCTCTCGGCGGCAACTCACTGATCGGTTGGCTACGTATTGTACGAAATCGGACATCGGAATCCACTTGATCTAAGAATTTCGATGGCCTTATAAAAATCGACGCTACCCATTGCTTTCTATGGAGGCATGCGATGGATAACGTGGTTCCGCTCCGCAATGCGGCTCGTGTCGAAGTGGCGGAAATGTCTGGCGAATGGCGCGTTCGCGTCACCGAAGACGGCCAAGAACTTACCCGATCGTTCGTACAGGAATCATTCGCGTTGGCTTACGCAGAAGCCCAGCGGATACGGCTAGGACTGCGGACGATCAGCCGGATATAGGAACTAACAAAGCCCTGCGCTTGGGTCTGCGCCGGGGCTCAAACATGTACGAGCTACTTGTCGCCCCATGGGCAGGGTGAGGGTCCGCCACTTCATCGCGAAAGACGGAACGGGGTAAAGCAAATGCGGATGCTGGTCGGGCCTGCCAAACGGGAAGGAACTTCTCGAACCATCTTCGACCGACCTTTGATCGACGGCTATGTCGCGCCTGGAACAGGCGGCCCGGTGATAACGATAGAAGCAGAGGGCATTTACTCGGATGATTCGAAGTACCGATACCAGATTGAATTTACGGTGGATGAACTTGAGGCAATTGTCGGAAGGAGCGGCCCGGCACCTGGGGCGGGTAGGCCAGTAAACACCGGGCCTATCCGGCAGGGGCCTCAAGATGGTGGCGCCGGTTGATGGGAGATATACGCGCCGCGGTGCCTCGGACGATCTTTGCCGTTGCCAGCGCCCACGCGTCCAGCCGCGCAGCCTGGCCGCTTGGACATGACCGGGCTTGCGCGATCTAATGGCTAGTGCAGAGTGGCTGTCGACCACACGCCCGATCCGCTCGTTGCGGCGGTGCCGCCTCGGGCACCTAGAACGGCCAGGCCGACGACGCCGATAAGCTCGCGGCGTATATTAGGTTACGCTCATCTTGACGCTGGCGCCGGCTGCTTGCGCGTTGATGCCGCTTAAGCACGGTTCAGAACAGCCAGACCGACAGAACGACGATGATATTCGCCACGCTTACGGGCGGCATCACGGGTGGCCCCTGCGGCTTCGTCGTCGGCCTTCACCGCCTTTTCTTGCGTGTCTGCAGCCAAATGTTCGGCTTGTCAGTACCGGCAAACCCGAACGCGTTCCAGCACCCGGTGGTGATGGTGCCAGTGCCTCAC
>NZ_JBSPKY010000055.1:0-6628 GCF_053848025.1 Mesorhizobium sp. 128a | reverse complement strand
GCTCGCTCAAGGCATCACCCAATTCCGGCATGCCGGTGTGGCAGGACAAGCTGTTCATCGGGCTGGCGCGGACGGCAGCGGATGCGACGGAGTATTTCCAGATCCCGACCGGACGCGTGGTCGAGATCGGCACGCAGGTACTTGTCTAGCTCTCGCCTAGATGTGCCCGATCAACGTCGTTGCCGGGGCGCTTGCACTAGGTTGCAACTCATAGACCGAGTTGGTCCTGCCCCGAGTTCTGATTCACGGGGCCGCCAGAGGTCGCATCGATGTACGCGCCGGCGTGAACTACGCCACCTCCAGCATCGGAACGGACGAAACGTCCACTTGCGCTGGGCCTACTCCGCTGCGGAGAAAGGCCAACTGGCCCGTGCACTCCCGGCGACGAGCGCTGCAACAATCACCATAGCAGCGCAAGAAGGGGATCCATGCAGAACGATCCGCTGCTCACTGACAATCGAAGGCAAGACCGTCGCCGTTCCGATCACCGCCGACCAGCCGGCTGGATTGCTGCGCCAATTTTCTGAGAAAAGCGAATGACATGTGGACCAAGATCAAAACCTTCTTTCTCAACAGCGAGAGCATCTTCCTGGCCTGCTTACAGGCCTTCAACGGCATCAAGGTCCGCGTCTTGCTGTCGCTCGATCCCGACCTGTTCCAACGCTACGTTTCGCCAAAATGGCTCCCGACCTACATGCAGTCGGTCGGCGTGCTGACCGAGCACTCGCGCCGCCGGGACGATCCCACTCTCGGCAGAAACCCCAACAATGGCGAGGTGCAGTGAGATGACCGCGTTACTAACCATGATTGCGCTTCTTCTGGCCGGTCACGCACTGGCTGACTATCCGCTTCAGAGCGATTTCCTTGCCAGGGCCAAGAACCGCGCCAACCCGATTCCGGGCATTCCCTGGTACCATGGCCTTCTCCCCCACGCGGCAATCCACGGCGGTGTGGTCGGCCTGATAACCGGCAGTCTCGCGCTCGGTCTCGCAGAGTTCGTCGCTCACGGCCTCATCGACGATGCGAAGTGCATGGGGCGTATTTCTTACGACATGGACCAATCTCTGCATATGTCCTGCAAACTCTGCTGGGTGGTCATCTCGATACATTGGGGAACATTCTCATGACTGCTCTACTCGCATGCCTGTTTTCCAATCCGATCATCCTCGCGGGCGTCGGCATTGTTGGCGCCGCCGTCGCGTGGATGCATGGACGCATCACCGGGGCCAAGGCTGAACGTGCTCAATCAGATCGCGGCGGGCACCAAGCCCACAACCGAAGGCGAGCAGATCGATGATGCCATGGCCGGCCGCGCCCCGGACGCTAACACTTAGGGACTGGTCAAACGGTCAAACAATAGCCCTGACAGGTCCTCTCGCGCTCGCCCGGCCAGACGTCGGGCGGCCATTTTGTCGTTGAACATCCGATCGGCCGGGAAGAGTCGAAGCCGCAAGCCTGTCTGCTGCGACGATCGCGGCAACAGATCGGCATCGGGGGGCTTTTCCATGAACGTGCCCAAGCTGAATTATGTCGTCGGTTATCGGCGGTTCCTGCGAACAGGTTGGTGTCAGCACCCCGACCCTTGTCGGAGAACATCGATGATCACCGCCAAGCCGCTCGCTCGCGACAGCGCTGTTGAGGGCGCGCTCGCGAGCGACTTCGCTACCGCCGAGCTACACCTGTCGGGACGCGACCTCCCGCGGCCTTATGTCGGGCGTTTCGATGAAGCCTGCCCGGGTTCGCATCTTCATTGACTTCTGGAATTTCAGTCTGTCGCTCCGCCGTCAGGATGATACCTTCAAATTCGATTGTATGAAAGTAGCGCCGATTCTGGTCCGAGAGGCCGGTGCGGTTTTACTGAGTGGCTCACTGCCCCTTGTTCGTGGGGATGTATGTATACGGCTCTTTGATCCAAATAAGATATCGGACGCGGTTTTTCTATCCGGCTCGATCGCCAGGCCGGTGTTCATACCTCGCTGGTGGAAGCCCAAGGGGTCATCCCAAATGACCGTCTTGCCGCGCTACGGATTGCTTTTGCGCCATCCATCTCCTCCTTGAAAGTCTCCTCAACCTTGAAAGTTTCCATAGGTCCGCTCCCTCGCGCGGACCCTTGGTTGTGTCGCCACGTTAGGCGTCAGGCTTGCCATTGTTGCCTTGCAAGGCCCAGCTCGTCCTAATTAGGTCGCTGGCCTCCAAGTAAGCCATCTCGACCAAATAGGTCAGTAGGCTTTCCCCGTCAGCCTGCACCGTCTGACGAATCTCTCTCAGCATTGCTTGGACAAACTTCAAGTTATCCAACTTTTTTGACTGTTTCATGGGCCCCTTCAATTATTCCTATAAGCGAAGACACGCTAAATGCCGTTTCAACCGATTCAATAAGGGCAAAAACCCGCTTTGGCAGGGCCGTTAAGGAATCGAGCAACCGAGCAGTGAGATCACAAAACGCCGCCCAGCAATACTTACGCGCCTCCAGCTGTTTTTTACCGATAATAGTAAATCCCAAGAGCCAATTTCGGCGGCGCAGAACTCTCACATTTTGTTGTTATAAACAAGCTTGAATCGCAAAATTCGGATTGCTTGGCCGAGCCGCAAACAGGCGGCAAGCGCTGCCTCCCATGGTTGTGGATTTCTTTGCAGTTTGTCCGGGAATATCAGATTCAATAGGTCGGCAGATCGTGGAATGTGACGTCGCAGCGCATGTCTGGTTGGTGACTTGGCATTCAGCGGCCGATCGTCGAAACGCCAAAGGGAAGGAGGCTCTGCCGGCCATAGGAGGCGGTCCTGCCGCTCCTCGAGAATCCGGTGCGCGAATTCGCCAAGGAAGACGGCGAGCAGGTCTCCTATGCAGCTCAGGCGTGCCGCCGGCCTGAACTCAGATGTTCCTCTGGGCCAATCGGGGTCTACAAATCCCAACCCAATCAAGACGCGCATGGTCGCGTGGCTATCCTCCAAGGAAATAGGGTCGCCCGTTCCCGTCCAATCCGCCTGAGACGGGCATTCTCCGGACACTCTCCGAAAGTTGGGCGCCTCTGATGTGCAAAGGAGATATAAGGCTGGACCCGATAGATAGGATGATGGCGGTCGGATGCTACACCGGGCAGCTCGGACTCCATATGCGGCAATGCTTTTTCGATCCATCGACCCAGGTCTTGCGATTTCTGGCTTTTGCTGCGCCTATGGAAGTGGCTTGGCTTTAAGGCCAAGCCATCATCAATCGTTAGGAAGGAATACAGTATGGCGACTGGAACCGTGAAGTGGTTCAACAGCACCAAGGGCTTCGGCTTCATCACGCCCGATGCCGGCGGCCAAGACGTGTTTGTCCACATTTCCGCCGTCGAGCGCGCCGGTCTTTCGACCCTCGCCGACGGCCAGAAGATCAATTATGAGATCGAGCAGGATCGCCGCAGCGGGAAATCCTCGGCCGGAAATCTTAGCAAAGCAGGTTGATCGCCGGCGCAAGCTGGAAGGACGCGGAAGTCGCGGCGACTCTGGCAGGACGAGAATCTGAAGCGAGGCGGGGGGTCGCCGCATTTTTTTGGTGTTCGGCATACGGTCCGGGCGGCTGCTATGCGCCTGAACGACCGCCCCGCCGATCAATCAGCCTGTCGGCTCCTTGCGTATCGGCTTCGCAGGCCCTTCCGTTGGCAAGGGTTTGCGGCCGAGACCCATGGTCTTGGCCAATGCCGAGCGTGCGGCGGCGTAGTTTGGCGCCACCATCGGATAATCCGCCGGCAAACTCCATTTGGCGCGGTATTCGTCCGGCGTTAGGCCGTAGTGGGTCGACAGATGCCGCTTCAGCCACTTGAACCTTTTCCCGTCCTCCAGGCTGATGATGTAGTCCGCCATGACCGATTTCTTGATCGGCACGGCAGGCTTGAGAACTTCCGGCTTCTCCCGGGCCTCGCCACCGGCCGTGCTCTTCAGTGCTGCATGCACCTGGCCGATCAAGGACGGAAGTTCGCCGACCGGAACCGGGTTGTTCGAGACATACACCGAAACGACATCGGCTGTGAGCTCAACGAGGACAGTATTGTCCTGGGCTTCCTCTGTCACCGCAAAGCTCCTTTTGCCATGATCAACAAGTGGACGAAGCTTCCCCTTTTAGAAACGCCGCGACCCAAGCGCAATGACGCGCGGTCGATACCTGCGCGTGATCCGTCTACTAACTTCAAGAACCGTGCCGGTCGCAAGAAAAAACGTCGGTGTCGCGGGTCGCGTGCAGGATATATACTGGTGACCGCTTGGCCAAGTAAGCACGGGGCCGCCAATCACCGGGCGTGTCGCTCCTATGTTTGGGATACCGAGTAGCCCTCGTCTCCTCAAGGCGAACGAGGGCGGTGCGGCTCAAGAGAGAACGACGACGTCATTTTCCGCTTTGAGGCTGATGCCGACCACCGCGCACAAGGGGGATTTGTGACAGCATCGGGCCCGCGACGCTGCCGCGGATGCCACACCTCGACAGCGGGCCGGTGCTTGGGTTCGGCACAGCGAACTCGCTCAGTGGCGTCATCGGACACCTTAGCGTCCGGTTCTTGAAGGGCAGCCACATACGTTGCGTGGCGAATAGCTGACGGAAGCGGCAAACGGCTGGCAACCTTCTCAATAAAAAAAACGGGTCCCGACTGCGACTGCAAATTGGAAGGGCTGTCGTTTCCTTTTTTGCGAGTTCGCTAAAAAGTCTTCAGCCCCAACCTGATTATTGTGGTCTGCCCTGTCATATTCTTTACGCTCATCGCACAGTAGAATTGGCGCCGCTTAGCTGTCGCGGCCGGTGTTCGGACAAGGCTCAATTGAGCTGCGCGCGTCAGATCGTCAGGGTCAGATCGAAACCAACAACACAGATGCTATGTCGCTCGCAGCTTCAATGCCTCTGACATATCGCTGCGAGGCTGGTGAACGACCACGAGACGGCTCAGACCGTCATGCGACAACAAAGATATTCTCGACAGGGGATCATCATCATCGAACCGGCGGTCGGGAGGAACGGCCGGCTGAAAGAGAACGAGGGCAATGATGCGGTCGAGAGATGGGCGGCACGACACACAGGAGCCGACTGCAGGGTTCCTGTGCCAGAAATGGCGGACAGGTCCCGCGATCAACCCTCCGTCGCGAGCTGTTCGTAGCGGTGGAGGCTTCGCAGTCTGCTGCCCGCAGGGTGAAGCGTGTAGCAGATGAAGCCTGCACCGTAGACCCCATCGTCAAACCGCCTGAAGCGTCTGGGGCGGCGTCGGCCCGCTGCAGGCTGTTCGGACATGGTTAAGACACAAGTATTTTGCAGCGATTGCAAGGACTTGTGCTGGGCTTGGAGCGCTGTGATGGCGCAGTATGGGATCAGGCGGGCGGGTTGTCGACGAAATGGTGTCCTAGGCGCAATCCTACTCCGATGCGGATCGGCGTCAGGTCGCCGTGAAGCGCGTGAAGAGGACGAGGTTGTAGGCCACGACCGAGGACCAGACGTAGGTCTTGAGGTGATCAAGGCCCCGCCAGGTGCAGCGCGCCAGGCCGTAGGCGCGCTTCAGGCATGATTTGCCAGCTTCGATGCCGGCGCGGAAGTTGCGCAGCTTGCGATAAACCCACTTGCTTTTGACCATGTCCTCGATCCTGAGGCCGGCCTTCTTGTGGAAGGCCATGTCGCAGGCGCCCCACGCCTTCGCTGTGGCCAGGTTGTTGCGAGTGGCGAAGCCGCCATCGGCCGCCGCCTGCCGCGGCGCATGCCCATAGAAGGCGATGTGGCGCTCCAGCATCGGCAGCAAGCGCTCACTGTCGGCCGGGTTGCCGGCTTCGATCACCAGGTCGAGGATCATGCCGCTCCTGCCGGTGGTGAGGTTGAGTTTGTGGCCGTATTCGGTATCGCGGCTGCCTTTGACGATGATATCGGCATGCTCTTCGAACAGGCTGACCAACTTCTGGCCGGCCGGTACCGGCTCGCCGTCCAACACCCGCCGCTCGCTCTGTCTGATAATCCGTTCGACCAGCGGCCGATAATGGCGAACCTGGATCTGCCACAGGGCGATGGACGATGTGCTCGCCACGGCCAATCGCTCGGTCGCCTGCTTCAGATAGGCCAGGGTCGCGCGAGTGATTGCGATCAGCTCGCGATAGAGTTGGACCCGGTTGGGTCGACCGTGCGTGAACTGGATCTTGCGGGCACGCTTCTTGGCTGCACGGCAATGATCGCGCCATGAGCCGGCGCCGCCGACCAAGCTATCGGCCCGCTTCAAAAGCCGCACCATGACCCGTACAGCATCCCAAAGCAGGCTGCTGTCGCTCGGCTCGTGCATAAGTGCGGCGGTCACGGTGCTGTCCAGCCGCACGACCGCGCGTCTTCGAGCTTCGCCTGCCGGGCACCCGATAGCAGTATGCGATTGATCTGTTCCCCAAGTCTCAGACCGGATCGCGCTGATCGTCTTTTGCAGCACCGACTTCTGCGGGCTCCAGGACAACGGCAAGTGGGCAAAGGCGCGAAACGAGGCTGAGTCCTCGAGGTGGAAGGCCAACTCCTGGTAGCTCAGTTGCCGATATTGCTTCAGCAGAGCGCAGCGTAGCACTGCTTCAGCTGGCAGGCCCCGCCGCCCGGTGGCCTTGACCCCGACCCGCACCAAATCGCGAGCCACCAAGCCAAGCAAAT
>NZ_JBSPKY010000054.1:0-6713 GCF_053848025.1 Mesorhizobium sp. 128a | reverse complement strand
CCTGCACCGGCTGCGGCGTCCACATGCACGGCCCGGTCGAACGCGACCATCCGTTCAAGGGCCTGTCCTTCATCCATCCCGAGCGTTTTGAGGAAGATGGCTGGTCACCGCCAGGCTTCACCGCTTTTGTCTCGTCGATCATCGAATCCGGCGTCGATCCGAAGCGCATGGACGGCATCCGCTCCCAGTTGAAGTCGATCGGGCTCGAACCCTATGACTGCCTCAACCCCGGCCTGATGGACTATATGGCCACCTGGACGGCCAAGAAGTCCGGCGCCTTGCCGGCTTGAACGACTGGGAGATTTCAGGCAGGGGCCGGACACGTTTCCGGCTCTTCCTGGAAAAAACGATATTAGCCCGGTGAAACCGTCGGGAGCCCAATTCGGGTCAGACGCCGCCCTTCGTGCTGCCGGGGAATCCAAAGGGGATCAAGACCTACAAGGATTTGCCAAGACCGGTGAGACGATGGTGACCGGCATCGGCTACAGCTTGATCGAAAATGCCAAGAAAGATGGGGTGCCGGAATCGCAGATCATGGAGGTTCCAGGGCCGTCCGAAATGTTGGCGGCAGTTGTAGGAGGCCGGGCAGCGGCTGCTGCTCACAGCTACCTAACGCTTGAGGATATGGCTGAAAAGGCGGGCGGAAAGGTCGAGGTTACGGATCCTCAATTGACATTGTTCTCACCAAAATATTTGAGTAGATTCAGGTACTTAGCATTTGTGGCCTTCGAAGTCAAATTTTGTTTGTAGCACCCATTTGTCCCTGCCAGCTGAAGCTCTCCAGTCCGTACGCGAACTCAGATGAACGCTGCGCGCCAAGTGCGGCGCAGTCTGACAATCCGAATCTTGGGGCCAATGACACTATGACTGTGGCGGCGGACGGGTCGGTTTCAGGGCCGGATCTGTTTGTAGATTCTGAGAGGAGCAGGTAAGGGGAGGCCGGCCCTTTTCACGCCGCCCTGCGTCCGCCAGTGTGACGTCGTCGCTTCTGCAAACCCCATGTGTGGTCCCTTCAGGACTGGATATCCTTTTCGTTGAGAAGGTCGTATCAATCGCCGCGAAGGATGTTAGCTTCGCGCGCTGCCGCGACAAACGCCTTTCGGGCTGCAAGTGAATGAGCTTCACCCCGAAGTACCTTTAGGCAAGCGTCCATAGCGGCCCGATGTCTCTCCGTCTGACGACTAAAGCCGCGCAGCAAGATCGAGGCCGCATCGTTGACATCGACCACCTGACGCTCGGTATCATGTCGGCCAATCTGGATCACGACTGGCCTCTCAAACCTGGTCAAGTTGGCCATCCCGGCTGCCCTTCAATCCTCGCGGTTACAGCCGAGAGAAAAACCGTGTCGATTGATCCCGCTTGTGGAGCGTCCCTGTCGGCCGTTCGATCGAGAGTTTGGTCCGGGGAGGAGTTCCAATGATGTTTAGCGTCAAGAGATGTTGCTCCAGCTCTCTGTCTGCCACCGATAGGCGATGATTCAAGCGCAGATAGTCCGTCCACGTCGGCGTACGAAAGCTTTCTGTCCATAGCATAGGATCCTGAAGATCACGTTGTAAGTTCCAATGCCGCGCACCGACACGGTTTTGTGCTCGTCGTCTTTCCTGCATCCGGTTGAGGAAATTTTCGACGTGAACCTCTGGTATCGAGTACTCGATTTTGACGACAATCGGCCCACTTCTTGGCTTCAGGTCGATAGCCAGTTGAGGCGTTTCGAATCCCAAGGGATCCTGGTCGCGATCCTGCCATTGACGAATAGGCAAGAACAACCCAGTGGCAGCCACTATCAACAGAGCGGCCGCCGAAATTTCCAACGCCGTGCTAAGCGAATAGTGCTCAGCCACTGTGCCCCAAAGCCAACTGCCGGCTGCGATACCGCCGGCGGACAAAGCGTAGTAGGTCGACAGCGTGCGCCCAACGACCCACCTCGGGCTTGCCAATTGTACACTGACTTCCAGGCCCGTCCAGGTGACGACCCAGCCCGCCCCGCCAAACGCTAGCGCAACCGCAGCAACCGGCACTGAAGTGGTGAAAGCGAGAGCGAGACAACACGCGGCGCACGCAATGGAAGCTAACGTGGTCAATCGCTCCTGTGACAGTGATCTTCTCAAAACATTGTTGCAGATGCCGACGCAAAAGGCTCCTGTCCCAAAGCCCGCCATCAACACACCATAAACGATTGGTCCCCCTCCTAGTTGGTCGCGGGCGACGAGAGGTAGCAGCGCGAGTATTGCGATGCTTGCAAGGCCAAAAAGCGCACCACGCGCGATGGCGGTTTTGATCTCCGTCGATAGCGAGGTGAAACGAGCCCCGTCATGGATTGCGGTGGTTAGAGCTTCTCGCGGGAGAGGGGATAAGCGAACGTCCCATTGGTGGCGCCTTATAGTCCAAAGCAACGCTGCATAGGTAAGAGCGGCAACTGTGAAGGCTGTGAGAGGGCCGAATTTGGCAACTACAATCCCGCCGAGCGCTGGGCCAACACAACGCACGGCATTATATCCGACCGAACTGAGAGTGACGGCTGCTGGAACTTCGCTTTTTTTCAGGATATCGCCAAATGAAGCGTACCAAGCGGGATCGGTGAAAGCAGCACCTGCTCCGGCCAGGCAACTAAAGGCGAGGACCATCCATGGGTTGAATATTTCGAGGCCAGCAAGGATAGCCAACATCGTTGCAGAAGACGCTATTAAGCACCAACCAATGAACATGAGATTGCGGCGACTATAGTTGTCCGCCAAGGCCCCCGCGACAATTGACAGGACGAACGTGGGCAATGTCGTCGAGGCCTGTACCAAGGCGACCATGACGTCTGAGGTCGAGATTGTGGCCATCAGCCAGCTAATCGCAACCGCCTGCATCAGCCAGCCAACATTCGCAACCTGCGCAGCGAGCCAGATTGAACGGAATGTCAAGTTCCGAAGTGGTGCAAAGGTGGCCGAAGTGCGTGTCTGCTCAGGGTCAGTGTCCGTACTCATGCTCCTACACCCGCCATCATGCACGGTACCGGCATTGCTGCTGCCCAATGTGGCTTAAGCTGTGTTCACTTGTGAACGAGAAAGGGGGTTAAGGAAGCGGCCGAGCTGCGACTCATTTTGATGACAATCTGACGCTAGTCGTTCGACGTCAAATGCAGTTTGCTTATGGCAGTCATCTAACACGCAGATAGGTCCAAAAGCGGCGGAGGCGACTGGCGTGCTGGACGCCAGTCAGACAGTGGATAACGGGTCGAAAGCAGCTGCGACGCACGCCAGGCGCCTGGTGAATACGGTCATTATCTCGAACCGAGATGGGCGCGATACACACACTGCATTTGACTGTCAGGGTTCGACGCTCGAAGCATTTGTTGAGATATAGCACGCGGTGCTTTTCGCTCGCATCATCTAGGCGCCGGCACCCGATAGTCTGCGTCGATCTATGCGACCTGGAAGGCCAGTGTGGGGCCATTTTGGCATGGGAGAATTCGAATGCGCAGCGTCAATGATTTCGCGGAAATTCATGAAGAGGCCATCGCTTGGCGCCACCATCTGCACCAAAATCCGGAACTTGATTATCGAGTTCACAACACGGCCAACTTTGTCGCTGAAAAGCTGGCGTCATTCGGCATCAACCACATTGAAACTGGTATTGCCGAGACTGGCGTGGTGGCTGTGATCCAAGGTGCGGGTGGCGACGGCCCGACCATTGGCCTGCGTGCCGATATGGATGCGTTGCCCATTGTTGAAGCGAGTGGAAAGCCCTGGACATCGTTGGTCGAGGGCAAGATGCATGCCTGTGGTCACGATGGCCATACCGCCATGCTGCTCGGCGCTGCAAAACATCTCGCTGCCACAAGGAATTTCAAAGGCTCAGTAGCGCTTATTTTCCAGCCTGCCGAGGAAGACGGGCAGGGCGCCAATCGTATGGTCCAGCAAGGGCTAATGGACCGATTCAACATCTTGCAGGTTTATGGCATGCACAATATGCCGGGCATCGAGGTGGGCAAATTTGGCATCAGGGACGGGTCTATCATGGCCGCCCTCGACGAGTTCGATATCGTCATTACCGGCCGTGGTGGGCACGCTGCTACCCCACACCACACGATCGATCCGGTCGTCGTTGGGGCACAGATTATCCTGGCTCTCCAGACTCTTGTGTCAAGAAACCTCGATCCTACGGAAGCGCTGGTCGTGTCCGTCCCGAAGTTCACCGGAAGTGAGTCCTACCACATTATCCCCGACACCGTGACGCTTGGCGGCACAGTGAGAAGTCTGTCGCCCACGTTGCGAGATTTCGCAGAGAGGCAGATCAAGGTGTGCGCTGAAAACATCGCAGCCGCGTTCGGAGCTAAAGTGGAATACCGCCACCGGCGCCTCGAACCGTTGACGTTCAACCATACGGAGCCAACGGAACTGGCAGCCGCAGCGGCACGGAGCCTCGTCGGACGTGATGCCGTCAATGAACAGATCAAACCTATGATGGTTTCCGAAGACTTCTCCTACATGCTGCAGGCTCGGCCGGGTGCGTTCCTATTTCTGGGAAATGGTCCAACGGCTGGCTTGCACAATCCGACTTATGATTTCGACGACAACGCAATTCCTTACGGTATTGGTTACTGGGTGAACCTGGTGGAAGGCACCTTGGGCAACTAGGCCGAAGGGCTTTGCCGGCCATCCATGACCAGCGAAGAAAATCATAGTTTTTGGTCTGTTGGCGCCGAAATTCAACGCCAGAGGCCGAATTGTCGGGAAGTTCGCCCCAGACTTTCTGATAAATTTTGAATAGCTGACCGACCTACCGCCGGGCATCTGTCATCCGAAAGAGAGAAAAATGGCTCTGAGCAACTTAGGAACCGCGCAAATTCAAGAGAAGGATCGGAATTACGTTTTCCATCCTTCAACCCATCTTGCCAAGCATAGTCGGGGGGAGACCCCGAACCGCGTGATGGCGGGAGCAGATGGCGTCTATATCTGGGATACAGAGGGTCGCAAAAGCCTCGACGGGTTCGGCGGACTCTACTGCGTGAATATGGGCTACGGATGCAAGGAGATTGCCGATGCTATTTCCACGCAGGCTCATGAGCTCCCATTTGCTCACGTCTATGCAAGCCAGAGCACAAAAACGGTGACCCTCCTTGCCGAAGCCGTTGTTGAATACTTCGGCGAGAATATGCGCCGCGTCTATTTCGGGCTTTCAGGATCGGACGCCAACGAGACCAACATTAAATTGGTATGGTACTACAATAACGTCCTTGGTCGCCCCGCAAAAAAGAAAATCATCTCGCGGCAGCGCGGCTACCATGGCTCGGGCATACTGACCGGAAGTCTAACCGGCCTGGCATTCTTCCACAACCATTTCGATCTGCCGCTCGACATCGTGCGTCACACAACCACACCGCATTGGTACCGCCAGGCACAGGACGGCGAAACTGAGGAGGCGTTTTCGAAGCGCTGCGCCAATGAGCTCGAAGCCCTCATTATCGCCGAAGGCCCAGACACGGTGGGTGCTTTTATTGGCGAGCCCGTTCTTGGCACCGGCGGTATCGTCCCGCCGCCGCGGGGGTATTGGACTGAGATCCAGGCGGTGTTGGACAAATATGACATCCTCCTGATTGCTGACGAGGTCGTGACCGGCTTTGGCCGCACAGGCGAGAAATTCGGCTCTCATCTTTACGGCATGCGTCCTGACTTGGTTACGATCGCCAAGGGCCTCAGTTCTGCCTACCTCCCGATTTCGGGCTCGATCATTGGGGAACGGGTTTGGTCTGTATTGGAGCAAGGCAGCGAAAAATATGGCCCCTTGGGCCACGGCTGGACGTACTCAGGTCACACCCTTTGCGCCGCAGCGGCGCTGGCGAACATCCAGGTGCTAAAAGAGCGCAATATTCTCGAACATGTCCGGGAAGTAGGGCCCTACTGGCATGGACAGATGAAGTCCAAGCTCGAAGGTCACCCCATCGTCGGCGAGGTTCGCGGCGTCGGTATACTGTCGGCCGTCGAGTTCATGCGCGACCCGAAAACGCGCGTGCCCTTCGACGCGAGCCTTCAGGTAGGTGTGCGCGCTGCAGCAGCCTTGCTTGAAAACGGCGTGATCGCGCGGGCCATGCCCCACGCCGATACTCTCGGTTACGCGCCGCCCCTGATCATAAAAAAGGAAGAAATTGATATCATCGTCGACGCCACGGTGCGTGCGGTCGATACAACGTACAAAGCCCTCCAAGCTGAAGGCGCGGTTTAGTCTCCCAAGACTCGACTGTAGGGCCTGCGTTCGGCCCGACCCTCACCAGTTAGGTGTGAAATGGCCGGGTGTCCATCGGACATCCCGGCCGTTTTTTGTGTCCGATTGCTTACCAATTAATGGGAGCCAACCTTGGCGTCATCAGCCTGAGCAAACCGCGGTCTGGTCTCGGCCCCTGCGATGCGCCGATCAACTCTCCCCAGCGAACGTGCACCTGATGATCCGGTAACGCGCCTTGAAGCTCGGCAGGCTGGCAAATCATGGATGTTAATGCACCGACCCGCCAGCTTAGCCGCGAAGCTAGATCTGCATGCGAGGACAACAGGATCAAGGTTGATGCGGTCGATCATCGCCACAAGTTCACCTCCGGTTGCTCCTAGCTATCCCGGCTGACGGGCAGACAAAGAAGGGCAGATCCTTGAGATCAGTGGAGCAAGCTGCGTATTTCGCAAAAACGGGACAGTCGTTCCGCTAAATCGCGGACAGCAGTTTCACTAAGTCGC
>NZ_JBSPKY010000053.1:0-7240 GCF_053848025.1 Mesorhizobium sp. 128a | reverse complement strand
CGCGACTTAGTGAAACTGCTGTCCGCGATTTAGCGGAACGACTGTCCCGTTTTTGCGAAATACGCAGCAAAACTCAAGGGGCGCCGCGAAGTTGCCGACAGGCCCGACGGTCAGTCGAACACACCCCAACAAACCGTCGGGCCGCGGCTGTCTTGCTGCCTTCAATGGTAACGACTCATGCGGTGAACTCGCTGGGCGAAGACCCCAACCACCTCAAACCCGGCGACCTTACACCCGATCAGAGTACGCGATCAGGGCGGGGATCAACCGGCAAAGCTGACGGCGCAAGTGAATGCCGGCAATTCTCTCCTGAATTGGGACATTCGCAGGCGCATCTCGAGTCAGCCTGGGCGTTTTGCCTAACCCGCCAAATCTGACGCGCGATCCTCGAGCGTACACATGATCGCTTCATAGACGCTTGCGATCTCTTGATCGATCTCTTGGTGCGTCATGCCTTGGACCTCGGCAGCCCGCACGGCGTCGGCCGCCATGGTGGTCACGACAAGGGCGGGGTCTTCAATTCGCGGCGGCAGATGGTCGAGCATCCATCTGCGTAGAAAGTCGGCGGCGCGCCTGCTCATATTCTGACCTGCTTCAACCCGGGGCAAAATGGGCGAGCTCCTCGACCGCTTCCTGGATGCCGTGCGCTGCCGCGCGCTCGAGCCAAAGGCGGCCGGCCACCGGGTTGCGCTCTCCGGCAAGACCTCTGGAGAGATACCGGCCCAGCATGAATTGGGCCTGTCCGTGCCCACGTTCGGCGGCGGCGGCAAACCATTTCTGCGCCGCCACCTGATCGATGGGCAGGCCCTCGCCGGAACTGTGCAGCACCCCCAAGGCAAACATTGCCCCAGCATGACCGTCGGCGGCGGCCCGTTCGAACAGCTTCGCGGCGGCCTCCGGCAAACGCTTGCCGCCGCCCCCGTTGAGCAGCATCTCCGCAAGTGCCACTTGGGCGTCGAGCACGCCACCTTCGGCTGCCTCGGCAAACCAGGCGCGGGCGTGATGCGCGTCGGCCACCACGCCACGCCCATCCCTGAGCATGCGCGCATACATGTATTGAGCCTCGGCCACGCCTTCGGCCGCGCGCCTTAGCCACTGCGCAGCCTGACCTTCGTCCTGGCGTACACCGACGCCCTTGGTGAAACAGAGCCCTAGATTGAACGCAGCGGTCAGGTCGCCCGACAATGCGGCAGCCTCGAACCATCGGGCTACACTTGCAGTATCTGCCGGCTCGCCAGCCCCTCGAAGCACGAGGTTGGCCAGGTCTACTTGTGCTTCCTGGTTCCCGCTTGCCGCTGCAGTGCGCAGCCAGCGTGTCCCCTCTTTCTCATCCCTGACAACACCGTTTCCCGTCAAGTAGAGAGATGCCAGTGCGCGCGCGGCGGCCTGGTGACCCGCCTCGGCGGCCCGTCGATACCATGTTGCGGCTTCCGCAAAATCCGGCGGCCGGCTCTTGGCGTTACGATCACCCAGGAAGTGGGCTGCCTCTACGTTGCCGGCCAGCGCGGCGCGCCGCATCCACGCCTCCCCGGCCACGGGATCCGGGTCGACGAGACTCCCGTCGATCAGCGCCAGCCCTAACCGGAATTGGGCCGAGGGAAGGCCTTTCTCCGCAGCTTGCTGATAAAGCCGCGCGGCCGTAGCAAGATCGCTCGTGACTCCGAACCCATGTTCGGTGAGGACCGCGAGAAGGTAGGTTGCGGTCGGCAGGTCGGCATCTGCCGCGCGCCGTACCTCGTCGGCGATCCTGCTCCGTTGTTCCGGCCTGCCGCGCCGGGCCAGCGAGAGGGCAAGGCCGAGACTTCCTTCGGCGCAGCCGGCTGCGGCCGACTTTTCGTACCAGCGCTGCGCAGCATCCGCATCCCGCATCGGCTCGGGGCCGCTGGCCAGAATGTAACCGAGGATCGCCTGTCCCGTTGCCGAGCCTGCCTCGGCCGCCTTGGTGGCAAAACCGAGCGCAGCAGCGAAGTCAGGTTCGCCAGAGTAATCTCGTTCGAAAAGACTCACGGAGCCGGCATCGCGGCCGTCAGCATCCGCGGGCACCAGCCCGGCCAGATAGAGGGCAGCCAGAAGAGCCTGCGCGTCAGCACTTCCGTGGTTCGCTGCCCGCAGCAGCCAACGCCTACCTTCCGCCCGGCTCGCCGGCACGCCTGAGCCCTCTAGATAGCAACGGGCGACCCGATACTCGGCATCGACGAGACCGGCGCGTGCCGCGACCGCCAAGTGCGGAAAGGCTTCTGCCGGCTTGTCGCTGAGCTGGATTGCCCGGCGCAAGGCCGCTGCCGGGAAGGCGCGATCGGTCAGCCGATTCAGGATTGCCATCGATACGACCCCTCCGTAGTCCAACTGCGCTAGGGTTCCCGCATGGCTTCCTGGCCGATCGGGAGCATCACGCCAAGAATGTATTTGAGCACGGTGCGCCGGCCGACTTTCACATCTGCCGTCACCGGCATGCCGGGGCTGACCACGAACCCGGCGGGCACGTCGTGCAACGCGACCTGGTCGATGGAAATCCGCGTACGATAGAACGGCTCAGCATCCGAAGGCAGCATGGCCCGGGAGCTGTTCTGATCGCGCACTTGGTCTCGTGCCGAGAAGGAATCAGGGCTGAGCGCTCGTACGGAGCCGTGGGCGAGGCCGTATTGGGAATAGGGAAAGGTGTCGAACTTGATGACCACCGGATCGCCGACATGAACGAAGCCGCTGCTCCGGCCGACGATGTTTGTCTCGATCTCGAGAGGCGCGTTGACCGGAACCAGAGTGATCAAGCGCTCACCAGACTGCAGAACCGACCCAACCGAAACCTTCGCCACCGACTGGACGATAGCGTCGGCTTCGCTCCGCAGTTCGACCAACTGCTTGCGCAGCTTCGCCTTGTTGAGGAGTTCGCGGGCGTCGGACAGTCGCGAGTTCGCCTCCGACAGGTTCTGCGAGACTTCCGCTCGCCAGCTCTGAATGTAGCCGTTGCGGTCGGCAGCCGCCCCCGCCTGCTGGCGTTTGGCGGCTTCTGTTGTCTGCTCGGCATTGCTGAGCGAGCGGGACATTTCCGCCCAGTTGTCCTCGGCGAGGAGCGTATTGAGGCGACTTCCCACCTGTCTTGCTTCCAGCTGTTTTCGCATCTGTTCGATCGAGGCCGCGACTTTGAGCCGCTGGCGATAGCCTTCTGCATCAGATTGTGATCGCGAGATCACCGAACTCAGTTCGTCAAGCTGTCGGTCAAAACTATCCAGCTTGGAGTCATAGACCGCCTTACGGCGCTCGAAGATGGACGCCTGCAGGGTCCAGCTTGGATCGAGACCGTCATAGTTGAAGGCTTGCCCGTCGGCCTCTGCCTTCAACCGAGCCACTTCGGCCTCAAGCGTCGAGACCTGAATTGCCAGCGACTGGAGGTCGGCTGAGGCAAAGGTAGCATCGAGGCGGGCAAGCAATTGACCGGCTCGCACATGCTGTCCTTCGCGCACGTCGATCGAGCGAACGATCGCCGTCTCCAGTGGCTGCACAATGATGTTCGGCGATTGTGAGACCACTAGCCCTCTGGTCGTCACCACCTGGTCGACGGGGATCAACCCTGCCAGGGCAATCAAGGCGATCACCAAACTCGAAATAACCCAGACGATGCCCCGTGCGGCTCTCGGAATTGGCGCATTGGCGATCGCCGTCGACGGCCACTGGAATTCGAGGATGGCCGGTGTGGTCGGATCGTTCGTTTTGGTTCGCTGCCAGCGGGCAGGGCGGATGGCGAGTGAGGTGCTGCTGCTCATGGCTTGCTATCCCATTCCACCTTCATGCCGCCAAGCACTTTGGCGCCGGTATGGATCGCCGATTTGCGGGCGATCCTCGCGCTCAATCGATCGCAGCACGACATCGTCAATCCAGCCGCGTCGGTACGGCCACCGGACGGCCGGCGCGGCCGTCGAGGTGCCGGTTCTGCTGCAACCACAGTTGCCTGTAGAGGGGGCATCGTTCGAGCAGGGTCGCGTGCGGTGCCACGTCGAGTACCTTACCTTGCTCCATTACCAGGATCTGGTCACACTCCGTGAGCGAGGAGAGCCGGTGCGAAACGATGATCATCGTGCGCCCGCTGGCAATGCGCATCAGGTTGTTGCTGACGACCGCTTCGCTCTCCGGGTCGAGTGCGCTGGTGGCTTCGTCGAGGATGAGGATGGTCGGATTGTGGATGAGGGCGCGCGCGATCGCCAGCCGCTGCTTTTGACCGCCCGACAGATTGGGCGATCCTTCCTCGATGTAGGTGTCGTAGCCATTGGGCATTCGTTCGATAAATTCTTCGGCGCCGGCCAGATGTGCGGCACGCATGGCGTCGGAAAGCGTCAGGCCTGCGCGCCCGGCAATGATGTTGTCGCGAATCGATCCGCGGAACAGGAAATTGTCCTGGAGCACCACGCCGAGCCCCTGGCGCAGGTGGCGCAGGTTGAATTCCTTGAGGTCGACACCATCCAGCTTGAGGAATCCGCTATAGTCTCGGTTGATCCCCTGCAGGAGACGCGCGATCGTCGATTTTCCCGACCCGCTGCGCCCAACGATGCCGAACATGGACCCTGCCGGAATGTTGAAGCTGACCCGGTCGAGTGCGGGCGTCTTTGTACCGATATAGCTGAAGGTCAGATCGCTGAACGTGATCTCGCCGACGAGCCTTGGTCTCAGGCCGAGGGAATTCGAACTGCTCTCCAGCGGCCGGTTCAGGACAGACGCCGCCTCGCCGATCGCTGCCCCGACCTCCTCGTAGTCTTCGATCAGTCGTGCAAGCCCGACGAGGGGTTGTGCGACGCGCTGGGAGATCATCATGAAGGCGAACAGGCCGCCTACCATATATCCCGAACTGTCGTTCATCGCGAGATAGGCGCCGATCAGCATAGTGCCAAGCACCATGGCACGTTCGATCGGCGTAACCAGCGTTTGCGGCCAGCTGGCGAACTGGCCGAAGGCCAGGCGCGCCCTTCCCGACTCCGCCACCTGCTCGTCCCAAAGCGCCTTGCGTTGCGGCTCGAGGCCAAGTGCCTTCACGGTCTTTATCCCGACAACAGTTTCGCCGAGCGCCGCCGCTTTCCATGTCTCGGCTTCGATCACCCGCTGGTACCTGCGGCGCATCGGCTTGAGGAAGGCGAGAATGATCACCACGATCACGCCTGCGCAGGCGATCACGATCCAGGCGAGCTTGGCGTTGATGTAGAACATCACCGGTATCAGCACGCACAGCGTAATCAGGTCGAGCAACGTGCTGAGCAGTTTGCCGGTCAGGAACTCGCGGATGCGATAGACCTGGGCGAGACGGTACATCGTCTCGCCGGCCGGATGACGCTCGAAATAGTCCAGCGGCAGGCGCAGGAGCCGACTGAAAACGTGCAGCTGCAGTTTGGTGTCCAGACGCGCGCCGACGACGTTGATGATCAATCGCCGCGCGTGGCCCAGGAGCGTCTCGTAGGCGAAGACAACGGCAATTATGGCCGATAAGAGCAACAGCGTGGAGACACTGTTGAACTGCAGCACCTTGTTGACGACCGTCATGACGATGAGCGGCGGCAGGATGGTAAGCACGCTGAGCGTGAACGATGCGATAGCGACGTCGCGGAGCGGCCGACTTTCGAGCCGCACCAGTTCGACGAGCCAGCCGAGAGTGAAAGGCGCATCCGCCTCTACAGAGGATCGCGCCTGTCGCAGCAGCACCGCCTCGCCCGTCCACACCTGCGACAGCCGCAGCTCGTCGATCGCGGTGGATTGACCATCATCAGGCGCGTCCGCGCTTTTGAGGAAGACCAGGTTGCGCTCGGCACTCGCCCCGATGAGGAGCCCCGCGCCCCCATCGTTGAACAACAGAACGACCGGTCCGGTGTCCTGAAAGCGCAAGAGGTGAGACCAGCGAACGCGGACGGCGCGAGACCACATACCGCCATTACGGGCCCATTCAGACAGATCAGTGGAGGTTGGAAACGGACTTGCACTTGCCGCCCTGAATTCGTTCGGGTCGAGCTCGACCCCGTAATAGCGGGCGACCGCGAGGATTGCTTTGAGGCGCGGCCCGACCTGGTCAAACTCGGCGGGGCCACCCGGAGTCCGCCCCACTGCGCTCTCGCCGCCGGCCTTGCCGGTCCCGTCGGCTTCGGTGTCGGTGCGGATTTGGACGGGCTGGTTTTCGGCGTTCAAAGGGATGCTCACCATGGTCTTCCCTTCCGGCACGCAAGCCAAGGTTCAGTCGTGCCTAGGGCAGACCGTCCCTTGCTCATTCGGAAATGGTGAACGCGCAGGCTTTGCTCTCTCGCAAAGCCCACGCGACCATTTCTTACCCTTGGACCGGCTTCTATCGTGGCTTGTCCGGTCACCATTCCTGCTCACTCATGCGGCTTCAGAATATCCTTCAGAGCCTTCTTCACTGTGTCGTCGGTGTTGGCGTAGCCGGCACCTTGCTTGGTCTTGTCCGAGATCAGGTCGGTGCTCGCACCCAACGGCTTGTTCTGGTTCTGACCAAATCCCCTGATCGTGTTGAGGACATTCAGGAGGTCGGTCGTCACCGAACTGGCCGCCAGGCCGATGAGCTGGCGGAACGACGCATGGCTGACGGCACCACTGTCGGTCGAGCCGGATTGCAGGAACTGCGTCGAGTCCTTTAGGCCCAGCGTATTGGTCGTGACGTTGGCTTTGTGACCAGGGCCGTTTTCGGCATTGTTATGGTTCCCGGAATTACCAGGTGCATCCTGATCTCCATTGCCAAAGCCGTTATTGCCATGGTGGTCACCAGTCTCACCTCCCGGGCCGGTCGCTCCGGTCGCACCCGTCGCTCCGGCTGAGCCAGTCGCTCCGGTCGAGCCGGTTGCACCAGTAGAGCCTGTTGCGCCAGTCGAGCCGGTTGCTCCGGTATCACCTGTTGCTCCCGTCGAGCCAGTTGCACCAGTCGAGCCAGTCGCTCCGGTCGAGCCCGTTGCACCAGTCGAGCCAGTCGCTCCGGTCGAGCCCGTTGCACCAGTCGAGCCAGTCGCTCCGGTCGAACCGGTTGCACCGGTAGAGCCTGTTGCTCCAGTCGAGCCAGTCGCACCGGTATCACCTGTTGCTCCCGTCGAGCCAGTTGCACCAGTCGAGCCAGTCGCTCCGGTCGAGCCCGTTGCACCAGTAGAGCCGGTTGCTCCCGTCGAGCCAGTCGCACCAGTAGAGCCGGTTGCTCCCGTCGAGCCAGTCGCTCCGGTCGAGCCCGTTGCACCAGTAGAGCCGGTTGCTCCCGTCGAGCCAGTCG
>NZ_JBSPKY010000052.1:0-8449 GCF_053848025.1 Mesorhizobium sp. 128a | reverse complement strand
AACCATGCACCCGGCAGTGTCGCTTCAACAAACTCCACGCTTGACGCCCCAACTGCGATTAGACAACCCCATCAATCGAACAGCTCTTCTCAAAACTCAAGCACTGGCTGAGAAAGGCAGCAAGCCGCACCGTCCAAACCGTCTGCGACGCGATCGGCCAAATTCTCAACCGCATCACATCCGCCGAGTGCTCACACTACTTCAAAAACTCCGGCTATGACCGAAACTAATCTCATCCCGCTCTAGAGCTCGCGCACTATCTTCTCGATCTCGAACTGATGAGCGCGATCAGGGTATCATCGCCTGAGCACGCTCCGCAATGGCCTCTACCTCCACACGCGCGGCGCGTTGCGAGAGGATCATCGCGTGAGCGGCGGCAAGATCGGTGGGGAGCGAATCAGGGGCTGTTTTCGCAGGCGAAGGAAACACATCCGCCCCTGTTTCAAAGGCGAAAACGTCCCCCGACCAACGGGGGACGCCAGGTTTCCTGCGGGTTTCTCCAGTCGATTCCGGACAGAAGATAACCCAACTGTGTCGCCGAGATCGACACTGCGCCGTCGCTGGGCTCGGCAGATGAAGCGCTAGGCAGAGGCCCCTGGCCGTCGTGCCTGACACGACGCCCTCGATTCACAGGCGATGCCCAAACGCTCATCGGCGAACCGACAATCGGCACGCTCGCGATCAAATCATACGTTGGCCCTCAGTCCATGGCACGCCCCTGACCCTGATAAAGATGTTACATTGATTGCCAGAGGCCCCCGGCTGCTCTCTGTGATCAACGAGTTTTGTAACAGGAGGTTAACTGTACCAAGGTTTCCAGCTCGAAATGTCTATTTCGGATTGTCGGTTAAATACCTAGGATCAAAGGACCCGTGACAACTCGCAGGTGTCTAAGCCTTGCCGCGAATGCAGAAAAGTCGCCTGCCGCTTGACTTTTATTCGAGTGGCGACCTCGCAGTGCGCTGGTAGATAGGCGTTGGTGTGCCTATTAACTTTGACGGCTCCAGCCGAGGTAGGCGGGACGTTTTGTTGATCTGGGTGACTGCCTCGCCTGACCCTAGATGGAACGAGATAATGCTGACAAACATGACCTTCGATCGCCGCAGTTTCAGCAGGCTTAAGAACGAGGTCACAATCGACATTGATAGGTGGGGAGTTCCCCACATCAAGGCGCAAAACTTGCATGACTTATTTTTCGCTCAAGGTTGGAATGCAGCCCGAGACCGTCTCTGGCAGATTGATATCGCGCGCAAACGAGGTCTCGGGCTCCTGTCACGGGACTTTGGTCCCGGCTATCTGGAGCAAGACAGGGCAGCGCGTCTTTTTCTATTTCGCGGATCCATGAGTGCAGAATGGACCGCATACGGTCCGGATTCCGAAGAGATATGCTCCGCGTTCACAGAGGGGATAAATTCCTATGTAGATGGCTGCAATAGCGGTTTGATTGCATTGCCACCTGAATTCGCCCTCCTCGGCCACAGGCCTGACTATTGGAAGCCGGAAGACGTCGTCCGAGTGCGAACGCATTCACTTACCCGGAACGCGATCTCGGAGCTTCTACGTTGTAAGGTTATGGCATTAGTAGGTGCGGAGCACGGCCTTCGCCTAGACAGATTCAGACAAGAATTGTCACCTGCGATAGCTCCCCGACCCGCAGAAGGCTTTGACCCAGCTGTTGTGACTGATCGAGTGCTGCGTGATTTCCGCTTGGCAATCAGCCCGCCTTCATTCTCAAGGGAACGACTTGCAGCTAGTCTTCACGAAGCTGGTCTCTGGACCAGCGTGACGACGTCTGACGAGATCGTTCGAACAACATTTGAAGAAGGTTCAAACAATTGGGCTATTTCAGCAAAGAAAACAACAACTGGACGCCCAATACTTGCTCTGGATCCGCACCGTAGACATGCCCTGCCGTCGATCAGGTATGTTGTACACCTGAGCATGCCTGGCTTCAATGTCATTGGAGCCGGGGAGCCTATAGTGCCAGGAATCTCGATGGGGCATAATGGAACCGCCGCTTTTGGTCTGACTATCTTTGGCGCTGATCAGGAAGATATCTATGTGTATGATATGAGGCCTGGTGGAACAAATGAATACGTCTATAAAGGAGCCTGGGAGCAGGTAAATACCGTCAAAGAGAGGATCCCAGTTTGTGGCTATACCGACCAGGAGGTTGAACTGCGATTTACACGCCACGGACCTGTTCTTTACCAAAACCCTGAAGAAAACCGCGCTTTCGCGTTGAGAACTG
Source organism: Mesorhizobium sp. 128a (assembly GCF_053848025.1). Classification (NCBI taxonomy): domain Bacteria; kingdom Pseudomonadati; phylum Pseudomonadota; class Alphaproteobacteria; order Hyphomicrobiales; family Phyllobacteriaceae; genus Mesorhizobium; species Mesorhizobium sp. 128a. The sequence goes on along the minus strand of NZ_JBSPKY010000052.1, from coordinate 6,198 downwards.
CGTGGATGGATTCGGGCATGGCTCCTTACATGGCCAGCTTAGGCGTTATGCGCGCAAAGACCAATGCAGAATACGTCTCCAGTCTGGCATCCTGGGGTTGTCCCTCCGTCAATCATATTTATGCGGACACGTCCAATACAATCATGTGGAAACCGTCAGGTGCGGCCCCGGTTAGAAGAAATTGGGACGGCCTACTTCCGGTTCCCGGAGACGGCAGATTTGAATGGGACGGATATTTGTCGCCTATTGAAGGACCATCTGCAATAAACCCAGCGGAAGGTTTCGTCGCTACCGCCAATGCGATGAATGTGCCTGAGGAGTGGAGCAAAGCGCATCCTGCTTTTGGTTATGAATGGTCAGACAGTAGCAGACATAATACGCTTCATTCGGAACTCGCTCGATCAGAACCGATCTCTATTGAAGACTGTATGCGGCTGCAGTGTTCAGTGTATTCACCAATCGCAGCTCGTATTGTTGCGCGGCTAGGAGTTCTTCTGCATTCGAAGTCGCAGACGCCGCCGCTTCAATTACTCCTTAATTGGGATGCACATTTGGACGCGAGCTCCGCGGCCGCAGCTTTTTTTGAGATTTGGCTTAGTAAGCATCTTGGATCGACAATAGCTCGATGGGAGGGCGCCGACGATCATATATTGGCACTACTCGTGCCGTTAGAGCCTGCAGCCATAGCTACTTGGCTCGAACAGGCACAACCGGATGAAACCCTTGCTGACTCCATTGAGGCGACGTTGGCTTCAGCCTGGACCGAGTGCATAGCAATTATGGGATATGACTCTGCAGAGTGGTCATGGGGCAGCATTCATAGGCTTGATTTGCGGCACCCACTACAAACCTTAACGGATGAACAATGGTCATTGAGGCCGGCCGCCCTTGGCGGTAGTAGCTCAACACTGAATTATTCAAGTTATCGCCAAGACGATTGGTCCGTCACAGCAGGACCATCGGTACGGATGATTATCGATGTTGGAATTTGGGACAATAGCGTATTTATCAACAATCCTGGCCAGTCGGGTGTACCGGTCTCCAACCACTATCAAGATCTGACTGTGGAGTGGCAACGAGGGGAATATAAACCGTTACTGTATTCAGATCATCTGATACAGCGAGAAATCGGCCATCGGATCGTTCTCTCTCCCGCACCGACAGAAAGTGGCGCGGCCGAATAGGCCGCGCCTTACGTATTGTGCAATATAACAAGTTTCGGGATCAGACGGTGATTGCTGCTCATTCGGCTGCACGGAGCGTGCGCTTCGAGCGCATGTAGAATTCCCGCTCATATCGCTGGAGCCGCGAAAAAGTAGCTGCACTTAACCTTATTTTGGCTGTCCCGCGCCATCGGCTTGCCTTTGGCGACTTACAGCACACGTTTGGAGTCGGGCCGATGTCGTTGCAAGCGTTACTACGCCAGTTCCATGTTAGAGGCCGTTTGGAAAATCGGAAAATTGAGATTTCGGCGGAGGCTGGTTTGTGATTCAAGCTGTGGATATTGACCGAACAGAGCCGTGGCCGGATGACCAAGATCGCCAAGAAGACCAAGCGCTACCCGTCCGATCTGGCGGACGAGGAGTGGGAACAGATCGCTCCGCTGATGCCCAAGCCTGGGCGTCGCGGCCGTCGGCGCGAGGTTGATTTCTCTGATGTGATCAACGCGGGCGCTACCTTGTGCGCTCGGTTGCGGCTGGCGGATGCTGCCGATCCATTTCGGCGCGCGACGGCCTACGGCTGGTTTCGCGAATTGGCGCGGCGCTTTGTGTTCCAGATGTGGCGCTGATGCTGGACCGCGAGCGAGCCGGGCGCGAGGCCAGTCCCAGGCGGGCGTTATCGACACCCAGTCGGTCAATGCTCCGCAAGCGGAAACAAGAGGGTACGACGCCGGCAAGAAGATTGTCGGCCGCAAGCGCCACATCGCCGTCGATACGGGTGGGCGGCTGTTGATGGTCAACCTGACGCCGGCCGATACCTCCGACAGCGCCGGCGCTCAGGCGATCCTGGATGGTATCCGCAAGCGCTGGCCCTGGGTGAAACACCTGTTCGCCGACGGCGCCTATGACCGGTTGAGCTCATGGACAAGGCCGCCTATCTGGACTTCGTGGTAGAGATCATCCGCAGATCCGACCACCAGAAGGGCTTCGAAGTCTTGCCCCACCGCTGGGTTGTCGAGCGCACCTTCGGCTGGATGACAAGATGGCGCCGCCTCGTGGTACGCATACGGTGAAGGCCGCCTACTGACGCGTACCTTGTGGCGTTAGTGTCCGCTTAGATTTTAAGTGGACGCTTAGCAATGAAATATCTGGCTATGGAGCAGCCGTCGAGGGTGGAAGCGAGCAGGCCTGCGGCTCTGTCGCTGCCGACGGATGCCGGCCGACAGCGGAGGCGCCGCTCCTGGACGGCCGAGCAGAAGCTGGCGATCCTGGGTGAGGTGCAGGAGTCCGGTGATCCGGTGGCGGTTGTCGCGCGGCGTCACGACATGAACGCGAAACCACTTGCACATCTGGATGAAGCAAGCCCAGGAACGGAGATTGGGGGGCCGATCCGAGACCCCGCCAATCGCCTTCATTGACATGGGTGTGGTCGGTCACAGCGTGCACGATGTAGAGGCGGAAGAGCCGGCTCCCGTGCAATCCCACCCCGAAGTGTCGGCTACCAGCCAGGCGGTGTCTGCCGGTGGCCGGATAGAAATCGTCGGTGCCAACGGCCGGCGTGTGATCGTTGACCGCACTGTCGACGTAAGTGTCCTGATGCGGATCTTGCAGGGCCTGGAAATGCTGCGATGATCCCGACAGAAGGCGTGCGTGTGTGGTTGGCGACGGGCTACACCGATATGAGATCTGGCTTTCCATCGCTGGCGCTCCGGGTGCAAGAGGTCCTCAAACACAATCCCCTTGGGGGCAACCTTTTTTGCTTCAGGGGGAAACGCGGAAATTTGTTGAAGGTCATCTGGCATGATGGCCAAGGATCATGCCTGTTTACAAAAAGACTTGAGCGCGGACGCTTCATCTGGCCGGCAGTTGAGGGTGGAGCTGTGACAGTATCTCCTGCGCAGCTGAGTTATCTATTGTCTGGAATAGACTGGCGCAACCCTCAGGAGACATGGCGACCAACCCGGGTTGGGTAGCATTTTTGAGTTGAAAATACAATGGAATATGATTCAATCGGCGCATGAATTCGAAGCGGGTTGATCTTCCCTCGGATCTTGCCAGCGCCTACGTGGCGCTGCTTGCCGAGCGTGAGGCGCTGCTGGCTGAGCGCGATGTGGCTGTCGCGGATGCTGCCAACTGGCAGGCTGAAGCCGCCAACGCGCAGGCGATGCTGTCCGACAACGAGGCGCTGATCGCGCATCTCGAGCTGCGCATCGAGAAGCTGAAACGCGAACTGTACGGGCAGCGCTCCGAGCGCACGACACGGCTGATCGAGCAGCTGGAATTGGAGCTCGAGGAACTCGTCACCTCGGCGACCGAGGATGAGCTTGCCGCGCAGGCCGCGGCGGCGAAGACGCAGAATATCCGCCCCTTCATGCGCAAGCGACCGGTGCGCAAGCCATGGCCGGAAGACATCGAACACGAGCGCGTCGTCATCGATCCTCCGACTGCCTGCGCCTGCTGCGGCGGATCCCGGCTGTCCAAACTGGGCGAGGATGTGAACAAGACGCTGGAGGAGGTTCCGCGCCGCTTCAAAGTGATCGAGACGGTGCGGGAGAAATTTACCTGCCGTGACTGTGAGGCGATCAGCCAGCCGCCGGCGCCATTCCATGCCACTCCGCGCGGCTTCATCGGCCCTCATCTGCTGGCGACGATCCTGTTCGACAAGTTCGGCATGCATAGTCCCCTCAACCGTCAGAGCACCCGGTTCAAATGCGAGGGCATCGAGCTTTCGACCTCGACGCTGGCCGATCAGGTCGGGTTTGGTACATCCGCCCTCATGCCGGTCTTTGATCTGATCGAGGCGCATGGTCTTCGCGGCCGAGCGCCTTTTTGGCGACGACACCACCATTCCCATCTAGGCCAAAGACAAATGCACGACCGGGCGAATATGGACGTGCGTGTGCGATGACCGGCCCTACGGCGGAGCGGCAGCGCCGGCGGCCATATACTATGCGTCGAGCGACCGCCGCGGCGAGCACCCGCAGAAGCACCTGGCCGAGTATGGCGGCATTCTGCAGAGTGATTGCTACAATGGCTTCGAGCCGCTCAGTGTCGCCAAAAAGAAAGCGGTACCCATCACCTTTGCTTTTTGCCATGCGCACGCGCGGCGCAAATTCTTTGAACTGGCCGACATCCAGAAAAATGCCCGCGACCGCAAACGCAAGGGCAAGCCGATCTCGCCGATCGCATTGGAGGCCGTCCAACGGTACGACGCGCTGTTCGAGATCGAGCGCCAGATCAATGGATTGAGTGCCGAAGAACGACTGGCCACGCGGCAGGAAAAGAGCAAGCCGCTGTTCGATGACATGCACGACTGGCTGAAACGGGAGCGCGCCACGCTCAGCAAATCGTCCGAGGTGATCGAGCCGATCGATTACATGCTGAAGCGCTGGGATGGTTTTGCCCGTTTCCTCGAAGATGGCCGGATTTGTCTCACCAATAACGCCGCCGAGCGCGCGCTCAGAGGTATCGCATTGGGAAGGCGAAATTGGACCTTCGCCGGTTCCCAGCGTGGGGCCGATCGAGCCGCCATCATGCTCTCCGTCATCACGACTTGCCGCCTCAACGAGGTTGACCCAAAGGCGTGGCTCGCCGATGTGTTCGCCCGCATCGCCGATCTTCCCGTCTCCCGCCTGCACGAACTGCTTCCGTGGACGTGGAAAAGGCTGCGTGAGGCCAAAAAGGCTCCGGGTCAGCACATCGCCTGAGCGACAGCTTCACCATACATCAGCCAGGGCGCCTGCGCGCGAGCCAATTCTGCGGCCTTCCGCGTATGGATACGCCTCGTGCGCGACTACGAGAAGCGCATCGACGTCTCTCACGCAATAATCCTTGTCGCTGTGGGCGGCAATCTCGTCCGCAGAAACGCTCATCCCTGAATTTCAAAACGGACTCTGATCAATCGCGACGGTCGCCTCCTGGCCCGACATCTGACCTGTGACACGGTAGGCTCGTCGGAGGCCACCGCCGAATACTGCGCCAAGACGCGCGATGAGCGCGTTGGTTTGCTTTGAGCTTGCGAAACGGTTGTAAACCTGCCGATGACAAGGCGGACGCGGGTTATGTTCGACGTTTGCCGGATGGGGACTGAGTGGCGCGTAAGAAGCTCGTATCAGGCGAACGGCTGCGTCCGAATCAACGCCGGGACACCAGAGACGTGACCTGGGACGCGGGTGAACAAGCTCTGATGCGCGGGTTGGTTTGCCTGACTTGGATAACGTAAGGAACTCATGCGGGAATCTAGGCGATCCTCCAGGATTCAGGCATCAAGCATACTGGCTGTCGCTGTTCCACCATTGCACGAAGCAGATGGGCTTCGCGATGCGCCACGTTCGAGATCGACCTCGGCAAAGTTTGGCTCGACGCCTAAAACGGAAGGGGCGGGCCCTGGCCTATCTCTTCTCTTCCCAGGGGAAAATTGAGAGCCGGCTACAGAACTACGACAGGAGAGGGTAGGCTTCGCTTGCCCCTTTTTCTCATTGTGGGACCGAGAATGCCCGTGGGTCGATGAACCTGATTAGAACGTTTCGCGTGATCTTTGAAACGTCATTGTCGTAGCCGTTGATCGGCAGACTGGTTGACCACGAGATCGACCCCACCGAGAAGACTGCGCCACCGCTCGGCGTCTCAAAGAAAACGATGTCGGAGCGAACATCAGCATTTTGGGTCCCGCCGATCATGTGGTGGAGAGCGCCCAGTTCTTCTTTTGCAATGATCATTTCATCGGTATGGCCCTGTGAGCTCGCTAGAACCAGAGCGTGCCGCGGGGACCCCAAGGCGACATCATACCGATCGAGTTCCTGGCCTGCAGCCCCTCCGCCAGCGATGCCATACCCGCCAAACTTTGCATCGCCCGACGTGCCGGTGAACACAAAATCTACGCGAGGATCATTGCTTTCCTCCCCCCGCATATAATAGGAGCCTGACTGGAAACCCTGAGCACAAAAACCCACACCCAAAAGCCGGTTGGGCGTCCTGTCCTGGCGTCGCCACAACCCACCGTACTCGCCAGTCGAGCTCATGTAATATTCACCCGGTT
>NZ_JBSPKY010000051.1:0-9682 GCF_053848025.1 Mesorhizobium sp. 128a | reverse complement strand
CTGCTGGGTCTTGTGCCGCCGACGGGGGAGCGCCGGAAGACTACAGGCAGGCCATCGACATCATAGTCGAACATTTACCGCCTCCGCTGTGGGCGGTGGCGCGAGCTCGGCTTCAAAATGCCTATTCCGGATTGGCACGGCAAATGGTCGAGCGTTTCCAGCGAGACGGTCTTCTAGCGACCGGCCTCACGCCACCGCCCCCCGACCCGATGGACATGGATAGCACGATGGAATTGGCGCAGGACCACCTTGCGGTGTCGGATATGGACGTGAACGGCGGGACGGATCCGCAAGCCCACGAGCATCTTTCCGCCTTTGCGGAGCCTGCGCCTCTTTCCCCGCCGGCCGCGCCTTGTGAAGCTGTTGCCGGACCAGAGAGCGCTCCTGAGAGTCCTGCCGGACATGAGCCGTTGGTTCCGGGACTGCCGGAAGAGCAGCCAGCGGTCCAGAACGAGGCTATGGGGCGCGATCGGGAGCCCGAAAAACGCAAGAACCAGGCCAGCGAGCGTGAGGAAGTCGACAGGGCGGCTCAACGCCCGCGATTGGATGTCCCGCCGCAGCATCCAGTCCTTGGCGAAAAGGAATGGCTGGGCGATGAGCATATCGCGGCGGATTACGCTCTCCTGCGCGAGGAGTTGCAGAGGGACAATCCCGATATGGCCGCCCAGACCCGGTTCGTGCAGCCCGCGCAGGCCCATCTGCTGCGCTGGGCCACGGACGAGTACGAAACAGAGCAAACTTTCTCCGGGATCGTCCTTGATGACCAGGGGAGCGATACAGCTGATTTCCTGTTCCTGCCCGTGAACAATGCTACAGCTGGCGGCGGCGGCGCCCATTGGTCACTGCTGTTTATGGATCGGCGCCGGCGGCAAGCGCCGGTCGCCTATCACTATGACTCGGCCGGGTTGTCCAACAGCGCCAATGCAGAAGACCTCGCAACACGATTGGGCGCCAGCCTGCAGCCAGTGCGCATGGCCCAGCAGCAGAACGGCCACGATTGCGGCGTCCTTGCGCTCGAGGCCACGCGGGCCTTGATTGGACAATTGGCGCAAGAACGGCTGCCAAGGCAAATGCCACGGCACCTCGACAACCTCGTCGGCGATCGACGGGCTCTCCAAGACCGACTCGGGGTGCCGCAGACAATCGCCATGGACGAGAGTCGCCCGGAGACGGCGTCAAGCTCGAGACCGACAAGCCGTCGCAAGCTCGATGAAAAAGTCGCAGAGCTTGGGGACGGAGCGATGGCGACGAGGTTTGAACTGTCACGCGCGGAGTGCGAAGCCATTGGTAAGCACAAAGGTGGATCGCTTGCCCTGAAGGCCTTTGTGGACAACGCGCAGGCGCTGGCGACGCTGGAGCTCAGCGGCCAGAAGCTCAGCAAGGATGATGTCCTCAGGATCCTCGGCAATGATGGCGCGGCACAAGCGGTGAAGTCGCTGCTGGATAACTCGCGCGCGTTGGCGGAGCTGGAGCTCGGCGGCCAGAAGCTCAGCAAGGACGATGTCGTCAAGATCCTGAGGAACAGGGGTGGGACGCAGGCGCTGAACACGCTGGTGGGAGAACGCGGAAAAGACCTGGCGGCGCTGGAGCTCAGCGGCCAGAAGCTCAGCAAGGACGATGTCCTCAAGATCCTGGGCAATGAAGGTGCGGCACAGGCGGTGAAGGCGCTGCTGGATAACTCGCGCGCGTTGGCGGAGCTGGAGCTCGGCGGCCAAAGGCTCAGCAAGGACGATGTCTTCAAGATCATAGCGAACAAGGGTGGGGCGCAGGCGGTGAAGGCGCTGCTGGACAACGCGCAGGCGCTGGCGACGCTGGAGCTCAGCGGCCAGAAGCTCGGCAAGGACGATGTCCTCAGGATCCTCGGCAATGATGGCGCGGCACAAGCGGTGAAGGCGCTGCTGAACAATACGCAGGCGCTGGCGGAGCTGGAGATCGGCGGCCAGAAGCTCAGCAAGGACGATGTCTTCAAGATCATAGCGAACAAGGGTGGGGCGCAGGCGGTGAAGGCGCTGCTGGACAACGCGCACGCGCTGGCAGAGCTGGAGATCAGCGGCCAGAAGCTCAACAAGGACGATGTCGTTAAGATCCTGGGCCGCGTCGGCGGGGCCCAGGCAGTGAAGGCGCTGTTGGAGAACGCAAAGGCGCTGGCGACGCTGGAGATCAGCGGCCAGAAGCTCAGCAAGGACAATGTCCTCAGGATCCTCGGCAATGATGGCGCGGCACAGGCGGTGAAGGCGCTGCTGAACAATACGCAGGCGCTGGCAGAGCTGGAGCTCAGCGGCAAGAAGCTCAACAAGGACGATGTCCTCAAGATAATGGGGCGGCCCGGCGGGGCGCAGGCGTTGACGGCGCTGCTGGCAAGGGCAGCGGCGCCGGGGTTCAACGATCAGAATCTCAGCAAGGACGATATTCTCAAAATTCTGAGGAACACGGGTGGGGCGCAAGCGGTGAAGGCGCTGTCGGAGAACGCAAAGGCGCTGGCGGAGCTGGAGTTCAGCGGCCAGAAGCTCAGCAAGGACGATGTCCTCAGGATCCTGGGCCAAGAGGGTGGGGCGCAGGCCGTGAAGGCGCTGCTCGACAACGCAAAGGCGCTGGCGGATCTGGAGTTCAGCGGCCAGAAGCTCAGCAAGGATCATATCGTCAAGATCCTGGGCCATGCCGGCGCGGCGCAGACGGTGACGGCGCTGCTGGACAACGCAAAGGCGCTGGCGGATCTGGAGTTCAGCGGCCAGAAGCTCAGCAATGACGATGTCTTCAAGACCATAGCGAACAAGGGTGGGGCGCAGGCGGTCAAAGCGCTGCTGGAGAACGCGGCGGCGCTGGGGACGCTAAAGTTCAACGGCCAAAAGCTCAGCAAGGACGATATTCTCAAGATGCTGGCCTACAGCAGCCCGGTCCAGACAGTGAAAGCGCTGCTGGACAACGCGCAGGAGCTGGCGGAGCTCGAGTTCAGCGGCCAAAAGCTCAGCAAGGACGATATCGTCAAGGTTCTGCGGGCCGGCGGCGCGGCGCAGGCCGTGAAGGCGCTGCTGGACAACGCGCGGGCGCTGGCCGAGCTGGAGCTCAGCGGCCAGAAGCTCAACAAGGACGACATCCTTACGATCCTGGCCAATAATGGTGCGGCGCAGGCGGTGAAGGCGCTGCTGAAAAACGCGCAGGAGCTAGCGGAGCTCGAGTTCAGCGGCGAGAAGCTCAGCAAGGACGACATCCTCACGATCCTGGCCAATAATGGTGCGGCGCAGGCGGTGAAGGCGCTGCTCGACAACGCGCGCGCGCTGGCGACGCTGGAGCTCAGCGGCGAGAAGCTCAGCAAGGACGATATCATCACGATTCTGGCCAACAGTGGTGCGGCGCAGGCGGTGAAGGCGCTGCTGAAAAACGCGCAGGAGCTAGCGGAGCTCGAGTTCAGCGGCGAGAATCTCAGCAAGGACGATATTCTCAAGATCCTGGGGAATAAGGGCGCAGCGCAGGCGGTGAAGGCGCTGATGGGAGAAAGCGCAAAGGCGCTGGCGGCGCTGGAGTTCAGCGGCCAGAAGCTCAGCAAGGACGACATCGTATATATTCTGGGCCAGCGCGGCGCGGCCCAGGCGGTGAAGGCGCTGCTGGCAAAAGCGGATGAACTGAAGACTATGCCTAAATGGAAGGTTTTGGCCGCTATGAGTACAGCAAATAGCAGTGCTACTGCAATTCGAAATCTTAAATGATGCTATCGAAACGAAAATTCTTCAGTAATAGCGGTGCGCATTGTATAGTTACCAACGACAACGCAGTGTGATCCGCCAGCGCTGCCGTCAACGAACCCAGAAGCATCGCACGAAGTGATGCGGTGCGGTGGTGCAGGAGGTGCTCGAGGCCGAGATGGGACAGGCGCTGGGTGTGCTTCGACGAGCCAACGCACGCCGGAGCGGCTGGGCTGCTGGCCCTTGGGATCGTTCTTGTCCCAACTGTTGTGCAAGGCCTCACGGGTTCGAGCGAGCGCCAGCGAAGACACCAGCCGCACATCGAAGCCGGCCTCGGCTAGGCGCCATGCGATGGGTCGGTATAATTCCCTGTCGCCTCGAAGCCGCAGACCACCGGTTGGCCATAGGCTTGCAGAGCCTCGATCAGGCGGTCATGTTCGGAACGATTGTTGAGGACCTGCAGCCGGCGGCGGCGTTTTTGGTTCGGCGCTTCGATCAGAACCTCATTGCGTGCCTTGGCGATATCGATCGCTACCGGCACCGCATCGGGGGGGTAGAATTTGGAGTGGTCATGGTCGGTCTCTCCGGAATGGGTTGTGACGTTCACATTTTAGAGAAACTCTGACTGGCCATGGTCGCCTCAAGCGGTGCGCGCCTGCAGCGAAGCTGCGCGCACCGCTGTCTCGGCGGCTCCCTCCCATCCATTCCGTAGGTGCTACGGCATCCAGTTCACCACGCCCGGCGCCGGCGGTTCGGCCGTGCCGCTGATCAGGGAGGCCATCGCAAACGGCGAACGCTTTTGGGCTCGTGCCTTCGAATATACCTGCGCCACAAACGACATCGAGCACCGGACCAGCAAGACCAGGCACCCATGGACCACTGATGTGATCGACAAGAGCTTTCGATGGATTTGCGATATTCTCCCGCTGCGCATGGGTGATCGCGTGGCGAAGAGCGGGATCAGAGGTGAGTGACCCGCCGCGCAGCCTTTATCGTCGCACCTCATTTGCGGCATCCGTGCGCGCCTTCTTCGGACCTCGCGGGTTCCAGCCGGCAACGAAGCGGGCATAGGCGCCCTCGGCTTGCTCAACCCAGCGCCGCTCTTCATCTCGATGGCTTCTGATGTTGTAGGCGTGCGCGGCTCCCTTTTGGCCGCGCGCAGCCTTGCTGCCAGCCTTGAGTTCCATGTCGCGCAACTTCTTGGCATCCAGGGATGGCCGCGCCCAGGCGTAGCTCTCGCCCTTCGTCAACAGATGCCAGATTATGACAGCGAGTTTGCGTGCGGTTGCCACGACCGCGACATGCTGGCCGCGCCGCGCCCGCACACGCAGGAAGAAGGCACGGAGCGGCCTTGGTGCGCGTTGCTGCCGCCCAAGCTGCTTCAACGAGCATGCCGCGGGCATGTCCGCGACCCTGCTTGGTGATCCGTCCGTGGTAGGCGGGGCCTGGCCCTGACGGCGGCGATCTCAGGCCGCTGCGCAGCTTTTTGACGACCAGCGTCGCCAGGGGGTCGCCTTCGACGTCTTCCGAAATGATGAGCAGCGGCTTCGAGGTCTGCACGACGGCCTCGAGGACCGGCAGCATGGCCTGCAGGTCTTCCAGATCGGTGACCATCGGAGGATATTTCAGATCGCAACGTGGCGGCCGTCACAGCCGACATGCAGCCACGACTTCGTCCCGTTTCCGGCCTGATGATCATTCGACAGTGACCGATTTTGCCAGATTGCGCGGCTGGTCAACGTCCGTCCCCATGAAGACGGCCGTGTGATAGGCAAGGAGTTGAACCGGCAAGGAGAAGATCATCGGTGCAATGATCTCGTCGACCTTGGGAAGCACGATCGTGTGCATCGTGTCGAGTTTGGATACAGCCGCACCTCTTTCGTCCGTAATCAGGATGATGCGGCCGCCGCGTGCCGCCACTTCCTGCATATTGGAAACGGTCTTTTCGAAGAAGCGATCGTGGGGCGCGATGACTATGACGCGCATGTTTTCGTCGATCAGCGCGATCGGGCCGTGCTTCAGCTCGCCCGCAGCATAGCCCTCCGCGTGGATATAGGAAATCTCCTTGAGCTTCAGTGCGCCTTCCATAGCCAGCGGGAAGCTGGTGCCGCGGCCGAGAAAGAGCACGTCTCGGCATTTCGACAGCTCCCGGGACAGAAGTTCGATCATCGGCTGGAGGCTGTTCAGCACCTGGCCCATGATGCAGGGCATCTCGGCCAAGCTCTTGACGAGCGCCTGCTCCTCATCGTCGCTGACGGTGCCGCGCGCCTTGCCGGCACTGATCGCAAGCGCGGCGAGAACGGCAAGCTGGCAGGTGAAAACCTTCGTGGAAGCAACAGCGATCTCCGGGCCGGCCAGGATCGGAAAGACTGCATCGGATTCCCGGGCAATCGTCGACTCGCGGGTATTGACTACGGCGCCGATCTTCAGGCCATGCTCCTTGCAATAGCGGAGCGATGCCAGCGTGTCGGCGGTCTCGCCCGATTGCGAGATGAAGAGTGCTGCCGACTGCGGCGACAGTGGGATCTCGCGGTAGCGGAACTCCGACGCGACGTCGATTTCCACCGGCAGGCGCGCATAGCGTTCGAACCAGTATTTGCCGATCAGGCCCGCCAGATAGGCCGTGCCGCAGGCGGAGATGGCAAGGCTCGGCACCTTGGCGAAATCGATCGCGCTGGAAACGGGCGCGACGCGATTGTCAATTAAGTTGACGTAGTGGCTGAGAGCCTGGGCTACGACAGCCGGCTGCTCGTAGATCTCCTTCTCCATGAAATGGCGATGATTGCCCTTGTCGACCATATAGGCCCTCGCCATCGAGACCTGGCGCGGGCGGGTGACGACATTGCCATCCATGTCGAAGATATGGACGCCCCACTTGCCGATCACCGCCCAATCGCCGTCGATCAGATAGGTGACTTCGTTGGTGAAAGGGGCCAGGGCGATGGCATCAGAGCCGAGGAACATTTCGCCATTCCCATGGCCGATCGCCAGAGGCGGACCGTTGCGGGCCGCCATGATAGTCGACGGATCATCTTCGAAGAGAATAGCGACAGCATAGGAACCCCTCAGCCGCTTCAGCATCGCGTACATCGCCTCGCGCGGTTCCATTCCATCCCGGCGAAGTATCGCCAGGAGATGCGCGACGACCTCCGTGTCGGTCTCGGTCTGGAACTCGACGCCGGCAGCGGCCAGTTCGTCCTTCAACTCAGCAAAATTTTCGATGATGCCATTATGCGCCACTGCGATGCCGTCGGTGAAATGTGGGTGGGCATTGCGTTCCGTTGGCGCGCCATGCGTCGCCCAGCGCGTATGGCCGATCCCGATAGTGCCGGTAAGAGGCTGTTCGTTCAGCCTTGCCTCGAGATTGACAAGCTTGCCCTCGGCGCGCCGCCGACGGAGCGCTCCGCCGTCGATGGTCGCGACACCCGCCGAATCGTAGCCCCGATACTCAAGACGTTTCAACGCATCGACCAACCGTTCCGCGACAGGCTGCTGCCCGACGATGCCCACAATCCCGCACATACTCTCTTCGCACTCCTTTCCACGCCGATCGCGGCGTTAGCAAATTCCACACCTGAGCTGGCCACATCAGAAGCGCGCAGATCACATCAAACAGGCGATGATTTCTTCGGTGCGCACCAGCTGCTTTCATCGATCGAGTAGATCAGTGATGTCTAATGCTACTCAACAGATTGCTGAAGTTGATTCTTTGGATCAGACCCATTCGCGCCATGGATGCCAGGACAACGGATCTCTCTCTCCCCGGTTGGCGTCCCGGGCCGAATCGCGCTGTCGGTCCAGGATGACCTTGCCGCCCAGGAGCGCGGTTGCTTCACAGCTGCCTTGGCCTTCATACCCTTCCCCCCGTTGCGTGGTCGATCTGGGTTCGCAGGAGCTGCTGCATCTTCAGGAGCGCTGCGGCTTCGCTTTACTGCTCGCCGGCAACACTCATCGATTAGCGGCATGTAACGGCAGCACAGTTCTGGAGGAGGTAGCAAAGCGCGCGAAGGGAGGTGTTCTCACCGTAGATAACAATCGCCTTCATAGGCCGAGGCGTGATATCCAGGCTATGGATCAGATAGAAAGCTGTATCGGCATGCTTTTCAAGATTGGGCAGCCGACGCGGGAGGATTGCGTGAGGATCGGCACCGAACACAACGTTGAGGGAGCCGACGAACGGCGTTGGCAGCATTCGTTTTCCCCGGATCGAGACCACGCTTCGTGTCATGTTGTGCGGCAGCGATGCGCTCAAGCTATTGCACGAACGCGGAAACGACCTCCGAAGATCGGCCTAATTCCGGACAGCGACAGATAATTCTGAACGGCACAATGGTGTGATGTCGGAAATATTTAACGTTTTACGGGGTTTACCAATCCGGAATTTTGGGTCTCTGGTGGGTGGCCTGCGATTGAAAACAGGAGAGTTTTCTTACTCGCGCAGGAAATGCCGCCAACCTCGTCGTCTAGGCCGTGGCCACATCTTCCGCCGCATCTCGCCCTTGCTCAGACAATTTTAGTTGGCTCTTCCTCCGCTATGACGAACGCCCGCGTCAAGGCCAGCTCAATCCGGCTTCCCGACGAACGGTTACGCGGCACAGTCCCGGCTGTCCTTAGAACCCATCCGCTTGTCGATCTCTGCTTTAAAAAAGGCTGCGGGAGCTTCCGCGTCGCGCCTCGGTAGCAAGCGGAGCCATGCTGAGCTCGCCAAGCGGCCGGTCAGCGTGGGGATTCTTGAAGGCTGTACTCGGAGCAGAATGCCACAACACGTTTCAAAGGCGGGCGGCGCCCCTGGTCGGCCATTCCGTCAGCTCACCGTCAGGTAAGACGAATATAGGCGGCCAATCGGCGCGTAGTCGAATCCCTGAGGGCCGGCGGCAATGTCGCCTCACATCGGAGTTGAACTGTGAGAATTGACGACCGTGGAAAGTTGCCCATTTCTGAATCTGATGCCAGCGAGACTGAGAGCGTTGGCGGCTCTCGCGCTCGAGCTCCCAACGCCGGCGAACAGGAACAATTGGTCGATTCGGCCTTAGATCGGATGCGCTCTGACTCTCAGGGTTCCGGCGCTTCATCTTCCGCTATTGCCCCCCTCGCCAGCGGGGGCCCGCCGGTTCGGATCGCCGGTCCTCGCGGTGGCGCACATCGGCTCCTTGGCGCTGCGCTGCAGGGCGCCCTTGGTGGGAATCACCGTCGCTTCCGCCCTGTGGCGGGAACTAGCTCATCGCCTTCCGATGAAAATCGCTGGCCGGACGCGTCTGAAAGCTCGCGAACCAGCGCGCACCTGGAGGTGGAACCCGAGCCCGGCCGCAGTGGCCGGCCGGGAAGGTGGCGTGATCACGATGGTTCTGAGCAATTCGTCCAAGGCTCCGGCTCGCAGCGACCTTTTGGAGGTCATGGCGGCGGACAAAATCGCGACGAGGGCTCACGTTCGGACGGCGTTTCCTGGCGCGCCGGTCGAACAACCGGGGGCGTGGAAAGGGGCGCGCTCCCGCCCGACAGGTTGTCCGCATCCGAGCCGAGCACAAGAGCAGGATGGCGCGCTGGCGATATGCCTGCTCCAGCAACTCAGGAAGCAAGGCCGTCGCGTTCTGATGCCGAACGCTGGCGCGCCGATCCAACGCACGAAGGCATGCAAGCAGGCACGATCCGGCCGCGTGGGCAAACCGTGCTCGACTTGCGTGGCGCAGCAGGAAGACCTCATATCGGCGATGCATCCACACAACAGTCTCATAGACCGTACAGCGGTGCAGCAAATCAACCAACCGGCCTGTCGCGTTCTCAGGGCGAGCGACGGCAAGCCCACCAAGCTGCCGAAAATCCGCAAACAGACGTACCTCCGCCACGTGGCCAATTGGTCTCCAGTCCAGGTGAGCGATTGGGAAGGGTGCGTGTTGAAAATTCAGCCCCACAGTACCTCCAAGGTGTAGTCCCGGAACGCGAAGGAGGCCCGCACCGCATCTCCGACGCAATGTCGGACCAGCAGAAGACGCGCGAAGCGACGC
>NZ_JBSPKY010000050.1:0-9828 GCF_053848025.1 Mesorhizobium sp. 128a | reverse complement strand
CGAGCATCTTCTACCACCTGGTGACGGCGTTGATGCAGTATCTGGACAAGACTGGAGGACAGGTCGAACCTTTCCCGCTGCTAGTCTCGGAAACAAGTACCCCCCCTCTCAGGCAGGTCTACGCCTGACTGAAGCGCTCCCTGGTCGTGCGAAACGCGGGCGGGTCTCACATCGCTTTCGCCATGAGAATGGATCGCTCGACCCGGATCTGATCTATTTGCCCGAGGACGCTTTCTCCACTCCTGCGAGGACACGAACGGGCGGGGATTCGCCACTTCAGTCAGACAACGCCCAATGAGACAACCCGTGGCGGGACGGCACGAATTCAAATCCAAGGCTCGGCTGAGCGGAGCCTAAACGCAGCAAACGTCATCCTTTTAGCTAAATTTGCAAATTCCTGAATAAGGCTAAAGTCTCGTCTTAGCCGGCGGTAAAAAAGACGCTGGTCAGGCCCAGCGGTCACCACCCAACTCACACCTCGCCTGCTGGGCCGCCCGCCATATGTTCCGATGGAACGAATCCGTGTTGTAGTAGTCGATGTCCGTGATGGCTTCGTCCAGCCTTGGACGGAGACCTTGGGCGCGTCCGAGATCGTCGTCACGTTCGAACAATTGGATGAAATCTTGCCCTTGCTTAAGGCCGCTCATCTGAATCCAGATTGGTGGGCGACCAAAAGGCATGAGCCCGCAAATCCCCCACGCCTAGGCACCCAAAGGTCCGGCGAGCATACGCTCGTCCAAATTGGCTGAACCGAAGCTCGCCCAGACATCGTCAACGATAAAGAGTTTGGGATGGTACATTGTCGGCTGGACCAGCGGCGCTAGGGGGAATCCCGCCTGTACAACGGGACAGCGTGGCCCGGCGACCCTCTCTTGCACCCGCTTTCACTTGAACCGTTGCGCGAACAAGTCCTGCAAGCGGAGCGGCAGTTGCGGCGAGGCCTCCAACTCCGTACAGCTCTGTTCCCATCGTCGGAGATATTCGGCGATGGGAATACCGGTTCGACCGGGCCAACGGTTGAGTGCGCCCAGAGCTTCGATGCAGTCCGGCGCGCGGTCGTATTCGGCGAGGATGGTCAGCGACATTGCCTGGGCAAACGGATTGAGGGCGGGCATTTCGATCTCGCCGCGGTGGTTGGCGAACCACGCAGCCGCGTCGCGCGTGAGCCCCTGGTTTTCAGCGAGCGCCGCATAGCGATCGATGATGTCCTGGCGGTACCGGGCGATGGCATCGCCGAAGGCGTTGTCGCCGGCGAAGGGCGGATTCACTTTCCAGTCCTTTGCCAAGCGACCGAGACCGCGCAGCGAGTGGGCCTCGACCAACGCCTCCTCGACCCATTGGCAAGGGGGCGCCGGCTTGGCGTCCGGCTGCCAGCTGTTGCAGAGCACATGGCCGAGCTCATGGCCGAACTGGTAGGCGAGCTTCGACCAGTCGCGGTCACCGATATCGACGATGATCCAGGCCATGCTGCTGCCGTCCGGATGCAGCCAGATGGCCGGCGTGCCAGAAGTGTGCTCGTCGATACGCAGCCGCTTCGGCTGGCGGTCGGACAGCAGGCGGACGCCGTCAAGGCACGCATGCCGCGTGCGCTCGACGACCTGATCAGCCGCGCCCTCAAGCATGTGGCCCCAGTCGCCGGCAAGCTCGATGGGGGCGGAGAGGAGGGTTGGCGATGGGCGGGCCGAGGGAGATTTGAGAGACATGGCCGCGTAGCCTTTCCGCGAGTGACTCCATAGCGTAGCCAAGCTAGTAGCCAATGAGACGGTAGCTAGCATGCCGAACTGTCGTCTGTTCGTCAGCTGATGCTCCTTGGTCGGGTTTTTATGCACCGATTTGCGTCATGTCCCACAGACACATCGCCTTTGATGCGTAGTGTTCCTCCGGCATGACCAGGAGTGGCAGCGGCAAAGAGAATGGCGGTCGCTGCAGGTTGAGAAATCCGAATCCGCCCGGTTCCGGCGCAATGTCCTGTGCCGAGGTTGAATGGCTTGAGGTGAATAGCCAGCGTGCGCCGCACTTCTTGAAGTTGCGCAGCGCGCGCCAGATATCGCGCTCGGTCAGATGTTGCAGACAGTCGCGTGAAAAAACGAGGTCGACATTCGGTAGCGGTTCGGCAGCCAGATCGAGCACGTGGAATTCGCGATCCGCGTATCGCATGCGATTCGTTTCGATGACTTCCGGAACGATATCGCAACCGATGTAGTGCGTTTTGCCCAAGTCGACGAAGCGCATCCAGTTGAAATCGCCGCAGGGCGCATCGAGCATGGACGTCACATCCAGTGCGCGCAAAAGCATCGGCAATACGGTTCGCACGCGATGTGTCGTCGCGTACGCTGAACCGAGTCCCGAGCGCGATTCCGCGGAGCCCCACTCGTTGCTTTGGTAAATGCGCGCGAAAGCTTCGCGGGAATCATCGGGTGTGCTTTGCGTCATCGAATGCACCTCATCGACGCCGGTGACGTGCTCAATCCCAATGCCAGCCGCATTGATAGGAAGACAGAAAAGCCGTCAAGCACGCTTACTTCTGCAATAGGGCACTATGCGACAAATTTCAACAAATTCGACGTCGGCGCGCGTTGATGCGGGCCAGCTGAGCTTTGTTACAACCGCTGGACCAGGCCAATCCCGCCAGCGTCAATCTCGGCCCTTTTTTTTGCAAAACGCCCAAACTCGCTTAACATCACCCGAAATCAATGGAGGGGTCTTTCGTGGGCGCGAATCTCAACCAAGCCGGGGTTGCCAAGCGAATCTTTACCTCGCATGGAACTACCCTGTTCGTAGACACTTCGTCGGGCGAGCTTCGACACGGGTTGCTAGAGTATAGCCCGAACAATGTATTTCTGACTCAAGATGGCGAAGCGGCTCGCATTCGCTTTATTGACGGCGATGGGCAGACGGATATCGTCTATCTTTCTGAGTACTCGGCGCTCTCGGATTCCAAGAGAATAGACGTGGCCGATGTTCTCAAGTTAATAACCGACAACGCGCTAACGATCGTCGATCTGCCTAGAAATAAATTTGGACTTGCTCAAAATGGGACTTTTCTATCCGCGCGATCCGACGGTCGGGTTACTCTATCCGCTCCTCTATGCAGAGGTTGGGAAAATTTCCATTTCCGCGAAGATGCGTCGGAAGTAAGCGGAATTATTGTTAGCCACCGCATTGATGGAAAGATTATCACGTTCTTCATAAAAGATAGAACCGATATAATTCAGTCTATCTTATTTGGCGGGGATTTTTATGAGCGCGACACACTCGATCTAATTCGCGATCGTTCCACCCCAGGCAAAGTGTTCGTCGATATTGGCGCGAATATAGGTAACCATTCCATCTTCATGGCAAAATTCTGCAGTCCATCTGAAGTGATAGCTTTTGAGCCTAATCCAAAAGCGGTAGAAATACTTAAGTTAAACATCCTGTTGAACGCTTGCGCAAACGTAAACACGAGCTATCTCGGCCTCGCCCTTGGTTCAAAAACGACCAAAATGCGTGTCTTTTCGCCGGATCCGAATAATATGGGCCGAGCCCAGATGCTCAACGACGATGATGGAAATGTCAAATGCGTCGCTGGAGACCTCCTCCTGCAACAGAAGCCGGTAGGCCTCTTGAAGATTGATGTGGAAGGCTCAGAGTTCGAGGTGCTCAAGGGATTGCAGGGGACGATCGAAACTTGGCGCCCGAACATACTTATCGAGGTATGGCCGCAAAGTCAGCAAGATCTAGCCTCATGGTGTGACTCTTTTCGCTACATCGTCCAAGAGACTTTTCCCGTGGACAATAATTACTTCTTGACGCCCATTGAGAGGCAGTTGTGAGGGGGAGTAAGGAGTATCGGGCTGAACATTGCGATCGACACGAAGTTCATTGCCGATTCACAGCCACCCGATCTGACGCCTGATGGTCGTCGTGAATGACTAGTGGTGGCATACAAACGAACGCCTTCATTGAGTCATACGCCGCAGACATTGCGCAATCGATGCCCTCATCCTCTAAGACTACTCCGGTCTCAGGAAACGGAATAAGTCTCCTTTGTAGGGGTAGACATTTTTCAAGAAGTATCTGAGCGCCCCTTGGAGTTACTGAATAGGCCATCGCACCAAAGGAATGGGTCAGCCGGATCAGAGATCTCGAATAGCGGTCAGATTGAAATTGAGCCGGCACCTGTTTGTGCTTTCGCTCGTAAAACTCCAGCTTGGCTTTGGAAAAATCGAAGTTCAACCACAGGAATAAAGGATCAAAATTGAATCCCCACTTTATCATATCCCAGTTCTCTGGAGCCGTGGACAGAATTCGGGTCGACTCCTCAAGAAAGTTAAACGACGAGTAGACGTCGTCCTCGAAAATGGTAATTGGCCGCTTCTCGGCTGCCGCTAACTTCCACAAGTTGATGTGGGATAAAGCACAACCCAATGCGCCCGGCAGATACCCGCAATCCTCGGCAATCACTCCATCGTCTACCAAGGCTTGTAAGGCCGACCTATCGAGGGATGCTCCGTCGACGGCCGATACGCGAATTGTATTGGTGGCTAGATGAGGATTCCTATCTTGATACTTACTCCAGCGCTCGACGCTGCGGTCGAGGTTTATCAGGTGAATTTTCGGCGAACCCGTTGGCTCGACAGGCCGGGCTGGCATCGTCCCGGAGACAGGGGGCGCGGCGGCAGTGAATACGGGCGTATCGCCCGCACCATGCAACAGCGCTCGAGCCCGCTCGATCCCGTCGCTCACATGGTATTGGCCCTCGCCGAAGGTGATGTAGCCGTAGACCTGCCGGTTGTCCATGTACTGGACGATGCCGGCCTTCCTGGCGCTGTCGGCAAAGATGACATACTCGTATCTTGACGTGCCGTCATCATATGTCAGTTCCGTCAGCACGTCGGCGCGCACGAGATAGGTGCAGTGCACTAGCGGCATCTCGATGACGCCGCGAACATGCCGGTTGAGTACCCACCCATATTGGTCGCACTGCAGATAGTAGCCGTTGGCGTCGACCTCGGCGTGGTAATTCGAATAGTACTGGCCGGGCGAGATAGAACGCAGCAAGGGGGCGACGATCGGCAGGTCGAGCGCGACAAGCTCTCGTAGCGTGGCCGGTCGCACAAAATTGTCGACGTCGACGACGAAATAGAAGTCGCAATTGTACTCAAGGGTCTTCCCCAGGCTGATGTTGCGGATTCGGCCGAGCACCTTGAAGCGCGTCTCGTTCCATTCGTGTTCGCGAAACTGCTCGACCCGATCGGCCACGTCTGAGGCATCGAACTCAACCGCCGCGTAGAGGTGGCGTACACGCTCCACCCATTCGCGGAGTATGTGCTCGGTCCTGTCGGTGTTGTTGTTTGTCCTGATGTACAGCACGATCGACGCCTTCGGGTAGTCGAGCGCCTCGATGCATTCGAGGTAAAGGGGGAGTGCCGGCTCCTTCTGCTTTGCCAGGATTGTTACCAGAACGCGCGGCGTGCCCTTCATGCGCGACCGCAACGAACGCTGCGGGATGAGCTTGTGCTGTTCAACCAGGCTCTCGGCGCCGAGTCTCCCCAAAGCCGGTGGCTCGCCGACCTGAAGCTTGTCGGTGGCGAAGCGCGCGTTGGCCACCACGCGCTTCAGCATGTTTGCCGGCAACTTGTCGCTGGCCAGTAATTTCAGGCAGGCGTCGAGCGATTCCCGGTATGCGCCTACCCAGTACGCGTTGACCGAAAACTCATCGAGAAGCCCATAATCGTAGACCCAAGGCTGCACGAAAAGTCCGGCGGGTTGAGCAAGGTCGAGCCCTCGACGCGCAAATTCCATTCCTTCCGCATTCCGGCCTTGGTTGCGGCAAAAGAGGCTTGCGGCGTGAAGAGCCTCCGCACGGGCGGGAACGGTCTGCGCGGCACGTTCAAAGGCCGCAATGACCTCGGCGAATGGCCGTCCCAGCGCTGCCATGAGGTTGCCCGCCTCGAGCAGGCTGACATAGATCTCCTCGTCCCAAAAACCCAGTTCGGCACGCTTCAGATAGTTCGCCAGCGATTTTTCACGTTCACCGGAATCCCTGTAGCTCTGCGCCAAATAGAAGGTGTATCGCGAGACAAGGAAGGGGTCGGTCTCCGTGGCAAGCGCATTTTCAAGAACCGCCGCGTCGTCCTGGTACTTTCGCGGGTTTTGACTGCGTGCTCCGCCACGCCCCGTCGCCACGCGAAAACCCTTGGCGGTCTCGCGTGTGAGATGGCCGGGAGGGGCCTCGAGATATTCGTGCAGCACGCCCTTGAAGGAGAACGGCAGCCGGTTACGGCAGATCTGCGGCCGATAAAACGAAATGTCACCATGGGACACCTCGATGTCGTATAGATCGTGTTCCATCTTCGACTTGAACGCGATCGGATCGAAGCCGGCGTCCTGGACCACGACGTCGTCCGCGTCGATGATCATGGCGTAGTCAACCGTCTCGACTTCACGCAGCCGGTCAAGGGCAAAGGTCCGGTTGTACGCGAAGTCCCGCCAGGGCTCGTCGATGACTGCGCCGTTGACATTGTGCGTGGTCAGGAAGCTACGGATGAGGTCCTGCGTGCCGTCCTCGGAACCCGTGTCGATGACGAGCACATAGTCAACGATAGGAAGCGCGCTGGCGAGGCAATGCAGAATGACCTTTGCCTCGTTCTTGACGATCATGCACAGGCCGATGGTGCTCATGCTAATCCCTTGACGGAGCGGCGTTCGTTACGCGCTGCTCGAAATTGTTGAAGGGGAACTCATACGTCTTTATCCGGCCTTTATACCTCGTGCACATTACCCGCCGCCTTGGCCATCTGCATGACCTCTGTTGCAAAGTATCGCTCATCCCTTCCTTGCAGACGCGACCTCAGCGCCATCCATTGTTAGCCAGCACTTTTCATCCCAGCAAGGCCTCGCGGTTGCCTTGGACGAAGGGGGGCGAACAAACCTTCCAATCGGGTTCAATCGCTCACGCTCAAAACTCCGCCGCAATATCAAGGCTTCGTCGCTACGAGGTGGAGCATCTTTAAGCCCCGGATTTTCCGATGCATTTGGCCGCATGCGCGCCATCTCGATGTTTGCCAAGATAGTCAGTCGTGATTGCGCAATTAACAAATCGTAAACAGGTTATTTACAAGTTGCTAATTTTATAATTTACTAATGTCTTACATATGTGGAGGGTTGCCGTGGACCGGGCAGTAGGCCTGTCGGTTCGCGCGGTCTGCGAAGCCAGGAGAGTATCTGGAGCAAGTCACTTCTTTGCGTGAGGGCGCAGAGAGTGTTTGGTGGCGTGCAACGAAGACGTCGGACTGCCTTGAACTCAAGTCTAGCGTTTTCCCAACCTGATGTTCCCTCGCAAGTAGTCGATTCCCTCGCAAGTTGTCGTCGAGAAATCGAGACATGCGTGTTGGGAGTTGGCTGTGGTTGGTGTGATACCAAGTACGAAACGATGCGCCCGCGGCACGGGCTTCCGCTTCGATCAATCCCTTAATTATCCGCTCCTGGCCGCCAGCAAGGATTGCCCCGCGATTGACGGGTATTCCTCGGCGTCCCGTGGACCGCCGCGCGCCTGCGAACGCCACGCTCACCTCAGCGAGCGCCCACGTTCGGCAGCGATTGAAACCAACGATTGAAATCCAAGGGTACGAACCAAGAGAAGCTGCGGCACGGCCGTTGGCGACCGAGGAGAAGATGATGAGCTACATAGCAGGGTTTGCGGTCATGGAAGTTGCCGTTAGAGGCGTCTTGCCCATCGGCGACACGACCGAAAATGTGCCTTATTTTATCCTGGACACGGCCAAGAGCGCCGTCGTCGGTCAGGTCATTCTTCCCAAGGCCGTCAAGCGAAGCATCGCCGTCGCTGTCACCGTCAAGGTTCCGGCCGCGGCCGGTTCATTGGCGATTGGCACGTTTGACGATGGCGGGACTTTCCAGGCCTGCAGCTTCCTTCGCGTAGAGAGCCCCACTGTTGCACGTCCCGACGGCGCAGTCGGGCCGTCTGGACGATGACGGCTCCCAAGCTCCTTCTCCTAACCGCTCGCGGGCCATCCCGGTGGGCGGTTTCCACTTGAACCGAATTCGAAGCCAACAGGAGCCAGTCATGGCCCGCGCCTCTGAATTTCTTTTTGTCGATCCTTCAGTTTCCGACCTCGCGACGGTTCTCGGCAACGTGCGACCCGAGGTTCAGGCGATTGTGCTCGATGGCCACCGACCGGTGGCGCAGCAGATCGCTGCCGTATTGGCAGGGCACAACGGGCTCGATGCAGTGCACGTGTTCGCGCATGGCGCGCCTGGCCGGGTCAGCTTCACGGCAGGGGAGTGGTCGACTGCCACATTGAAGGAAGAGGCTGAGGATCTTGCCGCGATCGGCCGGGCGCTTGCCGCGGATGGCGAACTGAGGCTGTGGAGCTGCGAAACGGCATCGGGGAATGCTGGCGAGACCTTCGTGGCCGCGCTGGAAGAGGCCATCGGCGCGGACGTTTGCGCATCAAGATCGCTGATTGGCGCGGCCGCCCTGGGCGGCTCCTGGGAGATATCCGCACGCGTAAGCTCGTCCACGCCTTTGCCTCCGATGACTTCAGCTGGCGTGGCCCGTTACTCGGGGATGCTTGCCGCCGACCTTACACTCCATGGGCTCATAACTGCCGGCGGCAACTCTTCGGCTGTCAACACGTACTATATAGTCGATACTCACGTAGCTCCGCCGACTAACCCGGCACTTAATAAGGCAGATGATACAGTCGTTGGTGCGTTTCAGCTTCCATCTGCAAACCAAAGCGGTTTAATCAATGACTTTTTAGCAACTATAACAATTCCAAACACTACTGATATTTATTTCCTTTACGACAGCAATTTCAAATTATACGGCACGCTTTCCCCCGTTGTAGGGGGTTATAGTTTTACCCCGGTAGATGCTAATAATGGCGATAATGGCAATTTCTTTGATACCGCTTCTTTTATCGCCACCACAGGTCAAGCAGGCGCGACCGGACCCGCGGGGGCGACCGGCGCGACCGGCGCGACCGGCGCCACGGGTGCGGGTTCGACAGGAGCCACGGGCGCGACCGGTGCCACGGGCGCTACCGGTGCGACCGGTGCTACTGGTGCGACAGGTACTTCAGGCGGGACGGGCGCGACCGGCGCAACTGGAGCCACAGGCTCGACCGGCTCGACAGGTGCAACCGGCTCTACCGGGTCCACAGGTGCAACCGGTGACACGGGAGCGACTGGCTCTACCGGCTCTACCGGCTCTACCGGCTCTACCGGCTCTACCGGCTCGACTGGAGCCACAGGTGCAACCGGTGATACCGGAGCGACTGGCTCTACCGGTGCGACAGGCTCGACTGGCTCTACCGGAGCCACAGGCGCAACCGGTGATACCGGAGCGACAGGTTCGACTGGCTCGACTGGAGCAACCGGCTCTACAGGAGCCACAGGTGCAACCGGTGATACCGGAGCGACTGGCTCTACCGGTGCGACAGGCTCGACTGGCTCTACCGGAGCCACAGGCGCAACCGGTGATACCGGAGCGACAGGTTCGACTGGCTCGACTGGCTCGACTGGCTCGACTGGAGCAACCGGCTCTACAGGAGCCACAGGTGCAACCGGTGATACCGGAGCGACAGGTTCTACCGGCTCGACTGGCTCGACTGGAGCAACCGGCTCTACAGGAGCCACAGGTGCAACAGGTGATACCGGAGCGACTGGCTCTACCGGTGCGACAGGCTCTACCGGAGCCACGGGTGCAACCGGGGATACCGGAGCGACAGGTTCTACCGGCTCGACTGGCTCGACTGGAGCAACCGGCTCTACAGGAGCCACAGGTGCAACCGGTGATACCGGAGCGACAGGTTCTACCGG